>CAYMQN010000143.1:0-10090 GCA_964392545.1 uncultured Desulfobacteraceae bacterium
TACGCCGAGGACCGGCAGGAGGCGAGAACGCCGCCAGGGACCGAAAGATGCCCTTTATGAACGGACACCATCGTCGTTGTCGTCCAGCTGAAAAAGCTTGCGCACCGCCGCCAGCAATTGGGCCTTGTTGCCGTGGCCCTCTTCGCGTTTGAGGATGGTGGTCGGATCGTGCAGGATTTTGTTGACCAGGGCATGGACCATCTTGTCCAAAGTCTCCGGGGCAATTCCCTCGGGGGCGCCGCCCGCAAAGGTGCGGGCCACCTCGGCCCGGATCACATTCTCGAACTTGCGCCGCAGCTCAACGATGGTCGGCACCACATCGAGACTCTCGTACCACTGGCGAAAACGGATCACGGCCTCGTCCACCAGCCGCTCCCCCTTCACGGCCGCCCGCTGGCGGTCCTCGATGTTCTCCTCGATGACGCCCTTGAGATCGTCGATGTCGTAGACGTAGATGTTGTTGAGGCGGTTGATGGCGGGGTCGATATCCCGCGGCACGGCGATGTCGATGAAAAACAGCGGCCGGTTGCGGCGGCGGCGCATGGCCCCTTTGACCAGATCCCGGCGTATGACATAGTCCGCGGCCCCCGTGGAGCTGATCACGATGTCCACGGTCTCCAATCCCTCGCCGATCTCCTCGAAGCGTATCGCCCGCCCATTGAAACGTCGGGCCAGTTCGACCCCCCGCTCAAAAGTGCGGTTGGCCACCAGAATCGTATCGGCCCGGTTGCGGATGAGATGCTCGACGGCCAGCTCGGCCATTTCCCCGGCCCCGATCAAAAGGACCTTGCGCCCTTCCAGGTCGCCGAAGATTTTCCGTCCCAGTTCGATGGCCGCATAGCTGATGGACACGGCATGGTCCCCGATGCCGGTTTCCGTGCGGATGCGCTTGGCCACCAGAAAGGTCCTGTGCAGCAGGCGATTGAGAATGACCCCGGAGGTTTTCTTGGTCGCCGCCAAGCGATAGGCGTCCTTGATCTGTCCCAGAATTTGCGGCTCGCCGACCACCATCGAATCGAGGCTGGACGCCACCCGGAATATATGGCGCACGGCCGCGTCGCCGGCGTGGCGATAGAGTTTGTCTTCGAATTCGGTGGCCGGAATGTCATTGGTTGCCGACAGGAAGGCGATCACCTGACGGGCCGCCGTGTCCCTGTCCGGTGTCGTCAGGAGGACTTCGACCCGGTTGCAGGTGGACAACAGCAATACCTCGTGGACCGCATCGAGGGCATGCAGGGCCAACAGGGCCTGGTCGGTCTGGTCGCCCGCAAAGCCGATGCATTCGCGGATTTCCACCGGGGCCGTTTTGTGGTTGAGCCCGATCAGAAGTATGTCACGCTTGTCGATCTTCAATCGTTATGGCCGCCCGGGGCGCTCGTTGTGCGTTCTTGCCAGGAGGCCGCGCGGCGCATCACCGGCGCGCGGGGCCGTGTTGGCTACCATTGCGTAAACTCGCCGTGATGTCCGGAGAGAAAGAGATTGACCCCCAGGAAGGTAAACAGCACCACGGCAAAACCGATGATGGCCATCATGGCCGAACGGCGTCCGTGCCATCCCACCGATAGCCGCAAATGAATCATGACCGCATACAGCAGCCAGGTGATGCCCGACCAGACCTCTTTGGGATCCCAGCTCCAGAAGCGCCCCCAGACGTTCTTGGCATACACCAGCCCCATGATCAGACCGAGGGTCATCATCAAAAAGCCCCCCAGAATGCAGGCATAGCCGGCGGCGTCCAACTGCCCCAGGGACGGCAGGCGCCGGAAGAAAAAACCCGGCTTCTTGGATTTGATGGCCCGCTCCTGGATCAGGTAAAGGATGCCCAGCCCACAGGCCAGGGCCATGCCGGCCTCGCCGATGAAGATGAAGGTAACGTGGGACACCAGCCAGAAACTCTTGAGCACCGGTTTGGCGGCCATGGTCGTGGCCGGCATGACGGCCACCAGCGCCATGGTGGCGGCGGTCAGCGGCGCTGCAAAAATCCCCATGATCTTCAAGCGATAGCGATAGTGAAACAGCAAAAAAACACCGGCCACGGCCCAGCAGGCAAAGGACAGCGTATCCCGCAGGGTGTTGACGGGGATATGGCCCGCAGCAAAGGTGGCGTAGCCGATGGACAGGGTGTGAACACCGAATCCGGTCGAAAGCAGCCCCACGCCCCAACGGTGCAAAACCTTTTTCTGGATGAAGAGAAAGGCCAGATAGGCCGCCGTGCTGAGGGTGTAAAAACCCAGGGTGCCAAGGATGCCGATCGTCATGAAGAAATCTTGCGCCTCCGTCATCCGCTAACGTTGGATTCCGCCCAGCAGCCGCCGGTGGTCGACGTCATCGCCCAAAACCGATTTGAGCAGCGCTTCCATGCCGTTTTGGTCACCGGCCTTGACCAGTGCCAAAAGGCCGCCGTCGATCAAGCGCTCGAACACTTGCTTGTGCGCCTCGGGGGCGTGTTCCCGCGCCAATAAATGCTTCCGCACCCGCCCCAAGAGCCGTAGATACGGCCCGTATTCTTCGCCGAAATGAGCCTCCAGCGCCTGCCGCAGTCGGCGGGCCACCGCGGGGCTGGTGCCGGAGGTGGAAATGCTGATGAGCAGGTCGCCCCGCTCCACGATCGAAGGCAGAAGAAAGTGCCCGCGCTCCGGTGCGTCGGCAAAATTGCAGAGCACGCCGTGGCGGGCGGCATCCGCCGCGATATGGCGGTTCACCTCCGGATCGCCGGTGGCGCTGAAGGCCAGAAAGGCGCCTTCCATGTCTGTGGACCGATAGGGGCGGACATGCCAGGTCAAACACCCCTCATGGGCCAGCGCCTGCAGCGACGGACGCGCCCGGGGGCTGACCACGGTCACCCGGGCGCCGGCCCGCAGCAGGGTTTCCGCCTTGCGACTGGCCACGGCGCCGCCGCCCACGACCAGCGCCCTGCGGCCCTGCATGTCAAGATATACGGGGTAATACCGCATTGAAATCAGCCTACCGTCACACGTAGTAGATCCTCGGCCAGCAGCAGGGGGCCGTCATAGGTCCGTCGGCACTGGGCGGCCAAATCCGCATCGTCGCAGGCCGGATAAAAATGGGTCAGCAGCAGGCGACCCACCGTTGCCTCGGCGGCCATTTGCCCGGCTAAAGAAGGGGTGAGATGGCCGCGGACTTTCTGCCCATCCGGCACCGCCGACTCGCAGATCAGAAGATCGGCCCCCCGGGCCAGGGACACCAGATTGGCCGAATAATCCGTATCCCCGGAATAGACCGCCGACACCCCGGCAGGGGTCTCCACCCGATAGGCCACGCTTTCCGGGTTGTGCGCCACCGGTGCGCTACGGATGCGAAACCCGTCTCCGTCTATCGCGGAAACGCCCGCGGGGCCCGTTTCGATATAGGCAACCTTGTCTTCCGCGAGCTGGATCCAGTCGCCGTATACCGCTGTCAAGCCGGCGAAGAAGTGGTTGAAGCCCGGCCCCCCGACAACGGTCAGGGGCTTGCGGCGACGCGAAGCGTCCGGATATTTCGTGGCAAACAACAGGGGCACCAGCTCGGCGCTGTGGTCCGGATGGAAATGGCTGAAGCACAGATAATCGATGTGATAGATGTCCGTGCCGGCCTCGAGCAGGCGCCGCATGGTGCCGGGGCCGGCATCGAAGACCAGTTGGCGGTCGCCGATCTGCATCAGGACCGCGCAGGCACTGCGCTCCAGGCTCGGAACGCAGGTGCCCGAACCCAGAACGGTAACTTCGATCGCCTCGTCCTTCTTATGCGTCATGGTCGTCACCGCCTGTCCAGCTCCGCTGTTCCACCCGGTGGATCACCCATTCCAGGATCGACTTGCCATTGGTGCAGTCCACCGCCGCGTCCACCTCCGCCAGGGGCAGCTCACCGCGCGCCATGGTGGCGTGGCCCCCGGCCGAACCGAATTCCCCGAAGCTGCCGCGGGCCAGCTCGCCCGCATTCTTGCGGATCCCGTCATTGCGCACGATGACCACGAGCTGTCCATCGCAAAGTCCCGATACCAGACTCCAGGCCACGTCCTCCACGCGCATGAAAAAATCGGCGATCAGGACGCAGACGTCCGCATGCGGCACCGCACCGAGGTGGGCGAAGAGTTTTCCCTTGCGAAAACGACGCCCCTGAATGGCCTTGCGGAAAAACGGAAGGTAGTCCAATTTCAGGTCGGCCTGTTCGATGCGGCGGGCCAAAGGGATATTCGCATACCGAAAAAGATACTGAAATGCAATCACATCTTCAATCTGGGTCTCGCGCTCGAAATTGTGGGTGTCGGTCTTGATGGCGTGGAACAGACCGGTGGCCAGCTTGCGGCTCGGCTTGATTTTGGCGGCTCTGAGGTATTCGGTCATGATGGAGGCCGTGGCGCCGTAGTTGGGCCGGATATCCACATAACCGGCTGAGGGCCGGCTGTCGGGGTGGTGATCGATGATGGCGTCGTATGAAAAGCGGCCCAGCGCTTCGTTATGGCCGGGCTGGGAGTCGACCAGCACCTTGCGGGGAAACTTCTCGGGGTCGATAGCATCCAGATGCACCGCGCGCACATCCAGCAGTTTGAGCATGGTCAGGTTGTCCGGACGCTGGATGACATTGCAATGGCCGATGGTGATGCCGGCCACCCGCCGCCAGAGCAGGCGTTTGACCGCCATGGCACTGGCAATGGCATCCGGGTCGGCGCTCATGAGCACCAGCACCTGGTCGCCGGGGCTGAACCGGTCGTGAAACCGGCCCAGCCGCTCTTTGTTCTTGGCCATCATCGCAGGACGTCCGGATCATCTTGGGCGACCATCGCGCATGCTGCCGCCGTCACGCGGCCACAACGCCGGCCCCCGCCGCAGTTTCGTACCAACGCATACCTCGCTCATCCAGCCCCGCCGGCCAACGGCGGGCTGGATGAGCACTCACTATAGAATCTATGCCGCGTGAATTCAACCTCGGAGGCCGAATCGTCGAAGCCTCCCTGCAGCAAGGGTTGCGGAAGGCCCCCTGCCGGGTGGCCGGCGCCGGGCCGGGAGACTATGAATCACTTTTAGGCGCTGAATCGACATCGAAAAATAACGATTGCCACAACCGTTTTCGCGGCTCTATAGTCCGCCCCTTGCATTCTCGCTGGATGCCATGGATCCACTACCCATCAAGGAGGAAAACCCATATGGAAGGGGCCCTCTTACCGATCATCGTCTTTCTGCTGGTCTATGTGGCCATTACCTTCGAGCTGGTCAACAAGGCCGTCGCCGCCCTCTTCGGCGTCATGGTGCTGCTCATCCTGCACGTTGTGGAAGAACACGAGGCCGTTTCCTACATCGATACGGAAACCATCATGCTGCTGCTGGGTATGATGACCATCGTGGCCATCCTGCGGCGCACCGGCGTCTTCACCATGCTCTCGGTGCGCATCGCCGAACGCACCAAGGGCAGCCCGCTCAAGATCCTGCTCTTCTTCTCGATCGTCACGGCCATTCTCTCGGCCTTTCTGGACAACGTGACCACCGTCCTGATCGTCATTCCCATCGTCATCGAGCTGACCGTGGGCATGGGGCTCGACCCCAAACTCTATGTCATCAGCCAGGCGGTCATCTCCAACATCGGCGGCACGGCCACCCTGATCGGCGATCCGCCGAACATCATCATCGGGTCCAAGGTCGGCCTGACCTTCAATGCCTTTCTCTTGAACCTCACGCTGCCGGTATTGATCTGCTTCGCCGTCGGGCTGCTCTACTTGTGGGCCGCCAACCGTGAACAGTTTCAGCCCATCGACACCAACCTGGCCAAGTTGTTCAGCGTGCAGCTGCTGCTCGAAAAGATCCGCAACGAGTTTCTGGTCACCCGGATCGACCGGGTCTTTCTGATCAAGGGGCTGGCCTGCCTGACCCTGGCCATTTTGCTGTTCGTCACCCAGACCATCACGGGCATGTCCCCGGGGGTGGCGGCGCTGACCGTGGCCCTCCTGCTCATCATGATCACCAAGCTCGACGTGGAACACCTCATGGAGGAGATCGAATGGACCACCCTGTTGTTCTTTGCCGGTCTGTTCATACTGGTGGGGGTTCTGGAAGAGAAACACGTCCTGGAATGGATCGCCCACAACGTGTTTCTGCGGGTGGGCGACAATCCCTACGTGATCGTGCTGATGGTGCAATGGGTCTCGGGCATCGCCTCCGGGTTTCTGGACAACATCCCCTTTACCATCACCATGATCCCCATCGTCCAGCTCATGCTCGAGTCCCATCCCATTCCGAATGACATTCTCTGGTGGGCCCTTTCCCTCGGCGCCTGCCTGGGTGGCAACCTCACCATGATCGGCGCCTCGGCCAACATCGTCTCGGTGGGCATCGCCAAGCGCCACGGCATCGAGATCCGTTTTCTGGAGTTCATGAAGGTGAGTGCCGTGATCACCCTGATCACCCTGGTGATCGCATCCGTCTACCTGTCCCTTTATCTGTGGATGTCCCTATGAAAGCAATCGATCGGGAAAATCTCTACAAACTCTTTCGCGACCATGACGACGTATTGGGCGCCTACGGCACGACCCTGGTGGCCCTGGAATCCTTTCTGCGCTCGATCCGCGATCTCAGGTGCCCCGGCGAAAAACTCGAACCGCTGGTCGGCGAATTGGTCACCTCCATCAAAAACACCGAGCCCCAGATCACGCCCCTGGTCCATCTGATCGAGGCCTTCGAGGAGGAGATGGCCGGCCGTTACAGCGACGACTGCGAGGCCACCAAAACGGAAATCGCCGCCGTTTTGGAAAAGCAGATCGAACGGCTCAAGGCCATCGGGGAGCAGATGACGGAAAGCGGCCTGCAGTGCATCGACCGCTACGACGTGATCATCGTCTACACCACCAGTGCCGCCATTCGCGACACCCTGGTCAAGGCCCACAAGATCGGCAAGCCCTTCGAAGTCCTCATCCTGAAACAGGACTTCACCAAGACCCGCAAATTGATCTGGACCGCCTCGGACGAAGACATCGACCATGAAGTCGTCCCGGAATACAACCTGAGCAACTGCATCGCCAAGGCCAACAAATTTTTCCTGGGCACCGTTTCCATCACCCCCGACAACAAGGCCGTTTGCCCCCTGGGCTCCGCCGAGGTGGTCAGCCTCTGCCATCTGAACAAGGTGCCCATCTATCTCTTTGCCAACAGCCTCAAGTTCTCCCACAAGCCCAGCCACGACCACCGCATCCACGAAAAGCGGGAAACGCGCACGGAGGGCCAGACCGCCTATTCCATGACCATCCACTCCCACTGCCTGGTGGACCTGAATCACGTGGACTACATCGTGCGGGAGGACGGGGTCTTTCCCCGGCCCGAATTCAAACAGCGCTTCATGTCATTTATCGGATCACCCACCCCTTGATTGCTGAATAAAACGCAGCCGCCGCCGGCAGCTCTTGGGCATGCCGGCGGTTGGCGACGACGCTGTGCCCACCTCTAAGATGCCAGCCAACGCTTGAATTGTAACCGCAATCGATAACCGCCCTTCCTATCTCAGCGCCGGAAGGTTTTGCGCCACCTTTAATATCATTATTGACATATGTACGGCCGTATATGATACATACCATTCCAAGCGCCCCCCTGGCCACAGAGGGCCTCTCGATTCAACCATGGTCTTATCCGCGGCAGATCTGAAAACGGCAACACGGGGTGCAACGCCTGTGAGGGAGTCGCCATCCTCGCGCTCAATCCTATCGGAATTGATATTGAAATGATACACGCCATCCCCGTTCAGCAAGCCGTCGGCCGTGTGCTGGCCCACGATGTGACCCGCATCATTCCCGGCAGGGAAAAAGGGCCGGCCTTCAAAAAAGGTCACATCATCCAGGCAGCGGAAGTTCCAGCCCTTTTGAAGATGGGCAAGGAGCACATCTACGTTCTCGAGCTCAAGCCGGGCAGCCTGCACGAAAACGACGCTGCCGCGCGCATCGCCCGCGGGGCCGCCGGCCCCGGGCTGCGGCTGACCGCGCCTTCCGAAGGGCGCATCAACCTGCACGCCGAGATCGAAGGCCTCCTCAAGATCGATGTCGACGCCCTGACCCGCATCAACAGCATCGACAAGATCGTCTTTTCCACCCTGCACACCCTGCAGCCGGTCCGGGCCGGCCAGGCCGTGGCCGGAACCCGCGTGGTGCCGCTGGTCATCGCCGAAGATCCGATCCGGGAGGTCGAACGGATTTGCGGCGCGGCGTTTCCCCTGATCCAGGTGAAACCCTACCGGTCCCGCCGCGTGGGGCTGGTGACCACGGGCAGCGAGGTCTACCACGGCTGCATCGAGGACGGCTTCGGGCCTGTGATCCGGGAAAAGTGCGCGGCCCTGGGCTGCGAGGTGATCCGCCAGATCCTGGTCTCCGACGACCAGCCGATGACCGTCGCCGCCATCCATGACCTGATCGACGAAGGGGCTGAAATGATCATGGTCACCGGCGGCATGTCGGTCGACCCCGACGACCGCACCCCGGCCAGCATCCGCGCCGCCGGCGGGCGCCAGGTTTCCTACGGCGCCCCGATCTTCCCGGGGGCCATGTTCATGCTGGCCTACATCGGCGAAGTGCCCGTGGTGGGGCTGCCGGGATGCGTCATGTACTATCGCACGAGCATCTTCGATCTGGTGCTGCCGCGCCTGCTGGCCGACGAACCGGTCACCCGGGAGACCATTGCCGCCATGGGCCATGGCGGTTTCTGCTCCGGGTGTCCGACCTGCCGCTATCCGCTGTGCGGTTTCGGGAAAGGCTGACCGCACCGAACCATACCCGATCAGGGAAGTTTCCTAACGCATGCCAAAGGGGGAGTGTATGATCAAACGAACAGTGAAGGTCAACGGGGTCGACCGGACGGTCATCGCCTCGGCCGAGGAAAGTCTTGCCAACGTGCTGCGGGGCCAGCTGGGTCTCACCGGCACCAAGATCGGCTGCGGCGAAGCCCAGTGCGGCTGCTGCAACGTGATTCTCGACAACAAGCTGGTGCGCTCGTGCGTCACCAAGATGGCCAAGGTCGCCGAGGGGGCCGAGATCACCACCATCGAAGGGGTGGGCACACCGGATCACATGCACCCCCTGCAGCTGGCCTGGATCGTCCACGGCGGCGCCCAGTGCGGCTTCTGCACGCCGGGCTTCATCGTCTCGGCCAAGGCCCTCCTGGCGGAAAACCCCGACCCCGGCCGGGAGGACATCCGCGCCTGGTTCACCAAATACCGCAACGCCTGCCGCTGCACGGGCTACAAACAGCTTGTGGACGCGGTCCAGGATGCCGCCAAGGTGCTCAACGGCAAACTGAAAGCCGAAGATCTGCTTTTCGAGATGCCGGCCGACGGCGAGATCTGGGGCAGCAAATACCCCCGGCCCACGGCGGTGGCCAAAGTCACCGGGACCCTCGACTACGGCGCCGACCTGGGCCTCAAGATGCCTGAAGACACGCTCTATCTGGCCCTGGTGCAGGCCAATGTGTCCCACGCCAACATACGGTCCATCGACACCAGCGAGGCCGAGAAGATGCCCGGGGTCTTCAAGGTGGTGACCCACAGGGACGTCAAGGGCAAGAACCGCATTACGGGGCTGATCACCTTCCCCACCAACAAGGGGGACGGCTGGGACCGGCCCATCCTGTGCGACGACAAGGTCTACCAGTTCGGCGACGCCATCGCCATCGTCTGCGCCGAGACGCCGGCCCTGGCCCAGACGGCCGCGGAAAAAGTCAAGGTGGATCTCGAAGAGCTGCCAGCCTACATGAGCGCCCCGGCGGCCATGGCCGACGACGCCATGGAAATTCATCCGGGCACGCCCAACACCTATTTCGAACTTCCCATCGTCAAGGGCGATAACACGGCCCCCCTGATGCAGTCGGCGGCGCATACGGTGGAAGGCGACTACTACCTCCAGCGCCAGCCCCACTTGACCATGGAGCCGGACGTGGGCTTCGCCTACATGGACGACGAAGGACGGCTCACCATCCACTCCAAGAGCATCGCTATCCATTTGCATCACGCCATGATCGCACCGGGCCTGGGGGTGGAACCCGAGAAGCTGCGCCTCGTGCAGAACCCCACCGGCGGCACCTTCGGCTACAAGTTCAGCCCCACCATGGAAGCCCTGGTGGGGGCG
>CAYMQN010000144.1:0-10057 GCA_964392545.1 uncultured Desulfobacteraceae bacterium
AAAGGGAGTGTTCCATCCAGCGGCGCTACCAGAAGATCATCGAAGAGTCGCCCTCGCCGGCCGTCGACCCGCAACTGCGGGAACGCATGGGCCGGGCCGCCTGCGACCTGGCCCGCAAGGCGGGCTACGTCAACGCCGGCACCGTGGAATTCGTGCTGGACGCCAACCGCGGCTTTTATTTTTTGGAAATGAACACGCGCCTGCAGGTGGAGCACCCGGTGACCGAAATGGTCACCGGCCTGGACCTGGTGGAGCTCCAGTTGCGCATCGCCGCGGGGGAGCCCCTGCCCTTCGATCAGTCCGAGGTGGCCTTCCAGGGCTGGGCCATGGAGGCTCGCATCTGCGCCGAGGATCCGGGCCGGGACTTCATGCCGGCAACGGGGATGGTCACCCGCTATGCCGAACCCCGGGGCCGTGCCGTGCGGGTGGACAGCGGGGTGGACGCGGGCAGCAAGATCGGGGTCTTTTACGATTCCATGCTGGCCAAGGTGATCTGCCACGGCGCAGATCGGGAAGCGGCGCGCAGCGCCTTGGTGGAGGCGCTCAACGGGTACCACATCGAAGGCCTCGTCACGAATGTCGACTTCGCCAACAGCGTGTTGTGCCATCCGGCCTTCATCCGCGGCGACCTGGACACGGATTTCATCCAACGCCACTTCGACGGCGCCCTCCCCCTGATTCCGGTCGACGATCACGCCTTGAAGCTGTCGGCCGTGGCGGCGGCGTTGATTTTCCACGTGCGCGCCAGGGCGGTGCGGGAATCGGTGAGCCCGATGGTCTCCCGCATCGGCGGGAGCAAGGAAACCGCCGCCCGCCACCGCTATTTTGTGCGCTCCGGGGAGAGCGCCTATGAGGTGTCCCTCGAAAGAACAGCGCGGGAGCAGTGTTGGTCGGTTCTGGTGGATGGTGAGACGCTCGCGGTGGAAACCCCCGATTTCGAGTTCTACCGGCGGCGCCTCAAACTGACCATCGACGGCCGCAGTCACCGCTTCCGACTGCGCGTCGACGCTTCCTTTTTCTGGATCGCTTTTTGCGGTCTCACCCGCCTGTTCGAGGTCTACACCCCTAAGGAGTGGGCCCTGCTGGGGCACATGCCGCGTACGGAGCAGCGTGCGCCGTCCAACGAACTTCCCTGTCCGATGCCCGGTCTGGTGGTGGATGTGCTCGTGCGCAAAGGTGATCGGGTTTACCGGGGACAGAACCTCGTGGTCCTGGAATCCATGAAGATGGAAACCGGCGTTGCGTCTCCGGTGGACGGGTCCATCGCCGAGGTCTTGGTGACGGCTGGAAAAGCGGTGGAAACCGGGGAGGTATTGGTGCGCTTCGAGGATAACCGCCAACCGGCGGCGGCCGTGGCATAACCCGGGAAGCGGGGTGGCCGAGGCGGTGCGGCGCGACATCGCCCGTCACCCCGTTTTTGGTCCGGGAGCAGGCTAATGCGACGCCGGGCCCCTTTTTCGTGAAATCTTCAGGCCTGCGAGCAGGACCAGCGAAGCGACGGCATCCGTTGCGGAATCGATGGCCCCCGCCGTCACCGCGAGGCTGTTCGAAAAATAGGCCAGGCCCCCTTTCATGGCCGCGAGAACCAGGTTCGATAGAAAGGCGTAGAGCGCCACTTTTCCGATGCGCCGCGTTTCGCGTTCGATCTCAGGCGCTTCTGGCGTTGGACGAGGCTCAGTCATGGCGGTGGTGATGGGCTTTGTTGCAGGATGTTGTTGACACGTCGTAGCATATTACCGATAAATCTTCATCGGGACAGCATTGGATGGCCATTCCCCTTTGCGTTGATCGCTTTTCAGCCCTGCAACACCGCCCTCAAACCTGCCCGATCCTGACGGATAGTAGGGGAAGATTGCCTGGGGTCCCGTGTGCGCGCTTTCGGCGGATGGTGCACCACGGTTCAGGAAATCCGCATAACGAAGGTTATGATGTCAGATACGTCAGTTGCCTTCAACGATCATGTCGAACGGCATCTGGGCCGGCGGCTGCCCGGGGCGCTCGCCGAACGCATCGATTTCGCCACCCTGGCGTCCGATGCCCGGCGGGTGATTCTGCGCCTGCTGGCCCTCATGGAGCGGGCCGGCTGCCGGGCGACCGACATCACCGAACAGATGATCTGGCTCCTGGGGAGCGTGACACCCGCCATGCTGCCGTCGGCCTGGGGCGGCCGCATCCCTCCGCTCACCTCGCCGGGCCGGCACCGCAAGCTGGACGCCTATGTCGCCGACCGCCTCGGCCCTGCCGATGTCGAACAGCCGGTCTTCATCGACCTGGGATGCGGGTTTCCCCCCGTGACCACGGTCGAAACGGCTCAAGCCCTGCCGGACTGGACGGTCTTCGGGGTGGACCGCGCCTTCAGCCGCTACGTCCTCTACGATGAAGAGGGCCGCTACGCCTGCTTCGACCGCCACGGCGTATATCAGTATTACCAGTCGCCGGCCAAACCCCTCAGTGATGACGCCGAAGCGCTCAAGGCGCGATTCACGGCGCTTTTTGGGGAGCTGCGGCCCCTGCTGCGGGAAACGCTATCCGGCGCCGCGGCGCGGGTGGAAAAAACCGGCCGGCGCCTCATCGAAAACCACATTCGCGATTTCGAAAGGCGGAACCTCCATTTCCTTGAAGCGGATATCGACGCATCGGCCCTGCCGCCGGCCCGCCTCGTGCGCTGCATGAACGTGCTCCTGTACTTCGCGAGGGATCAGCGGGAACACATGCTGGCCGCCATCCGCAACCAGCTTGCGGAAAACGGCCTCCTGGTGACCGGGTTCAACCACCCGTTCGGGATCTATGCGCGGTATGCCATCTATTGGAAAGAAGGCCCCAACTTGCGGCCCTGCGAATTTGCCTTCAGTCTGGACAACCTGGGAGCGTTGGAAATCGGCCCCTGGCTGACCCTGGCCGACGGAGACGGCGAGGCCGAGCTGTTGGCCGATCTGACGGCTGCGATCCGACGGGATCATATCTTCTGGGCCGACTTTTACACCAGGCTGGACGCATTAAGGGATCTCTACGGCATCTGCCGACGCGACGAGGACGGCTTCATCCAGTTCACCGGGGAGACCCGCAGCGCTTCCCCCTTGTCGCTCCACAAGAAAACCGCGGCGCTCTGGACCCAACTCGCTGCCGAGGGCTACACCGAAGGGGCTGTCGCGGCCCTGACCCGCGCCGGCTATACGGCCTGGCGAAACGCGGTGGGAGATGTCGCCGTTCTACCGCCGGTAGGGGCCCTGCCGGCGCCGGGCGCTTGAGGACAACGCCTGGCCTGATCTGAAACTGCATCGCGCGCCGGCGAATGCGGCAACCAAGTTGGGTGCTTTGGGAAGCATGGGCTTGCCACGCTGTCCTCAAGCCTTTTCAGTGCGGGTAATATCCACGACATCGTAGAAAATGATACTTAAAATGGCGGACCAGCCCACACCGTGAAACAGGATGTTGCCCATGGTGTCCAATGACGGCGCGATGGTGTTCAACACCGCACTGATGAGGAAAACGGAGCTGCTCAGCAGCACGACGCCCATCACGTGGCATGCCCAATACATCACGCGACATTTTTGTTCCCGATAACTGATGGCGGTCCACATTTGCATCATGGTGGCCCAGATGATGGGAATGGCCACAAAGAACAACAGCAGATTGTTTTCATCCGGAAACTTGAAATCCATCCAGAACTCGAAAACATAAACCCCCACCGCAAAAATGAGAAGATCTCTGACAAGTACGAATAGAATCATTGGAAACGCCTACTTCCTTCCGGTTTCGAGAAAAATGCACAATTTTCCGGGCGCGATGAACTGAAATCTGTGCAAGCTTAAGACTCTCCATTCCCTAACCCGCTAGAAATACAGCAACTCAATCCTGGCATGGATATTGTTATCCTCATGTCCGCAACGCGTTCATACCTGAACGCTCATTAGCGGCCTTGCCAACCGTTTGTCTACCAGAAAGGACGCGAACCACCATGAAATACGTTAGTCGATTTTGAAAAAGGACGAACATGTTGTTTTTGAGGGTGAGGCCGCAATCTCCGCGAATTTGAAACCGCTGCCATGACAAGCGTTTCGCAGAAACGATGCGTGTCCGCCTGAAATATTCCCTTTTGCCCGTCATGCCGGCGGAAGCCGGCATCTCATTGTGCTAACGGCATGAAATTGTGAGAGATGCCGGCTTCCGCCGGCATGACGGGATGTGTCGACCCTTTTGCGTGCAAAATGCCTAAAATACGATTATCGTTAAAATAATGCTCGATATCGCTTGCATTGTCGCCCAAAAAGCCCTATTGTATCTTAATTCAACACGGTCCCGCCATTGCGGCTGGACCACCAGCACCCTGAAGGACTGTACCATTCTAGCAAATTAGCAGATGGCATCCTCCAGTAGGCGACGTTGAAAACTTTATGAAAGGAGGATGACATCATGGCTAATGGTACCGTAAAATGGTTTAACGACCAAAAAGGTTTCGGTTTCATCGAGCAGGAAGACGGACCGGACGTTTTCGTCCATCATTCCGCGATCAATGCAACCGGCTTCAAATCCCTCAGCGAGGGCGACCAGGTAACGTTCGATGTCACCGAAGGCCCCAAGGGTCTCTCGGCGGCAAACGTTACGCGCGTCTAATTTCCCCGCCTGACGACCAAGAGGCATCTCTTTCTTATCGGGAAGGGATGCCTCTTTTTTTTCCTATTCCCTTCAATCCATTCACCGGGGAGGCCACCCATTGGCAAGGACGAACTTTTCGTTTCAAAAACGCCAGAAGGAACTCGAACGTAAAAAGAAGCAGGAAGAAAAACGCGAGCGCCGGCTCGCCAAAAAGGCCGGCAAGGAGGAAGCCCCCGATGCTTCCGCAGACGACCCCGATGCGGATGACACCGAAGCCGTCCCACCGCCCTCCGACGACACGCCCCACCATGCTTGAGCCCACCGCGGATTTCCGTCGGCACCACCGCCTGCCAGCCTAAACGCGTGCCCTGGCGGGTGCGATCGTGCAGGGCAGTCTGCCCTTCAGGCAAACTGCCTGAGGGTTTTCAGATAATCCGGATAGAAGGACAGATAGAAGGACAGGGCCCGGGCGAAATCCTGCCCGAGCACCCCGTCGATGAACATCTGGCTGATCTCCCGCTTGCGCAGCAGGGTGGATTGGGCCGTGATCAGGATGTGGCGCTCTTCCTCGTTCAGGGCGCCCACGAGCTGCTTGAAGGCGCTGTGCGCCCGGGGTTGGTAGAACCAGAAATAGAGCAGATCCAGGGCGTGGATCATGATGATCTTTTCGAGATCCCGGGCCTCGGCGTTGGCGCGTTGGCGGTAATGAGCGGGATCTTCCAGCAGCGCCAGCGGCTGCGTTTCCGGGAAGAGCAGTTCCAGTTGGGTGTAGATTTCCAACAGTGCCGCCAGCTTCTTGCGGTACTCACGAAAGCGGGTCCGGATGTTCTTGACGCGATCGGCCGCGCCCTCGATAACCCCGGCGACCAGGTCGGAGGCGGCCTTGCTGATGACGGCGGCCCATTTCTGCAGCACCAGGTCCGCCGCGGCCACCCCGGCCACGGTCAGCACCCCACCCAGGACGAGGTTGAACAACACCGCGATGGGAATGGAAAGCACGCTGCGGAAGAAATTGCCCAGCACCGCCCCCCGCGGCAGGCCCCGGAAGGCGTTGTGGCTGGACAGGTAGATCCCGTTGACCAGGGCCATGACCGTGTAGAGCGCCACGGGCTGGGTGGCCGTGGTAATTCCGAAGACATGATCGAGAACCACCGTCTTGGTCAAATAGTCCAGCAGCGGCACGGAAAAGCCCGTAAACAGCAGCGAGTCGGCAATGCGATCCCAACTCACATAAGCATTCCAGCGCATCAGTGGCGACCGGCGCAGCCCCCCGCCCCCCAGCACGGATTGCAGGATATTGCGCAGGCCGGTAATGCCGAACCAGATAAAGGCCCCGCAGTAGGCCAGCAGCCACCAGTCTTTGGTCAGGTAAAAGGTGGCAAAGGCCGGGATAAACCCCACCAGGACCTTGATCAGGTTGCGCAGGTTGCTGTTGAGGTAGGACCAGGACAGCCGCGGCCGCCGTGCCTCGAAATCCGCCGGATCGAGGCGCAACTGATTGTCCACGGTTTCCTTGACGCCGCCCAGGGTAACGATATTGCCATTGGGCGTCATGCCGGCGGCATCGCCCTGCACCGCCCAGTCGACGACACGGTCGTGCCCCAGGGTCTGCAGCCCGGGCAGCCAGGCGACCGGGCGATGGGGCGGCCGACGGCGGCCGTTGGGCGCGTTGCGGGGCACCATCGTGATGCGCCGATGCACCGGGATGTGCATGGGGATCATGTCCCGGCCGGCCCCAATGTCTTTCTTGATGCGGCGCAGGGCCCGCCGGGTCATGCTGTCGATGACGGCCAGGCCCATGCCGTGGATGCTCCGGGTCTGCCCGGTGGAGTCGCTGCCGATGCGTGCCTTGAGGGGCCTGTCCTTGTAAAAGGCCAGAAGTCCCATGATGTCGTGCAGGATATAGGTCAGTTTTTCGACCCGCTCCGGCGGGTTGACGCGACTCCGGGGGGCCTGCTTGGCGGCGGCGATCATTTCCAGAATGATGCGTTTCAGGGCAATGGGATTCTGCTCGTTGACGACCTCCTGGAGGTGGCTGATGTGCTGGATATGGTCGGTCCGGGACGCGGCCCAGTCCTTGAGATTGAAAATCTCCAGGCGCGAAATCATGCCCTCGCAGTCGTACAGCAGCTCGAGCACGTCCTCCGGCCTCAGACCGGTCAAGTTGAGGGTCACCCGGTAGCCCGACTGCAGGCCGGACAGACGTTTTAAAAGATGTTCCGGCGAGACGATCAGCTCGGCAAGGGTTTTGTCGGCCTGTCCGGGTACCATGGGATTGGGCACCTTGGGATTGTTGGAGGGCTTCAGGTAACCCCCCGCCAGCGCCTCCACATCGAAGGTGTTCCATTTGTCAAACCAGCCTTCGATCGCTTCCCGCCCTTCGGCATCGGCCGTCGGGTAGCGTTCGCGCAGTTCCACGGCCTTGGCCTGCAAGGCTTCCAGGATTTTCTGCTCCAGGTATTTCTTCAGATGCAGCACCGAGCGCTGACCCGTGCCTACGAACGCGACGAATTCGTCCCGGTCGAGGGGTTCCAGTTCGACATCGTGGTCGTGCCGCAGGCGCTTGCGGTGGGTGTGGTTGAATTCCTCCAACAGCGCTGAAACATAGGACTGCTGGTAGCGCGAGAGCAGGCGTCCTTCCCGCATCAGCCGACTGACCCCCGGCTCCTCCAGGAAACACAGAAAGGCCTGGGCATCCGCGAAGCCCCGGGGGGTCCAGATGAGCTGGATCAGGCGGTTTCGAAAGCGCGCCGGAAATTCGATGCCGACGCGCACGTCGATGTCCAGGATTTCGGCCGCCTCCAGCAGTTCCGCGGCAAACCGGGGTTCGATATAGTTATAGTAGACCACCCGCAGGCGCCGGATGCCCTTGATCCAGGCGTCCATGATGAGGTGGGTGGAGGATTTGCGCCCTTTGGTGTTGACGTCGTGCACGTGGTCGTCGAAGGTGACCTGATTCCATGCCTCGGACATCTCGAGCAGGTGATAGCGAAGGAGCTGCTTGCGCACCACCCGGGGCCGCCCGGAGGCCGTGATGCGAAAATCATGGGCCAGCTTGAGCTGGCGGTAGCGATCGCCGCGGGCCCGCACGAGCTCCTTCATGATCTGCAGCAGCACCCGGGCCGTGTTCTTGGGCAGGGAGCCTTCGGCGGTGTCCAGCACCTCGTCCTTGAGCGAGCGCAGGGCGCTGAGCCGCTGGTCCATGCGCCCCATCTCCAGCGAGGTCAGCAAATGCACCATGGCATACGCGATCCGCAGGCTCCGCGATTCGGCCATCTCCTTGATGCCGTGGGGATGAAAATAGCTGTAATACTGCTTGCGCGCGTAACTCAGTTCCTCGTCCCGATTGATCACGGCCTCGATGATCTGGATCAGTTCGCTGTCGCGCCGATCGAACAGCAGACGCGGGGGATCGACGGGCACCGCTCCGTTCGCTTGCGTTGCGGCCTGCCGGGAGGCCGGAGCGTCTGATAGGTTGACCTGGTCCACCATGGTGTCCGTTGTTATGCCGAGGATTCTCGTCGTCGGCTTTGGTTTCCTGGATAATTGATGAATATGTGTATTTTACCTATATACGCTAACACTTTTCTAACATTTCGCCAAGGTTTGCCGTGTGGCATGGAGCAGCCCGCCTCGACGGTACCGTCTTCTGAACGGGGCCGCCGAAGAAGTGTTCAAGTCTTCTGTCGGGCAAGGTGTTCGTTGCCGCAAAGAGAGCTCCATCCATAAGCGATGGATGCGGCCGGGGAATCCGGATTGGACGCAAATGGGCGTAGGGCGATCGATCTCGCGAGCGCGTGCGCTGAAGGATCGTTTCGGTCGCTTTCAGCGCCGCTAGAGCCACCGCAGCTTGAGCAGCAGTTTATACACGGCGTCGAACACCCTGCCATAGGGTGGGTAGAGAAATGCCGCGCCCAGGGGGCGGTCCGCCTGGTGGAAAACCGGCCGCAGCTTGGAAAACTCGGCAAAGCCCTCGTAGCCGTGGTACTGCCCCATGCCGCTGTTGCCGATGCCCCCGAAGGGCAGGTCGTGCTGCGCCACGTGCATGGCGCAGTCGTTGATGCTGACCCCGCCGGACATGGTGCGGGCCAGGACCGTATCCTGGACCCCGCGGTCCTTGGTAAAAAGGTAGAGCGCCAGAGGTCGTTCCCGGGCGTTGATGATGGCGATGGCCTCGTCGAGGGTCCGGTAGGTCTTGATGGGCAGCAGGGGGCCGAAAATTTCGCGCTGCATCACATCCATCTCGTCGGTCACCCCGGTCAGAATGGTCGGGGGGATTTTGCGCAACGTCGGGTCCGGGGCGGTCTCTTCGAGGAGATCGATCACCCTGGCGCCCTTGGCACGGGCGTCTTCGATAGCCCCGGTCAGCCGCTGGTAGCTGCGTTCATCGACGATGGCGGTATAGTCGGGCGTGTCCAGGCGGGGGTAGCGGCGTTGCACGATGGGCGCCGCGGCCGCCAGGAAGGCATCCAGCCTGTGGGCCGGCAGCAGCAGATAGTCCGGGGCCACGCAGGTCTGACCGGCATTCATGTACTTGGCGAACAGGATCCGCTCGGCCGCGGTTTGGATGTTAAAATCCTCGGCCACCAGGGTGGGGGACTTGCCCCCCAGCTCGAGGGTCACGGGGGTCAGGTTGTCGCTGGCCGTGCGCATCACGCGGCGACCGGAATCCGGGGAGCCGGTGAACACGAGATGATCGAAGGGCAGGGGGGTGAAATCCCGTGCCGCCACGCCCGGCAGGACCGCCAGCAGCTCTTGCGGAAAAACGGGCGCCAGGATCTCGTGCAGCAGGTTGGCGAGGCGCTGGGAATTGGCGGCCATCTTGATCATGCAGCGATTGCCGGCGGCCAGGGCGCTGGTCAGGGGGCTGACCACCAGGAAGAGCGGGTAGTTCCAGGGCGCGATGATGCCCACGACCCCCTTGGGTTGAGGCAAAACCCGGTTGCGGGCCCCCAGGAAGGTCAACGCCACGTGGCGCCGCTGAGGCTTCATCCATTGCTTGAGATGGCGCCGGGTGTAGCGCAAACCGTCGATGGCCGGGTAGAGCTCCAGGATTTTGGTTTCCTGGATCGACCGGTTGCCGAAATCGGCCGAGATGGCCTCGGCGATGGCCTCCTGATGGGTGACCAGCACCGCTTCGAGTTTTTCCAGGGCGGTCTTTCGGGCCTCCAGGGAAGGTGGTGGAGCGGCCATGGCGGCCGCTTTCTGCCGCTGGAAGATATCGCGGGCACGGTCGGGCGTGTGGATCGGCAGCACGTGGGCGCTTCGGGACATCGGACGGTTCTCCTGAAATGAACGCAAGGTTGAAAAGAGATCCCGGCTTTCGAGGCTGTGTCGCAATACCCTAAAATCCTCCGTTTTTGCCCGTCATGCCGGCGAAAGCCGGCATCTCGCTGGGCAAAGGGCATGGCGGTGCAGAAGATCCCGGCTTTCGCCGGGATGACGGCCTGTGCTGACCCCT
>CAYMQN010000145.1:0-4032 GCA_964392545.1 uncultured Desulfobacteraceae bacterium
CGCGCCCCGGGGTATAGATCGAAATCCAGGCCTTGCAAGACCGGGGGTCCGCCGGGGTAGCTGAAGGTGATGTCACGCAGGGAAACGAGGGGCTCGGCGCCGGCCGACGGGACGGAGGGGGTGGAAGCCGTTGGGTTCATGCCAGGTCCAGGGGGCGGCCGGCCAGGGCGGCCGCGATGTGGCGGCGAAAAATGCCGATCGGTAGCGCATCGGCACCCAGCCCCTCGGCGGTGGCGCTGACGTCCAGGCCCTGCCCGGCGAGCCGGGACTGCCAGGAGGCGGCTTGTGGACCGGCGATATCCTGCATGAAATGCGCGCCCGCCACCAGCATGAAGGGCCGCAGGTGCACCCGCCGGCAGCCGGCGGCGACGAGACGGTCGGCAATGGCGTCCGGCGAAGGCTGGCCCTTGACCTGGCCCAGCAAAACCGTTGCGCCGAAACGCCGGGCGAGGCGCTGCTCCAGCACCGCGTAAGCCATCCAGGCCGGATGCGCCGTGCCGTGCCCCACCAGGACGAGGGCCTCGTCCTCGGCCGAGGGCCGCACCGCGGCGACCCATTCCAGCAGGGCGTCGAAGTCCTCCGGCGAAGCCAGCAGGGGCAGGCCGAGATGGATGTGCAGCGGACTTTGGGCCGCCTGCCAGACCAGATGATGAAACTCGATGCCGCAAATCAGATGCAGCGACTGCACCACCGCCCGGGCGCTGCCTTCCCGCCGGAGGCCTTCCAACACCGCCTGCGGTGTCGGCAGAACCGCGCCGGTATCTTCCCGCAGGCGCCGGCGGATGGCCCGCGAGGAATAGGCCCAGTGAATGGCATGTTCCGGAAAGTGCCGGCGGCATTCGGCGTCGATGCGCCGGTAGGTGGCGGACGCCGCCGTGGTGGTTCCCGAGGCCACCAGAACGATCGGGATCGGATCGGTATCAACGCTCACGGGGCTCTCCCGCATAAGGGATGGGTGCCATGCCCGGCCGGGCGCGGTGTTCAGCCACACCACTCCAACCAGAGCAGGGCGATCATAACAGATGCCGACACCGCCGCAAACCATCGATTGGCCGGATGGGGCGCAAAGACGGCCAGCGAGTGAAAACGCCCGTCGAAGCCCCGGCAGCGCATGGCCTGGTGCACCCGCTCGGCCCGGGCCGCGGCGCGCACGAAGAGCATGCCCACCAGGTAGGCGTAGCTGCGGTAGGTGTGCAGATCGGTCCGGGGCGCGAAGCCCCTGATCTTCATGGCCGCCCGCAGACGCTGGTATTCCTGCTCGATCACGAAGATATAGCGGTAGCACATCAGCAGCAGGTAGACCAGTTTGGCGGGAACGCGCAAGCGTCCCAGGGACTGCCCCAGGGTGCTGACGGGCATGGTGGCCACCAGGGCCGTGAATACGGCGACGATGGCGAAGGCTTTCAAGGTGATCCGGGCCGACAGGGCGATTCCGGGCCGATAGAGGGGCAAAGGCCCCCACTTTACCAGCAGATCGCCTTCGTAGGTCAAGGGCAGCAGCAACCAGATCAGCAGCAGGAAGCCGCTCACCACCGCCAGGCGGCGGGCCACGGCGCGCATTGCCAAGCCGGGGGTCAGCAGGAGCACGGCCGCCGCCGCACCGGCGGCCGCCAGGGCGGTAAAATCGTGAAAGACCGCCACGGTACAGCAGAAGACGGCGGCGGTGACAATCCGCAGCCGGGGATCCATGCGGTGCAGCCAGGTATCGCCATGCGCCAGGGGTTCCGCGATCATGGTCTAACCGGACTTGCGGCGGGACTGGAAGTAAGCCGCCAGGCCCACCAGTCCGATGATATAGCCGATCCCGCCGACGATGTCCGTCAAGGAGGGCCCGTCGGACATGGCGCCCAGGCGACGCTCGATGGGTGTAAGTTTTTTGTCGAGGGCGGCTTCGATCAACCCTTGCAGCTCGCGCTTGGAGACGGACACCGTCTCCGCGTTGCGGTCCCGGGCCGGCGCTTGGGGAGCATCCCCCGCCGGGGGCGCGGACGGGGCGGCGGGGCTTTGCGCCGGATCGCGGCCGGCGAATTCCTCGGCGGCCACCCGCCACTCGTTGCGGTGCCCCGCGCCCGCCACGAGCACCACCCGCAACGCCTCGGCATGCGGGGGTTGGAAGGCAAAATAGCCCCGGTCGTCGGTGCGGCCCTCCAGCAGCAGCTCCCCCGCGGCGTCGTAGACCTCGATGCGGGCCTCCCTGGCCGGGCGGCCGCCGCTGAACTTGCTTTCGGTATGGACCGTATCCCCTTCCACCCAGGCGAACACCGTGACCTTGTGGGCCAGGGCCACCGGGGCCAGCAGCAGGATCAAGGCCGCCATCAGTCCCCCGGCCAGCCAGCGCCGCCGAAGGGATCCCCTTCCTTCACCTCTCATGACACCTCCCTTTCCCTCGCCGCCGGGCCGCCGAAACCGGGCAGCAGATCCGGTTGCACCTTGCGGAAAAAGGCCACGCAGAAAACCGTGATGAGCCCTTCGATCACCATGACCGGCAGGTGCGCCGCGACGATCAATGCGGTCACTTCCAGAAAATGCGTTTCCGTAAACATCAGGGCCGCGCCGGCCACCGCCGCCGCCAGCAGGATGCTGCCGAAACCGCAGGCAAAGGCTCCGGCCAGTGCGATGGGCCGCCGCCGGTGCACCAGGGGGCCGCAGAGATAATAGCAGGCCACGGCGGGTGCGGCCATGATCAGGGTGTTGACCCCCAGGGTGGTGAGCCCCCCGAACTGGAACAGGACGCCCTGCAACACAAGCGCCACCAGGATCGTGGGGAAGGCGCCCCAGCCCAACATCAGTCCCACGATGCCGTTGAGGATCAAGTGAACGCTGGAGGGGCCGATGGGCACATGGATCAGGGACGCCACGAAAAAGGCCGCCGCCAGCAGGCCGGCCCGGGCAATGCGGTCGTAGTCCAGCGTCTTGAGGCCCAGCGCCGTGCCGGCCGCCGTCAGGACCCCGCCGGCCACCAGCACCGGGCCCGAAAGAACCCCTTCGGAAATGTGCATGGGACTGCCTTCTCCGTGTAACCGCACGACCGCCGCTCAGGCAGGCCGGACGGCGGGTGCCATGCCTTGCAGCGATGCGGGAGGTATTAATCCGTGCCCAACCATAAATGGTAAGGTACTACTTTCCCTGCCATGCCTCGAACTTCACCCAGATGACGGCCCCCAGCTCCACGTCCTTGTCCTGGCCGTCGGCCGTGAGCTGGTAGTCGGCCGTGTTGAGGGCCGCAAACCCCCACCAACCGGCGTGGGGCGCGGCATATGAAAAAACGCCGTTTTGGTCGGCCTTGATGGTCTGGGTCACCATGTAGTCCGTGGGCGCCGCGGCGCTCCGGTCCCGGTTGTAGTACTCCACTTCCACTTCGGCGAAAGGCACCGGCTCCCCGTCCAGCTTGACGATGCCCTGGAACAGGTTCCCGGCGTAAAGGCCGTAGGGTTTGGCCAGCGGCACGATTTCGGTGGGCAGCCCGACTTCCGCGTCCCAGCCCTCGTCGTCCCCGAAGGCCGTCACCACGGTCTTGGTATAATGGATGATGAAGCAGTCTTCGGCCGGTTCCCAGTAAGGCTGGGGCTCCATGACGAACATGTAGACCCCCGGCCGTTTGACGGGGTAGGCCGCCCGCCAGGCCCCATGCCCCATGACCGTGGCCGGTTCGAGGGTCGGCAGGAGATCCTGCTTGTCCCCGTTGGCCCGCACCATGAAGGCCTTGGGCTTGACCAGCTCCATGCCCACCATTTCCATGGGATGCGAAAAACTAAGGGTCAGTTCGACCGTCCGTTCGTCATCTTGCATGACCATGGTGTCCGAGGGGATCACCATGCCGAAATGGGCCGCCGCCGAACCGCACAGGCCGAACACCAGAGCGACCACCGCCACCGCCACCCGCATTGCCGATCGTTTCATTTTTTTCCTCCCCTCCATAAGAAACGCCACGCAAGCCGCCCGCCTTCGTGGGGGAGGGCACCTTCGTGGCGCGTTGCCGTGGCGAAAAAAAATGCTGTTCCGATGATGGACTCAGGGCGGGGTTCGCCCCGC
>CAYMQN010000145.1:4132-10041 GCA_964392545.1 uncultured Desulfobacteraceae bacterium
CCCATTTTGGGCTGGAAGATGCCCATGTAGTGGGGCAGTTGGTGGCGCAGGGCCCGGATGGGAAAGGCCAGGATATTGCCGATGAGCAGGGCCAGGGTGGTCTGCTTGACCGTCAGCACCCCGGCCTCCAGAAGGGCGCCGGCCGCGGCGAAGCCCGAGGTGAACTCGGCCACGAAGCTCAGGACCACCACCGAAAGGCTTTCCACCGGGATGAAGGAGGAGACCACCAGGTGCGCCAGGGCATCCTGCATGAAGGCGAACCAGCCCATGGTGTTGGCCAGAAAAACCGCCACATAGATGGGCATCACGTAGACCGCCACCATGGTCATGCGCCGGGGCAGCTTGCGGCGGACCCCGGCCCAAATGTCCGCCAGGGCCTTGGCGTTCCGGGACGGTCGCTCGGGCACGGCGGCGTCATCTTCGTCAGGCCTCGGCAGAAACATGCGCCCGTAGCACAGCAGCAGCAAGGTCCGCAAAAGGGTGGCTGCGAAGGTCAGCAGGAAATAGAGGGCACCGGCCCTTCCGGTGAGCGGAATGACGATAAAAAAGGTGGTGGGCAGGTGCAGGAAGAAGGCGGGAAACTGGTTGACGAAGTTGGTCAGGAACAACTGCCGGCGGGAGATCTTGGCGTCCCGGTAGAATTCCACCAGCATGGCGTTGGCGGTCACCCCCGACACGAAGGCCGCCATGAAGGCGGCCCCGCAGCGGTCGCCCAGGCGGCCGAAGCGAAACAGGGGCCGGGCGGCGACGGCCAGGGCCCGGGTCCAGCCCAGGGCCTCGATGACCTGACCGGCCGCCAGCCCCACCAGGATGAACCCCAGCAGCCGCAGCAGGGGGCCGACGAGCCGCCGGCCGGCAAGGCTCCAGGAAAGATCCGCCAGTCCGTATACCCCGGCCGCCAGCATGGCCAGGGTCAGGACCAGCGAAATCGCCAGCGCGCGGTAGGGACGCCTAGTCTTGCGGCGTGCCATGCCAGCCGTTTTTCTTGGCCAGGATCAGGGTCCAGTAGTTCGGTTGGCGGTCCGACAGGGCCGATACGTCCCGAATCAGTTCCTCTTCGGGCTGGGAGCAGCGCACCACGCCGGCCGCGTTGCGAAGCATGCCGGCCTCCTCGAGGGCCGCGCAGATGCTGGGCACGTTGCGGTAGGCCTTCATGAAGACCACGTTGTCCGGCTTGATCTTCTGTTCGCGCAGGCGATCCCCGCCCCGGGCACCGGAGAGCACCAGGAGCGATTCCTCGCCTTCCACCAACGGCATGTTGAGGGCGGCGGCCGACGCCTGGTAGGAGGTGATGCCCGGCACGGTCTCCACCACCACCTCCGGATAGCGCACCGCGATCTCGCGCAGCAGATAGCCGAAGGTGGAGAACGTCAGCGAATCCCCCAGCGTCAGGAAGGCGGCGTCGTGCCCCTGCTTCAGGTAGCCTACCACCACGTCGGCGTTGGCGCCCCAGGCCGCCTGTTTGGCGGCGGACTCCCGGGTCATGGGAAAGGCCAGGGTTTGCAGACGGGCCTCCGGGGGGATGTGCGGCCGGGCGATTTCAAGGGCCAGGCTGTAGTCGTTTTTGGTCGAGGCCGCCGTAAAGACCGCCGTAACCCGCTGGAGGACCTTGACCGCTTTGAGGGTCAGCAGGTCCGGGTCGCCGGGCCCCACGCCGATGCCGTATAGTTTGCCGGTTTGCTGTTTCATGACATGCCTTTGTTTCGCTAGTCTGGTTCACCGCCCGGGGCCGCCGGCCAGGGCCGTCTCGGCCGCGGCCAGGATGCGCTCGCCGGCCGGGTTGAAACGCGCCGGGTAAAGCAAGCCGCCGATGGTGTCGATGCCGTAGAGCAGCCGCCAGGTGGGCCGCGCTACGATGGTCTCGTCGATGATGAACACCTGATCCTCCCGCACGGCCTTGATCACCCCGTAGCCGGGGGCGGACCGGATCAAGGCCGCGTCGGCCTGGTTCATGGCCCCCCGTTGGGCGAGATAGACGTCGATCTCCTCCGCCCGGCTCAACAGGCGCTCTTTGCCGTAATAGGCAATATTGGTCGTGCGCACCCGGTCCGCGTCGGCCGCCACGTTGATCCCCCCCGCCGTCTCCAGCGCGAAGATCGGCATGGAGCCGGGGGCAAAGGTTTTCATGCGCTGGTGGATGGCCTCGAAATAGACCCGCTTCCTGGGCTGCACCGGGGCGGACAGGGCCTTGAAAGCGACCACGGCCTGCCGGAAGGCCCCGATCATGGCCTCCGCCCGCCCGGTTTGCCCGCAAAGCCGCCCCAGGATGCGCCAGTAGGCGTACATCTCCTCCACGCTGGCGGGCTGGAGGGACGCCACGACGATGCCGCTTTGCTCGAGGCGCCGAATCAAGGGGGCGTAGCCCCGGTCGATCATGGGGCGGATCAGGACCAGGTCCGGCCGTGCGGCCAGGAACCGCTCCGGGCCGTCGTGGTAGGAAAACACCGGAAGGGAGCTGGCCTCGGGCGGGTAGCGGTCGTGGCGCCCCACGCCGATCAGCTGCGCCCCGGCCCCCAGGCGGAAGAGGTTCTCGGTGTGGGCGCCGTAGAGCGAAATGATCCGCTGGAACGGGCGCTCCACCGCAATCGCGCGCCCCGCGGCGTCCACCACGGCCGGCGCTGCGGCGGACGCCCCTTGCGCCCCAAGGCTCAGGAAAGCGCCGATCAGGAGCAGCCGCGCGGTCCGGACGGCCGCCTTGCGGCGGGCGGCTATGGAAAGCTTTAGTCTCATCGGCGGTAGGTCACCTGAGGGGCGCGGCATTCCGCGTGAAACGCGACCCGGGCCTCGACCCCGTAAATGTCCCGCAGGGTGGCCGGTGTCAGCACGGCGGGGGTTTCCCCCTGCACCGCCACCTGCCCGTCCCGCATGAAAATGAGATCGTCACAGTACATGGCCGCCTTGTTGATGTCCTGGAAAACGGCGACGACGGTGCGCTGCTGCCGGTCCACCTGGTCGCGGACCCGGTCGAGGAGGTGCAGGGCGTGCCGGATATCCAGGTTGGAGGTGGCCTCGTCCAGCATCAAAACGGGGGTGTCCTGCACCAGGGCCCGGGCGATGAGCACCCGCTGGCGCTCGCCGCCGCTCAGGGCGGTGACCGGCTGGTCGGCCAGGCGGCCGATGTCCGCCGCGGCCATGACGGCCTCCACCCGCCGATGGTCTTCCGGCCCCGGCGGGGCGAAGCGCGGCAGATACGGATAGCGGCCCATCATGACCACCTGCCGCACCGTGAACGGAAAATTGATGTAGAAATTCTGGGGCACGAGGGCCATGGCCCGCGCCAGGTCCGGCCGGCGCCAGGCCGCCAGGTCGCGCCCCCGGAAGACGATCCGCCCGCCGGCCGGGCGCCGCAATCCCAGGAGCAGATCCAGCAGGGTGGTCTTGCCGCAGCCGTTGGGCCCCAGGAGGCCATGGAAGCGGCCCGCCGCGAGCCCCAGGGACAGCCCCTGGAGCACGGCCTTGTCTCCGTAGCGGAAGACGAGGTCCGTGATCCGGAAGAGGTCGGCGGTTTCCGGCATCAGTGCCTCCCCAACTGACGGCGGCGGAACACGTAGCAGAAAAACGGCCCTCCCACCAGCGCCGTCAATACGCCGATGGGCACCTCCTGGGGCAGCACGGCCCGGGTCAGGGTGTCGGCCCCCAGCAGCAGGATGGCCCCGGCCAGCATGGAGACGGGCAGCAGGCGCCGGTTGTCCGGCCCGGTCAGCATGCGCATCATGTGCGGCACCAGCAGCCCCACGAAGCCGATGATCCCGGCCACGGCCACGCAGACCGCCGAGATCAGCGAGGCCGTGACGAGCAGCACCAGGGTCACCCGCTGGAAATCCACCCCCAGGGAGGCCGCGGTGCGCTCGCCCAGGGCCAGGAGGTTGAGGTCCCGGGCGTAGACCATGAAAACGCCCAAGCTTCCGGCCACGGCCGCGCCCACCAGGGCCACGTCGGTCCAGGTGCGGGAGGCGAAGCTGCCCATGAGCCAGAAGATGATCACCCCCACCTGTTCGTCGGCCACATACTTGATGAAGCTCAATCCGGCCGACAGGATGGCCGCCACGATGATCCCCGAGAGAATCAGATTGGTGGAGGAAAAGCCGCTGCCGTCGGCCGAGAGATAGATCACCAGAAACAGGGTGGCCACCGCCCCGCAGAAGGCAAACAGCGGTACGGAGAAAATCCCCAGTTGGGTAATGCTGAGCAGCAGGGCCAGCGAGGCGCCGAAGGCCGCGCCGGCCGAAACCCCCAGGGTATAGGGGTCGGCCAGGGGGTTGAGCAGGATGCCCTGAAAAACCACGCCGGCCATGGCCAGCCCCCCGCCCACGAGAACGGAGGCCAGAATCCGGGGCAGGCGCACCTCGGTGACCACCACGGTCCAGACCGGGTCGATCTGCCGGAGCCATTCCGGCTGGTCCAAAAGTCGGGCCGCCATGATGCGCAGGACGGTTGCAAAGGGCAGTTGGATGAAGCCCGTGCCGGCCGCCGCCACCACCGCCGCGGCCAGCAGCAGGAGCAAGGCGGCACCCCACCCCGCCGACCGCAGGAGCCCGGGACGCCCCTCGGGGGCCGGTTGCCGGGGCCCGCCCCTTTTGTGTGCCAGCGGCCTGGCGGTTGGTGTCATCAGCGGTTCAATCCCTCACACATGGGGGCGTCCCCATTGTTTGCCGTGGGGATGTGCCTCCAAAGGATGATGCGTTTAAAAATGGCCCAGCGGCACCCCGACATGGTCGACCCAGATATCGACGAAGGCGTCGTATTCGGCCGTGCCCTTGAGCACGGGCACGCATTCGATCCCGGCCTTGGTCAGGATGGATTTCCAGGAGTCGTCCGCGTCTCCGGCCATGTCGTTCTTGGCATGGTCGCCGGCCACCGACATGAACGGCATCAGATAGGCCTTCCGGATCCTCTTTTGGATCAGCAGGTCCTGGATCAAGCCCACCTCGGGGTAGCCTTCCACCGTGCCCACGAAAATGTTGGGGTCGCGCAACTGGAGCTGAAACATCAGCGCCGCGTAAAAGGCGTTGGACGGGTGGTGGGTGCCGTGGCCCATGAGGACGACGGCCTCATGGGGTTTGCGCTCTTGGGGAACGGTGGCCAGGATCGCGTCCACGACCCGTGCCATGTCCTCCTGGGTGGCCAGCAGGGGGTAGGCCAGGATAACGCGTTCAAACCCGCCCATCTGTTGGAAGGCCCCGACGGTGCGCCGCAGGTCGTGGTACTCGGCGCCCGCGATGGTGTGCAGGGAGGCCACGGCCACGTGGGTGAACTTCTCGTCGCGCATCCTGGCCAGGGCCACTTCCGGGGAGTCCAGCAGCTGGCCCTGTTGGGCCAGCTTGGCCCGAATGATGTGCGAGGTATACGCCCAGCGCACCGGCAGGTCCGGATAGACGGCCTTCACTTTCCGGTCGATGTTCTCGAAAGACACCTGCGCCGAGGCTTCGCTGGACCCGAAGGCCACCAGCAGGATGCCGACCTTTTGGGGGTGCGTTGCACCGTGCCCGCTGCCGGCTGCGGCCGCCGTCGCCAGGAAAAGAACCGCCACCAGTGCCGCGAAAATCACAAAACTGCGTCTGTTCATCATTTTCGATCTCCTCGCTCAAAAAAAGATTGGGGTTGAGAGGTCCCTTTTCGCGAGGCGCAGGGCGGCCCGGGTCCACCAAAAAAATAAGCCCTTCAAGCGCGTCGGCTTGAAGGGCTGCACCCAGTTTACTTGGCCCTTGGTCCTGGGCTGCCGTTGTTCTAGAAGCGATCTCAAATTTGAGATGGCTTCGACCTTGCTTCGCAAAGACAGAACCCCATCGTCAAGGCAGGTCTTCTGGCTCCCGGATCCCTCTACCTTCCGACCCTTCCCGCGGTGGTTCTCTCCGCAGTGGCTCTGTCGGATTTCGTCCCCGGTTACAGCGGCGGGACCGCTCCCGAAT
>CAYMQN010000146.1:0-10007 GCA_964392545.1 uncultured Desulfobacteraceae bacterium
GTATAGGGCACCCCGGACATGTGCTCCACCCCGCCGGCCAGAACCGTCTTGACGAGTCCGGCCTGGATCATGGCCATCCCGGAGAGTGCCGCTTCCATGCCGGAGATGCAGACCCGGTTGATGGTAACGGCCGGCACACTGTCCGGAATGCCGGCCAGCAGGGCCGCAACCCGGGTGACGTTGAGGGTGTCGGTGGGCTCGAGGCAGCAGCCGAAACGCACGTCATCGATGACGGCGGCGTCGATACCGGCCCGGCGCACCGCCTCTTGCATGGCGGCGGCGGCAATCCTGGCGCCGCCGACGTCTTTCAGGGTTCCGCCAAAGGTGCCGATGGCGGTGCGGCAGGCTGAGACAATGACAACGTCTTGCATTCCTTTCTCCTTTCACGAGCTTCGGGCGTCAAAAGGCCGGCCTCGGACAGCCGATGCCGGCCCTGCGGGGGGGATGGATGGATTTCGTTCATCCGCCGAAGGATGCTTCGGCGGCCTCCAGAATAGCGCCGGCGTCACCTCCGACGATGGCCTTGATCTTGCCTTCGGTTACCGGAAGCTGGTTGCGGATAAAATAGGTGGCGGCCCTGATCTGGCCGTCGTAGAAGGCGGCTTCCCGGCTTGCGGCAATGCGGGCGGCCGGGTCCGGGTCGTCCCCGAGCAGTTCCGCCAAGCGGGGCTGGGCGGCGGCGGCCCGCCACAGCAGCATCCAGGCCATGACGATATCGCCGGTGACGTCCAGGAAGGGGTAGGCCTGGGCAAAGGCGGTTTTGACGGCCGGGCCCATGGCGCGTTTCCCGAGAAAAACGGCCGCTTCACCGTAGGGGTTGAGGATCTGCTCGAGACTTTCGCCAAGGGCCTTGAGGCCCGGCACGGCTTCCGCGGCCCGCACCGTGCGGCGGATTTCCTCCAGGAAGGTCATGAAGACTTCGCCCCGCTTGAGCCCCAGCTTGCGGCCCAGCAGGTCCATGGCCTGAATGCCGTTGGTTCCCTCGTAGATGGTGGCGATCTTGCAGTCCCGCAGGAGCTGCTCCACCGGATACTCGCGGGTATAGCCATAGCCGCCGAAGACATTCATGGCCATGTCGCAGATTTCCATGCCCCGCTCCGAACAGTAGGCCTTGACCACCGGTGTCAGGTAGTCGATCAGGCCCTGGCAGCGCTCTTTTTCCTCCGCCTCCGCGGCGGTGGCGTGCCGATCGAAGAGGTAGGCGACGTAAAAGGTGAAACTGCGCATGCCGTCCACCAGGGCCTTCATGCGCATCAACTGCCGCCGGACGTCGGGGTGGCGAATGATCGGGACCGCGGCGGCTCGGGGATTGCGCGCATCGGCCAGATCGCGGCCCTGGATGCGCTGCTTGGCGTAGTCGGCGGCGAGCAGATAGGCCGAGGACCCATGCAGGTAACCCTGCTGGCCGACGCCCAGGCGGGCTTCGTTCATCATGTGGAACATGACCGCCATGCCCCGGTTGGCTTCCCCCAGCAGCAGACCCCGGCAGACCCCCTTGGAGCCTAGGGCCATGCTGCAGGTGGGGCTGCCGTGGATGCCCATTTTCTCTTCGATCCCGGTGCACACGATGTCGTTGGGCTCGCCCAGCGACCCGTCCTCGTTCACCCAGCGCTTGGGCACCAGAAAGATGGAAATGCCCCGGGTTCCGGCCGGGGCGCCCTCGATGCGGGCCAGGACCGGATGAATGATGTTCTCGGTTACATCGTGGTCGCCGCAGGTGATGAAGATCTTGTTGCCGGTCAGGCTGTAGGTGCCGTCCCCATTGGGCCGGGCCGTGGTGGTGAGGGCGCCCACGTCGGAGCCCGCTTCGGGTTCGGTGAGCAGCATGGTGCCCGCCCAGCGGCCGCTGTAGACGTTTTTCAAAAAGAGCTTTTTCTGCTGTTCGGTCCCGAAGAGCTCGATCATCTTGCCGGTGCCGTGGCTCAGGACGCCGAAGGCGGCAAAAGCGAAATTGGCGCCCACGATATACTCCCGGGCGGCCTGGGCGATGACCTGGGGCAGGCCCTGGCCGCCCACCGCCGGATCTTCCTCCATGGCGATCCATTCGCCTTCGACGTAATGCTTGTAGGGGCGGTAAAAGCAGGCCGGCACCTTGACCTGCCCGTCTTCGAAGCGGACCCCGGCACGGTCGCCTTCCGCATAGGTGGGCAGGATTTCGTTGAGGCCCAGACGGCGGGCCTCGGTAATCACCATATCGGCGGATTTGCGATTGAGGTCGCGGTAGCGCTGTGTTTCGAAAAGCCCCTCGATCTGCAGCTGTTCGTAGAGAACGAAATCGATATCCCGACGGTCGGCAATGCGTTGGGCCATGATCGTGTTCCTTTGCGATATGGTTTTCGGCCTTGGAGTGCGCCGCAAGGGGCTCGCCCGCGTTGCGGGGGCAGACCGATGCAAACCGTCTGTGCGATGCGGTGGCAGGCCCTGCCGGGGGCGTGGAAAGTCCCGGATAAACACCGGCAGCGGTGTTCGTATACATCCTTAGGAGGCATTAAAGGATGGCGGGGGCATTTGTCAAGCCGTCTTGCCCTCGACAGCGGGCGAGGCCTTGGTGATGGGTATCCCCCCCGGGGAGGTGGGGATTCGGCAGGCGCTCTCGCAAAGGCGTTGTTTTCGTCTCGGTGAAAGCCTTGTGGAAGTAGGATCCCCTTCGGAAAAGATGCACGCACTTCCGGGAGACGCCTGCCGAAACTGGGATGGTCTGCAATCGGTGATCGCCTGGAGCGTCGAAGCGAGGAATGCGAACCGGGAGCGGGCGGCGGAGGGGCGCGTGGTGGCGGCCGGGCTGAACAGTAGAAGCCTTTGGGGGTTGTTCGCGATCGCCCTCACCTTAAGCAAAACCGAGCGGGAAAGTCAAAGCCTAATCCCTGACCACCGCGATGGCTGCCGGCAGGGACCGGCGGTTTCCCAGAAAAATACTTTGAACCCAAAAGGAAAAATGGTATTCTATAGCGCGCCAATAAACCATTATGAATTAAATAAATAAGTTGTGAGTGCCACTGGATGGCACTTATCATTTGGCACAGAAAGAATAAGGGGGGCAACAAGTGATTCTTTCGATGGGCGAAATCCTGTTCGACGTGTTTCCCCAGGGCCGCCGTCTGGGGGGGGCGCCGTTCAATTTCGCCTTCCACCTTCATCGGCTGAACGGGCCGGTGCGGTTTTTGAGCCGTATCGGCGACGATGCGGAAGGCCGCGACATCCTCGCCTTCCTGCGGGACCAGGGGTTTCCCACCGGCGATCTGCAGGTGGACCGCGACCATCCCACGGGCCGGGTCACGGTGACCCTGGATGCCGCGGGCAGCGCCCGGTTCGACATTCTCACCGGCATGGCCTATGATGCCCTCGCAACCACCCCCGCCATCGAGCGTTTTGTAGCCGATGACTGCCGGCTGATCTATTTCGGCAGCCTGATTCAGCGCACGGCCCGGGGGGCCCGGACCGCGCAGCGGATTCTGGCGCGGCGTTCCGCTGGAACCCGATGCCTCTTCGATGTCAATTTGCGGCCCGGCTGCTACACGGCGGACATCCTGCGCGATTCCCTCCAGGCCGCGGAGGTGGTGAAACTCAACGAGGAGGAGCTGGCCACGCTGGCCGAGATGAACGTCATCGGCGGCAACACGGCAAGCCGGGTGGCGGCCCTGCAGGAGCGCTTCGCCATCGAGATGGTGGCCCTCACGCGGGGCGCCGCCGGCAGCAGCCTCTTTTGCGGCACGGACCGCTACGACGCGCCGCCGCCCACCGACATCGCCGTCAGGGACACGGTCGGGGCCGGCGACGCCTTTGCCGCCGTGTTGGCCATGGGCGTCCTGGCGTCCTGGCCGCCCGAACGCATCCTGGCCCGGGCCGGCCGGCTGGCCGCGGCGATCTGCGGCATCGACGGCGCCGTGCCGTCCGATCCGGCCTTTTACGACCGTTTCCGGTCGTGGAAGACCCGAGGAAGAGACCATGGGTAAACCGCTCTACATCCAGATGTTCAGTCTGCACGGTCTGATCCGCTCCGAGAACCTGGAACTGGGCCGCGACGCCGACACGGGCGGGCAGGTGACCTATGTGACGGACCTGGCGCGTCATTTCAGCTCCCTCGCATCGGTGGCCCGCGTCGACCTGTTCACGCGCCTGATTGCCGACAAGACCGTATCGGAGGATTATGCCAACCCCCTGGAAACGGTCAACGCCAAGTGCCGCATCGTGCGCATCCAGTGCGGCGGCCGCAAATACCTGCGCAAGGAGCTCCTCTGGCCGCATCTGGACGAGTTCGTGGACAAAACCGTCAAATTTATCAAGCGCGAGCAGGCCCTGCCGGATGTCGTCCACGGCCACTACGCCGATGCCGGCTACGTGGCCATGGAGCTGTCCCGTTTTTTCGGCGTGCCCTTCATCTTCACCGGCCACTCATTGGGGCGGGTCAAAAAACAGAAGCTTTTAAACGACGGCGTTGCCGCGGTCGATCTCAACCGGCGCTACAAGATCGACCAGCGCATTGCCGTGGAGGAGGAGCTCCTGGAACAGGCGGATCTGGTGGTCACCAGTACGCGCCAGGAAATTCGGGAGCAATACGGACTCTACGCCAACAAGGGGCGTCCCGATTTCGTCGTGATTCCGCCGGGGCTGGACGTGGAGCGTTTCCATCCCTACTACCGGGACATGCTGTCCCAGAACAACGCCAAAGATGAATCCGCCCAGTACGCCCGGGCCTCGATGCTGCAGGAATTGAACCGTTTCTTCGGATCGCCGGACAAACCGCTCATCCTGGCGCTCTGCCGGCCGGACAAGCGCAAGAACATTACCGGGCTGGTGCGCACCTACGGCGAGGATCTGGATCTGCAGGCCATGGCCAACCTGGCCGTCTTCGCCGGCATCCGCAAGGACATCGAGCGCATGGCGGACAACGAGCGGGAAGTCCTCACGGACATGCTCCTCGGATTGGACCGCTACGACCTCTACGGCAAGATGGCCATTCCCAAGAAACATGATTTCGAGTCCGAGGTGCCCGAGCTCTACCGCATCGCCGCCGAGAAGCGCGGGGTCTTCGTGAATCCGGCCCTGACCGAACCCTTCGGGCTCACCCTTCTGGAGGCCTCCGCCACCGGATTGCCCTTCGTGGCGACCAACGACGGCGGCCCCAAGGACATTGTGGCCAACTGCCAGAACGGGATTCTGGTGGACCCCTCCGATCCTGCCCAGATTGCCGAGGCCGTCAAGGCCCTCCTCGTCGACCGCGAAAAGTGGGACACCTTTTCCAAGAACGGTATCATGAACGTGCGCCGGCACTATACCTGGGACAGCCATGCCCTACGATATCTGGACAAGGTCGAAACCCTGGCCGCCGCGGCCGAGAGCGCCGACCCGGGAACGGCCCACCCCACGAATGCCATCGGACGGCGCCTGACCCGTTTGAAGGCGCTCTTCGTGACGGACATCGATCACACCCTGGTGGGCGCGGACAACGCCAACCTGCAGGAACTGCTCGACGAACTGGGCGCCAATCGGGACCACGTGGGCTTCGTGGTGGCCACCGGGCGCACCGTGGCCTCGGCCAACGCCTATCTGGCGACCCACGGCGTGTCGGGTGTGGATGTTTTGATCACTTCGGTGGGGGCGGAAATCTACTACGGTCCCCGCCTGCAGCCCAGCCGCAGCTGGGACGCCCATATCGCCGCCAAGTGGGAGCCGGATAGAATTCGGCGCGCCCTGGGCGATCTGGCCTATCTGACTTACCAGGAGGAAGACACCCAGCGGCGCTTCAAAATCAGCTATTACATGGATCCGGGCAAGGACCGGCTGGCCGAGGTCCACAACCGGCTGCGCAGCGCCAAATGCAACTACAACCTGATCTACTCCCACGATCAGTATCTCGATATTCTGCCCTACCGCGCCTCCAAGGGCAAGGCCATCCGTTTTCTGTGCTACAAATGGGAAATTCCCCTGCGCAATGTCGTCGTGGCCGGCGATTCCGGCAACGATGAGGAGATGATGCGGGGCGAGCCTTCGGCCATCGTGGTGGCCAATTACAGCCCGGAGCTCGACGTGCTGCGCAAGAGCAAGCATGTCTACTTCGCCGAGCAGCCCTATGCCGGAGGGATTCTGGAGGGTCTGCGCAAATACCGTTTCTTCGAAAAGACCAAGGCCGCGCAATGACACTCAAAAACAAAGTCCAACTCATCACCTATCCCGATTCCCTGGGCCACAACCTGCTGGAGCTGCACTTCGTGCTGCGCAAATACCTGTCCAAGGCCATCGGCGGGGTCCACATCCTGCCCTTCTACCCGTCATCGGCCGACCGCGGCTTCGCCCCGCTGACCTACGACGAAGTGGATCCGGCCTTCGGCAACTGGGACGATGTGGAGTATATCGGGCGGGATTTCGATCTGATCGTCGACTTCATGGTCAACCACATCTCCCGGCAGTCCGTCTTTTTCCAGGACTACATGGAGCGCGGCCAGGAAAGCCCCTATGCCGACATGTTTCTGAGCTTCGCCAAGCTGAGCCCGGACGGGGAACTGCCCGAAGACCAGTTGGCCAAGGTATACACCCGCAAGCCGCGGCCGCCCTATACCCTCATTGAACGGCCGGACGGCTCCCGGGAAAAAGTCTGGTGCACCTTCGACTACGAGCAGATCGATCTGGATTACGCCTCGCCGGTGACCCGCGAAGTCATGCGCAAATTCCTGATTCGTCTGGCCCGCAGCCGACCGAAAATGATCCGCCTGGACGCCTTCGCCTATACGACCATCGAGCTGGGCACCAACTGTTTTTTTCGGGAGCCGGCGGTCTGGGAGCTGCTGGAGTGGTTTGGCGGCTTTACGGCCCCCTTCGCGGTGGAAATTCTTCCCGAGGTCCACGAGCATTACAGCTACCAGCTCAAGCTGGCCGAGCACGACTACTGGACCTACGATTTCGCGCTGCCCATGCTCATGCTGCACACCCTCTACCACCACACCAACCAGGAGCTGCTGGAGTGGCTGCGGATCTGCCCCCGCCGCCAGATCACGACCCTCGACACCCACGACGGCCTGGGGGTGGTGGACGTGGCCGACCTCATGGGCCAGGACGCCATCGACCGCACCATCGAGGGGCTCTACCGGAAAGGCAGCAACATCAAGCGCATCTATTCGGGGGAAGCCTACCAGAACCTGGATATCTACCAGGTCAACTGCACCTACTATTCAGCCCTGGAGGGCAACGACGATTCCTATCTCGCGGCCCGGGCCATTCAGTTTTTCTGCCCGGGCATTCCCCAGGTCTACTATGTCGGGCTGCTGGCGGGCAGCAACGACATCGAACTGGTGGAACGCACCAAAAACGGCCGGGACATCAACCGCCACGGCTACGACCTGGACGAGATCGATCAGGAGATGCAGCGCCCGGTGGTGCAGCGCCTGCTGCGGCTGATGACCTTCCGCTCCCACTACCCGGCCTTCAACGGAACCTTCAGGATCGAGTCCACGCCGGAAGACCAGATCAGCCTGACCTGGCGCAAGGGCAAGTTCATGACGACCCTGCACGTCGACCTGCATAGCTACGCGACCCGCATCGTCTACTACGACGCCACCGTGGACACACACAAACGCCTCGCGGTCTGAGCCGCCGCCCGCCCATGATGGACATCGAACGCACAAGCGAAGAGATTGCGGCCCTGGCGGCGTTCGGCGCTTTTGACGGCGCCAGGCTGCTCGAGGTGGGCTGCGGCGACGGGCGCCTGACGGCCGGCCTGGCCGCACGCGTGCCGCGCCTGGTGGGAATCGACCCCTCCCGGGAAGCCCTCCGCCAGGCCGCCGCGGTGGCCGGCCGGGCCCGGCTTTGCAGGGCCTCCGGGGAGCGGCTGCCTTTTGCCGACCGGTCGTTCGAGACGATTGTCTTCTCGCTTTCCCTGCATCACCAGAACAGCCGCCGGGCCCTGCCGGAAGCGGCCCGCGTGCTGGCCCCCGCCGGCCGCATCCTGGTCATGGAGCCCACCCTGGACAGTGAAGTGCAGCAGTTGTTCCATCTTTTCGAAGATGAAACGGCTGCCCTCCAAGCGGCCCAGGAGGCGATCGCGGCAAGCCCGCTAAGGGTGATCCAGGACCGCGCGTTCGAAGCCGACTGGCCCTTCCCCCATAAAGACGCCTTCAGCCGCTACATGTTCGCCTACCACGACCTGCCCCGAAACGCCGCCCAGGAAGCACGCCTTTTTCAAAAGCTGGGCCCCAAGGCCGAAGATCGGCCCCTGGTGCTCAAAGACAAATTATCCCTCCAGTGTCTGACTCCTTGAATGTGCGTCTGCGTCATCGTGACGATGGGGTAGGGCTCGATTTGGTTTTAGATAATGAATTTCCCTGCGGGAAATTCATGGGAATATCAGGTGGTCCAGGATCAGGCCCCAGAAGCCGGCGCCCGCGGGGGCGGCGAAATGCCATCCCAGGTGCGCCAGGCAACCCCGGCAGACGGCTACTTGCCAGGTGAAGCCTGGAAACCAGGTGAATTCGTCCGAGGCGGGCCCTACCGGTACGCAGCCGGGGGCGGCGTTGAAACAGGCGATGGTGAACACGATGCCGGCGGGATTGGCAAAGGTGTGCTGGCCGGCGCCGGCCATGTCCTGCCGCTCCTCCTCCCGGGTGATGGGAAACAGGCATTCCCGGCACAGGATCAGGCGTTCTTCCTCCTGCTCCTCGTGTGGGGCGCCGGCCGGCGACGTGCCGTCGCCCTTTTCCGGTGCGGCAGGCGATTTCAGGCAGTGCATGCCCGGCGGTCGGAAAGTGTGCAATGGAAAATGGGAAGCCGTGTTTTCGAGGAACATGGCATCTTTCCCCGCAGTGCAGCGACGCCGAGAGAGGACGGCGCTGAAAGGATACGTCGCCACTATACGCTTTTTGCCGGCCCGGAACAAGGCCGGGCTTTCCAGTATGGGTTTACAACGCAAGCGGGCGCCTTATGTTGCGCTCATAAGGGCAAGCCGTATCCATTCCCGCCATGAAAGGAGAAACTATCATGAGCGATAATCCGCGTGAAAACAACGATGAACTCGACTGCTCCGTGACGATATACGATGGCTCCTGGATGACCTGTGACATGATCGAAGAGGAGACGGACGCATAGGCATAGGTTCGATCAACCTTAACGACGTTGCTCGAGGCTGCCCGGCGCACCATGGCCGGGCAGTTTTTTTTGACGCAGAAGCCCCCCGGCCCTCTAACCACGGGTCGCGGAACACGGTTGCGATCCGGGCCGGCGGTATTACCTTGCACATCGTGTAAGGGGCGCGCCGTCACGCTTGCGCGGACGGTCTCCCGTTTCATCCATCGAAGGGATACCAAGGAGGGTTCCATGAGCATTCTGGTTGCGCATCCGGCACCGGATTTCGAGGCGCCGGCGGTCATGCCCAGCGGTGTGATCGAAGAGCATTTCAAGTTGTCGGATCTTCGCGGACAGTTTGTTGTGATTTTTTTCTGGCCGCTGGATTTCACCTTTGTCTGCCCCACCGAGATTCTGGCCCATCACAAGCGCATGCCCCAGTTCCAGGAAAGGGGTGTGGCCCTGGTGGGGGTCTCCATCGATTCCCAGTTCACCCATTTCGCCTGGCGCAACACGCCGGTGGAAGAGGGGGGCATCGGTCCCATCGATTTTCCGATGGTGGCCGACGTGAAACACGAGATCACCCGCGCCTACGGCGTGGAGCATCCGGACGGCGTCGCCCTGCGGGCCTCGTTTCTGATCGACCAGGCCGGCATCGTGCAGCACCAGGTGGTCAACAACCTGCCCCTGGGGCGGGATGTGGACGAGATGCTGCGCATGGTCGATGCCCTGCAGTATACTGAAAAACACGGCGAGGTCTGCCCGGCCGGCTGGCACAAGGGCGATACGGGCATGAAGCCGGATGCCGCCGGCGTTTCCGACTACCTGCGCTCGAACGTCGATAAACTCTGAACCCCAACGTCCCGCGCGGCACCTCAATGCCGCGCGGGCCCTCGATGGTACTGCCGCATCGCCACGGGGCACCTGCTCCCCCCGGGGACCGTTCACAGGCTTGA
>CAYMQN010000147.1:0-7197 GCA_964392545.1 uncultured Desulfobacteraceae bacterium
AACGACAACGATACTACCGCTTTTGGCAATCGGAAGGCTTCTTTGGGCTGCTAGAGATCCGACTTGGCGATGACCTCGGCGGCGGCGCGTTCGAGGATGGCCACGCCCATCCCGAAGTCTTTGAAGCGCTCGTTGGTGGTCTGGCCGTGGTAGTAGCGGTAGTAGATCTGCTGGATGATCACGGCCAACCGGAAGAGGCCGAAACAGTAATAGAAATCGAAGCCGTCCATGCGCAGGCCCGAGAGCCGGCCGTAGGTTTCCACGAACTCCCGGCGGGTCAGGGAGCCTTCCAGGTGGGTGGGCATGGAACGCATGACATGGCGCTCGGGGGGGTCGTCCCGGTCCACCCAGTAGCCCAGCGTGCTGCCGAGGTCCATCAGCGGATCCCCCAGGGTGCACATCTCCCAGTCCAGGACCCCGATGATCTTGAAGGGATCGGCCGGATCGAGGACGATGTTGTCGAGCTTGAAGTCGTTGTGGATGATGGCCGCTCGTTCGGTTTCCGGGGGCATCTTTTCGGCGAGCCATTCCATCACCACTTCGAAGTCGGGCACATCCGGTGTGCGCGCGGCCCGGTAGCGCTTGCTCCAGCCCAGCACCTGCCGCTGGACATAGCCCCGGGGTTTGCCCAGGTCGGCCAGGCCCACTTCCTCGTAGTCCAGGGCGTGCAGTTCGTGGAGGACTTCCACGAAACGCTCGAAAAGCGCCCGCAATTCGCCGGGGGAGGCGAACAGGCCGGGGGGCAGATCCCGGCGCAGGATGATGCCCTCGATGCGCTCCATGACGTAGAACGGGCAGCCCATGACGGCCTCGTCCTGGCAGAAGGCCAAGGGGCGGGGCACGAAGGACAGGCGATCGCAAAGGGCCGAGAGCACTTTGACCTCGCGCCCCATGTCGTGGGCCGTGGCGGCTTTGGTACCGGCGGGCGGACGCCGCAGAATCATCTGCCGCCGGCCGCAGGTGACCAGATAGGTCAGGTTCGAGGCGCCGCTGGGAAACTGCGCCAGGCTCAGATCACCTTCCAGCCCCGGAATACTGTCCTTCAAGAAGGCTTCCACCCGGGTCAGGTCCAGCTGGTCGCCGTTTCGAACGGCGCCGGGACGATCGATGTGATCCTTCATCATTTTCCTCCCTGGATTGTCGAATCGTTGTTGACGCACAGATTTTTCTCAAGGAAGGCGGTCAGATAGCGGGCGTATTGATCCACGCCAATGCCGCGCCGGGCGTATTTGGGGCGCTTGAGGTACCAGTCCTGGAGCATGGCCTTGATCAGGCTGGCGGTCATCCGGCAGTCTTCGGTCTGAAAAAACCCCTGTGCACAGCCGGCTTCCAGAATATCGGCGAACTGCCGCTCCGTGTTCAACTCGCTTTCGACCGCGGCGCGGCGCTCATCGGGGTCGAGGTTTTTGGCCTCCATGTAGGAGAAGTAAAACCAGGGCTGCATGACCTCGCTCAAATAGAGATGGGTCCGGATGGCCGTGCGCAGTTTCTCCAGGGGGTCCTTCCCGGCCGCGATGTCCGCCGACAGGATTTCGCGCGTGATCGTGCGCCGCTGCTGCTGCATCAGGCGCAGCAGCTCTTCCTTGCCGCTAAAGTAGTTGTAGAGCGCGCCGATGCTCATGTCGGCTTCCCGGCTGAGGTCACGCATGCTCATGGCGTGAAAGCTCTTGGCATTGCTGATTTTCAATGCGGCCGCAAAAATGCGCTCCATGTTCTTGGCAATGGTCTTTTCTTTCTTGATCTGGATCGACTGGCGGTTCTCGTTGAACAGTTTGAGGCAGCATTGCTGCTTCAACGCGTCGACCCGCTTTAGAAACTGCCGATAGTCCTCCGGCGGCATGGCTCAACGCACCTTTTTATTGTCATAGCCCTTCAGGATCTGCCGGGCGGCCGACACCTTGTGGACTTCGTCGGCACCGTCGTAGATGCGTGCTGCCCGCTCGTGCCGGTAGAAAAAGGCGATGATGGTGTCGTCCGTCATACCGAGTCCGCCGTGCACCTGAAGGGCCCGGTCGACCACCTGCTGCATGGTGTTGGCCACGACGAACTTGATCAGCGAGATATCCTTGCGGGCCGCCTTGGCGCCCACCTGGTCGATTTTCCAGGCCGCGTGCAGCACCATCAGGCGGGCCGCCTGGATGGCGGCGGCACTTTCGGCGATCCAGGCCTGGATGATTTGTTTGGTGGCCAGGGTGCGCTCCGGTCCGACGATGCGATCCCGCGCCCGGGCGCACATCAGATCGAAGGCCCGGTTGCAGATGCCGATCCAGCGCATGCAATGGTGGATGCGGCCGGGGCCCAGGCGCTCCTGGGCGATGACGAACCCGTGGCCTTCCGGCCCCAGCAGGTTGCTCTGGGGCACCCTGCAGTTCTGGTAGAGAATTTCGGCGTGGGAGAAATAGCCCTTGCCGGCGTGCCCCATTACCGGGATGTTGCGCACCAGATTGTAGCCGGGCGTGTCGCTGGGCACGATGATCATGCTGGCGCGCAGATAGGGCGGGGCCTCTGGATTGGTCACGGCCATGACGATGGCGAAGGCCGCGCCGTCGGCGGACGACGTGTACCATTTGTGGCCGTTGATGACGTAGTCGTCGCCGTCCTTGACGGCGGTGGTTTCCAGCATGACCGGGTTGGAGCCGGGCATGTCCACCTCCGTCATGGAAAAGCAGCTGCGAATTTCGCCGGCCACCAGGGGATGCAGCCACTGCTTCGTCTGTTCGGGGGTGGCATACTTGTGCAGGATTTCGATGTTGCCGGCATCCGGCGCCTTGCTGCCGAAGGCATAAAGCCCCAGCGGGGTGCGCCCCAGGGCTTCGAAGATGAGGGCGCTTTCCATGAGGCTCAGGCCCATGCCGCCGTATTCGACCGGGTGCAGGGGCGCCCACAGCTCCATCTGTTTGACCATGGCGCGCTTTTCCTCCAGGACCGGCAGGACCTTGTCCAGCTTGTCGGCCAGGAAGTCCTTTTCCAGGGGAATCAGTTCCTTGTCAACGAATTCGTTGATCATGCCCAGAATGGTCTGCATTTTTTCCGAGATGGTGAAGTCCATGGGGTCTCCTTACCGTGTTGGTCTTGCCGGTTATGGTTGAACGGTTGCTGCCTCGGGTCTGCTTTAGCCGGGGAGGTGGACCGTGTCAATAAAAAACGAACATTCGTTAGTTTTTTATTGACACGGATTGAACCACCATCTATGAATGAACGCGAAAAGGCCCGGGGCGGGGAGAGCCGGTACAACGGCTCCGAGACCGCCCCGAGGCACCGGCCCCTCATCCTCCAGCGGCCCAGCGCGATGAATATTCTGGTTTGCATCAAACAGGTCCCGGACCTGGAACAGCTGCCTGTCGATCTCCAAGCCGACGGCCAAATCGCCGTTGGGGCAGCACCCGAGCTGCGCATGAATCGTTTCGACGAGTTTGCGGTGGAGGCGGCGCTGCAGTTGAAGGAAGCGCTGGCGGAGATCCATATCGATGTGGTCAGCGTGGGTTCCGAAGCGGTCCTGGCGGTGATCAAGCGGGCCATCGGCATGGGCGTCGATCAGGGCATTCTGCTGGACACCGGTGATCGGACAGACCCCGGGCCGACCGAGGTGGCCCGCCACATCGCCCGCTGCGCCGGCCGCAAGCATTACGATCTCATTTTAACCGGCAGCTGGTCGGAGGACGGCATGAACGGCCAGGTGGGCCCCATGACGGCCGCCCTTCTGGACCGGCCCTGTGCCACCCAGGTCATGGCTCTGAAATTGGCCCTGGATCGGAAGCAGGTCGATGTCGAAAGGGAAGTGGAGGCCGGAAACCGGGAACGGCTGCAGCTGCGGCTGCCGGCGCTTTTGGCCCTCCAGTCCGGCATCAACCGGCCGCGTTATCCTTCCCTGTCCAACCTCCTGCGGGCCAATCGACAGGCGGTGGAAACCCTTGTCGCCGAGGATGACGCCGCGGACGCCGATCCCGTGGCCTGCCTGGGATTCATGCAGCCGCCCCGCACCCGTGCGGGACGGCTGCTGGAGGGCAGCCCGCAGGAAAAGGCCGAAACCTTTTTAACCCTTCTGAGAGAAAAGGCCTTCATCCGGTAGCCATGGAAAACCTTGCGGATATCGTCCTAGTTGCCGATGCCACCGGTGATCGTGCGGATCCCGTCATCCTGGAAATGCTGGCTTTCGCCAACCAGCTGAAAATGATGACCGGGGGCTCCGTCGGGGTGTGGATGCTGGGCGAGGCCCCCGAGGCGCCCGCCCGGGAAATCGCCAAGACCGGTGGCGTGGATGTCACCGCACTGCAATGCCCGGGCCTGACCCACTATGTCGGCGAGGCGTTCGGCCGGGTCTTGTCGATGACCCTCGCGGCGGCCGCCCCGGCGTATGTCGTAACCGCCCATACCTCCGGCGGTGCCGAGTGGGCGCCGGCCGTGGCCGCACGTCTGGGCGCCGGCTGCATCAGCGGCATCGACGGTCTGGGAAGTGAAGACGACCGCATCTGGTTTTCCAAGGATCGCTACGGCGGCAAGGTCAAGGGACGTTTCGTGTCCCATGCGCCGACCACCGTTCTCACGGTGCAGCCGGGCGTCTTTGCCTTCGACGGCCGGCCGCAGGGAGGTGCCGACGGCCGGGTGGTCCTCGAAACGGTGGCCTGGACGCCCGAGCAGAGCCTTTTCACCGGTGTCGCGCCGGCGCCTCCGGGGGCCGCGAACCTGGCCGACGCGGCCATCATCGTGGCCGCCGGCAACGGCGTCGGCGATGAAGAACATCTCGCGTGGATTCATCGGCTGGCCGAGAGGCTGCCGAAAGCCATGGTGGCCGGCACCCGCCTTGTCTGTGACCGGGGCTGGCTCGGCTACGACCGGCAGGTGGGCGTCACCGGCGCTACGGTCGCTCCGGCGCTCTACATTGCCTGCGGGATTTCCGGCGCTTCCCAGCATCTTATGGGCATGCGCGGATCCGAGTGCGTCATCGCCATCAATACGGATCCCCAGGCCCCGATTTGCAGTGCGGCCGACATCTGCATCATCGAGGATCTCACAACATTTATTCCGCTGGTGTTGGAGATCTATGCCAAACAGATGGAAGAACCCGCGGGAGGATAGATCCATGACCAAGGCCTTTGCCAAGGCAATTTGACTTGTTCATTTTCTTCCACGCGGAAGAAAACGAACCAAATGCAAGGATGATCGATCGATGCATATGAATGGCAAGGTGGTGGTCGTAACGGGCGGGGCCGAGGGGATCGGGGCGGCCCTCAGCCGGCGGGCGGCAAGGGAAGGCGCCCGGGTGATGGTGGCGGATATCGATGCGGCGGGCGCGAAGGCATTGGCAGCCGATATCGAAGGTTTGGCCCGGGCGTGCGATGTCGCCCGGGAGGAAGACATGATCCGGTTGGTGCGGCACACTGAAGAAAAGATGGGGCCCATCGATTTTTTCTTTTCGAATGCCGGCATCATCGTCAAAGGGGACCTGGAGGTTTCCAATGCCGACTGGCAGCGCATCTGGGAAATCAACGTCATGGCGCACGTCTATGCGGCCCGGGCTGTCGTTCCCGGCATGCTGCAGCGTGGCGGGGGCTGGTTCGTGTGCACGGCCTCGGCCGCCGGGTTGCTCAGCCAGATCGGTTCGGCGCCATATTCCGTCACCAAACACGCCGCCGTCGGTTTCGCGGAAAACCTGGCCATCACCTACGGCGATCAGGGGCTCAAGGTGGCGGTGGTCTGTCCCCAGGCCGTACGCACGGAAATGACCCGCCAGGGCGGAGGGGTGGCGGCCGTGGACGGCATGATCGAGGCCGACCAGGTCGCCGATTGCGTCATGGCGGCCCTGCAGGAGGAACGTTTCATGGTGCTGCCCCACCCGGAGGTCAAGGATTACATGCAGCGCAAAACCTCCGATTACGACCGCTGGATCCGCGGCATGCAGCGTCTCAAAGCCCGTTTTCAGCCCGGATCGCCGGCGACCCCAACCGGATCGGATGCCGGCGATGGTAATTGTCGGCGGCGGATTTCCATCCGCCGCCCGGCCCGTCCGAAACCCCATTCCCAACCCAACGCAGGAGGGATAATGGATCCGATACTAGTGGAGCAAAAAGGGCATACGGCTGTCGTCACCATCAACCACCCCCCCGCCAATGCCTGGAATCTGGCCACCATGGAAGCCTTCGAGGCGTGTGTGAACGCGCTGGAAGCTGATGACCAGGTGCGGGTGATCCTTCTTACCGGCGCGGGTGACCGCTGTTTTTCCGCCGGCTTCGATGTCAAGGACGCCGCCAATGGGCCTAAGATCGGCGCGCTGGGACGAAGCTTGTGGACCCGCCTCGACCGCTTTGCCAAACCGGTGATCGCCGCGATCAACGGTTTTGCTCTGGGCGGTGGTCTGGAACTGGCCCTGTCCTGTCATTTTCGCATCATGGCGGATGCCCCCAAGATCTTCATCGGGCTGACCGAACTCAATTTGGGCATCATCCCCGGCTGGGGCGGCACCCAGCGCCTGACCCAGGTGGTGGGCAAGGCCAAGGCCCTGGATATGATCCTTTTCAGCAAGACGGTCAATGCCAAGGAGGCCCTGGCGATCGGACTGGTCAACCAGATCGCCGCCCCCGACAAGCTTATGGAGGAAGCCCTGGCTTTTGCCGACCGACTGGCCCAGCGCCCGCCGATCGCCGTGGGCTGCGTCCTCAAAGCAATGTCCACCGGCATCTACGAAGGTCTGGAGCGCGGTCTGGAGGTGGAATTAGAGGGCAGCCGCACCGTGCGGACCACGGAGGACTGCAAGGAAGGCTTTACCGCCTTCCTCGAAAAGCGGCCACCGGTCTTCAAGGGCCGATGAGGTCGTTGTCGTAATCGTCTATTGAAGTTATTCATGTCCGTCGACCACGATTACGCAAAAGACCCATCATTGGTCAGTGGTCATTGGTTACGGGAAAAACAAAACCCCACGCCGTCATGCCCGCGAAAGCGGGCATCCAGAAGGAAAGGAAACCAAATGAAAATCGACGATGTGAAGACGATCTGTGTGGTCGGTGCCGGGAACATGGGGCACCAGATTTCGACCCTTTGCGCGATTCAGGGGTTCACCACCACCTGCACGGATATCAGTGCGGAAGTCCTCGCCAAGGCGGAAGCCTTCGTGGACCAGTATCTGCCCGGCCGGGTGGCCAAGGGGCGCCTGACCGAGGAGCAGGCCCAGGCGGCCCGCGGGCGCATTCGCTTTACCGCCAG
>CAYMQN010000147.1:7297-9848 GCA_964392545.1 uncultured Desulfobacteraceae bacterium
GTCTATGGCGCGGGACACCCCATGGGGCCATTCCGTCTGGAAGACCTCACCGGCATCGACCTGACCTACACCATGGCCATGGAACGCTTCAAGCGCACCGGCGACGAGGCCGATTTCCCCTCGCCCCAGACCGTGTCCCATTACATGAAGGGGGAATACGGGCGCAAGACCGGCAAGGGGTGGTACGACTATTCGGAGTAGATTCTCCACCTTTGGTGGAGAATCTAAAAAAGTTTCAGGATCTTGGGGATTTTGGATGAATGGTTCATTCCCCTTCACATGAAAGAAAAGATGGATTCCCAAAAAATCTCTGAATCGTCACTTCCGCGGAAGCGGGAGCCTATGAACCATTGCAATGCCGGGATCCCCGCTTGGGAGGCTGCGTCTTAATGCCACAAAGCCTCCTTTTTTTGCCCGTCATGCCGGATTCGATCCGGCATCTCTTCGGGTCAACGGGATGACAAAGTGTTTATTTTTATCTCAGTAAGTTACCCCGAGTCGGGGCCAAGGAACGCTTGCATATGGCCTGGCCCTGAAGGTAGCATGCCCCCATGACCACCATCCACCGGATAGCCTGTCCGATACCGTTTCCGTTGAAGACGGTCAATTGCTACTACATCGAGGATACTTGCCCCACCCTGATCGATACCGGGGTCGACACCCCCGAATGCCTGGACCACATCGCTGCTGCCCTCCGGCAAAAAGGGGGCTCCCTGAAGGCGATCCGGCGGGTGATCATCACCCACGCCCACACCGATCACGCCGGATTGGCCGGCCGCCTGGCGGACGATTGCGGCTGCGAGGTCTACATTCATCAGCTCGACTATCCCAAGTTCATCGGCCCGGATGCGCCACAGAACCAGGCCTATTTCCAGCGCTTCCAGGATTTCCTTCTTTGCTGCGGCGTGCCCGAAGTCCAGGCGCAGGACCAGGCCGAGGCGTTTGCCGAGCGGGTGCGCCATCTGGTGGCGCCCCTGCGGGGGCCGCATCTCCTGGAGGGGGGCGAAACCTTCGCCTTCGACGATTTCGAACTGCGCGTCGCACCCACGCCGGGGCACAGCGCCGGTTCGATTTCCCTCCTCGACGACGCGCAGGGCATCCTGTTTTCCGGCGACTTCCTGCTGGAGCACATCACCCCGAATCCGGTGGCCGAATTCGGCCTGCCGGAAGGGCAAAACGGGTACGGCAGTCTGACCCGCTTCACGGCCAGCCTTCAATGGCTCCTGCAGCAGGACCTGACCCGGGTCCTGCCGGGCCATGGCGCGGCCTTTAACCAGGCCGGTCCCCGGGCGGCCGCGATCCTCGCGCATTTCGAAAAACGCCGAGGGCAAGTCCTCCGGATGGTGGCGCGGGATGACGCGGGGCGGCCCGGCGGGGAGGGCGTCACCCCCTTTCAGCTGGCCGGCCGCCTCTTTCCCGGCCTGAAGGAAATGGCCGTTTTCCTGGGGGTCTCCGAGGCCTTTGCCTATCTCCAGCGGCTGGAAACCGAGGGGCATCTTGAAAGCCGGCAGTCGCAGGGCGTCGGCCGCTGGCGGTTGAAAAGACATCTCACCCTTCGGGAATGACGCCCTCTTCCGCCGGCATCGGCGGGCATCCCCCGGCGCGCTTCAGCACATCATCGTCCGCGGTATCGAGCGGCGTAACTTGATAAGGAAGGGGGAGTAAGGGCCGGGGGGCTGTCGCTGCGGGCGGGGGCATCCGTGTCAGCGTGTCTTGGCGATATAGATGCCGTTGTCGAAGGTCCGCTCCTGGAGAGGATTTTCAAAGCTAACGGTGTGCCCCTCGACGGCGTGAAACACCCGTGCGAGGATCGCCAGGAAGCGTTTGTCGGGGACGTCGTTGGACCACAGGCCGAACACCCCGCCCGGCTTGAGGAACGCTTTCAGCCGCCGCAGGCCCGCCTCGGAATACAGCGCGGTGTGCGACGGATCGAGCACGTTTTGCGGCGTGTGGTCGATATCCAGCAGAATGGCGTCAAATCGGCGGCCGGGCTGGTCCGGCGCGAAGCCTTGGCCCTGGGCCAGGGCGAAGAAATCGGCATGGTGGAAGCGGCAGCGGGCATCCCCGGTAAGCAGGGCGCCGTTGGGCACCAGGTTTTGCCGATGCCAATCGATCACCGGTGCCAGGGCCTCCACCACGATCAGCTGCGAGACCTGGGGATAGGCCAGCGCGGCGGCAGCGGTGTAGCCCAGGCCCAGGCCCCCGACCACGATCTCCCAGTCGCGATCGGCCAGCGCGGCCAACCCCAAGCGGGCCAGCGCCACTTCGCCCTCATGGAACAGGGACGACATGAGGTAGGCGTCGTCGAGTTTGACTTCGAAAACCTCCCGACCGCCCAGTGCCAGCAGCCGCCGCCGGCGCAGGCTCAAGCGTCCGAGCGGCGTCCAGCGGTCATCCAGCTCCTCGAAATTCAAACCCATGGCACCCTCCTTGACAGCCTGCTATGATGTGCCCCACGCGGCGGCACGGTGATGAAATTGCGCCTATCCTCTAATGCCTGGTTATCCATAAAACAAAAGCTTTTGATCCACAGATGACACAGATTAACGCA
>CAYMQN010000148.1:0-9844 GCA_964392545.1 uncultured Desulfobacteraceae bacterium
AGGTAGACATCCCAATTCGATTTAACCTGTACCAATCTCATGATGACCGAAACATTTGATTACGTGCCACTGTCCAGAATCCGGCAATACTGCAGGTAGGAAACGCTAATCCCCAGACCCACACTCCCCGGCATTGCAGCGATCCCGCAACAGGGACATACATTCATATATCACCATGAACTGCCATTGTGCACCCCAAGCAAGCCAGTCGTGGTGATCCGCGCAGTGGAACCATTTGAAAATGACCAAAATTCAAATTTCAGGACGGCGCGCAACGACAGATTTCCTCCCCCCTTCAAATCAAGCGGCAAGCATCGATGAAGCTTTCAGATTACAGCACTTGAATAACGGAGCGTTTTCAGCAGGCGCGCATCGAATTTCGCTGCTATTTTTTTAAGGTGTGACAGCCGGCACGACCTCGCTAAGGCCGCACCGGCTGTCAACGTTGCCACTATCCCATGCCGATCATTTTCAGGGCCTCTGTCACCTCAAAGTGCGGTTTGATTTCATATTTGAAGCCCGGCACCCCAAAAAACATCGCGTAGTAGTTGCCAACAAAGTCCATTCCTTCAGCCAGCTTGGCATTATCCAGCTCGTAAAAAGCGACAATTGAAATGCCCCCCGTAAGATTCGACGAAACATAGGGGCCTTTTCGGTTCAGAAAGTCGGGGATTTGCGGCGCTTCAAGAAATCTTTTGGCCATCTCTTGGGACGATTCCGGGGGATAGTACATCCGGCCGATGATAACCATTGGTTTCTCCTTTCTCAGGAAGGTGAAAAGACAGGAATTTGAAACAGTCAATCACTCGGGCCAATCACCGTTCTAAGCGCGGTCAGGCATTTTCGCACCAATGGCTTCCATAGCCTCCTCAAGGGTCGCCCAGGTGGCCATTTCATAATAATATTCCTCAATGTGAAAAAAGCTGGTCATGAATTTTGTGAAATAGGCCGCGGCCTCTTCGTATTTTCCGGGATTGGTTTGAAAGGCTGAGAAAACCCTGAGCCCGTCATAGTTACTCGAAACAGCCGATTGGATTAAGGTCTTACAAAGGTCCTTGGGACGCGGGTATTTTTCCATGGCACCGAGCCATGCGGTCAGGACATCCTGATTCTTGCTTGCAGGATAATGGCTATCGATCACGATTATCGGCATGATGACCTCCTTTACCAGCGAAAATGGGTAGGAAGGATGCATTTGCGGCACGCCATTCGATCCCAAAGCCCCCAGAGGCAGGTCACCCCTGGAGGCGATGTAGCGGCAGTTTCAGGTGTCCTCGTTTCATAGGTCGGCCCATAAATGAAACGGGTGGTGCTGGAGGTGGGCTCGGACAGGCTCGATTTGAAGGCAGGAATCGAAACAGCAGGGCTTAAACCGCGGCGGGCTTCAGAATGACGGATCGAGAAAGGGTGTGCTGGCGGTGCTTTGGATTTGTTTCCTGTAAACCAGGTCCCCGCGGGCTGTCAAATAAAATATGGCGCTACCATCCCAAGGGCCAAAGGATTTGATTGCAGGCAAAACAGGCTTATTTTGGTAAGGTTGAAAGCACTACCCCCATTGCGTTTCCCAATCGCTGGGGGATGGCCGGAACCAAAATCGATCATTTCGGGATAACCACTGCGTAGGAGAAAACCATGACGGAAAAAGAAAAGCGCGATGTCTGGGTGAGGGTCAAGGACGAGGCCGGCAACGAATTCATCTGTCCCTTGGATGCGCTGAAAGAGCGCCAATCCGCCACGGATGAGGAGCTCGACCACTGCGTGGACGATGCCGTCACCGGGCGCTATGCCGCCAATCTCGAAATCGAGGAATAGAAGCGGTTGACAAAGCCCAGCCAGCGCTAAGCCCTGCCGTGACGCCTGGCGGACCGGGAGACAGCCGGCCCCGTACCTCTTGGGCTGTCTCCCCTACTCCTCGTCGGCCGCCTTTTCGGGCGTATCCCCATCCTTCTGTCGATGGTCGTCGCCTTCGCCTTCAGTGCCCTGGACGCCGTTTTCCAGGGCCTCCCCGGCCTGATCGGCCTTGGCCCGCGCCTTGGCGGCTTTGCGCCGGGCCTTCTCCGCCGCCGCCAGGGCCTTGTCCCGCTCGGCGGTAAGGGCGGCGAGCTGCTCTTCGTCCCGTTCGGCTGCGGGGCGGTCCCTGGCCTTCTGCAAGGTTACCTCGGCGGCCTCGGCGGCTTTGCCGGCCGCATCCGCTTCCTCTTCCGCCTCCTGCGCCAACCGCTCGCGTTTGTCCTTTAGATCCCGGGCCTCGGCCAGGGCGGCCGCGGCCCCCTCCTCCGGTTCGGCCCCCAGATCGATATCCTCGGCCGCCGAAATCATCACGGTGGTCGGCAGTTGCTCCAGAAGCGCCTCCGGGGGACCGTCCACCGGCAGCCGGATCAGGTTGCCCTGGAAGCGAAAAGGTAGAAACACCAGCGCTGAAGCAGCCGACAGATCGGCCACGGCTGCGGCATCCTTGGTCGGCGCAAAGACGATCTCGGCTTCGATGCGGGCATCGCTCAGGATATCGACCAGAGCCGCTTGCCGCTCGGTTTGGGGAGCTTCGGCGGGAAATACGAGCAGGCGCAGGGGGGCGCCCTTCCAGGCCTCCGCCCGTTTCATGAGATAGGCAAAAAGCAGCATCAGCCGCCCCGTGGCGTCGTCGGACCACCACACATCGATGCGCGAACGGTCGGACGGGGTTTCCATCAGGCCCTGCCAGGCTTCCGGCGGGGCATACAGGATACCGATATTGCAGCCCAGGCGGTGGAGGGTCTTGAGTTGGCGGCCGAACAGAAACTCGCGGAACCCCACGCCGGACACGTTTTCGGGATCGAGCCAGTTCAGCAGCAGCGTGTTGACGCGCAAGGGCCCGATGCCGTGGGCCTGGAGCAGGGCGTGGACGGCAATTTCGATATCGCGGGTGGTCAGGACCAGCGGGAAGGCGCCGGGGTTGTACTCGCGGATGTCCTGCTGCAGAAGATGTTCAGCCTTCTCCTTGCGCTTGGAGAGCAGGAGATCCTTGCCTTCCAGAAGGGTCACCACGGTGGTCAGGCCGCTGCCGCCCTCGAGCCAACCGGCCAGGCGCAAAAGGCGCGGGCGCCGCTCGGGATCCTCGGAGAAGGCCAGAATCTGGGGCCGCCAGTCCCGGGGATGCTCGGGGGACACCGTGGTGGCCAGAAGATGTTCCCGGATCCGCTGCAGGTGATGGGCGCGGCGGCTGTCGGCCCAGCGGGCGGGGTCCGCCGTTCGCCGCAGGTATTGGAAAATGGCGAACAGCAGCGATATGGCGACGATGCCCGTGGTAGGGTCGATGGCCAGCATCACGCCCAGGCAGGCCAGGAAGCCCAACAGGCTGAGCCGCTGGTCGAACCACTTGAAGGTGGGACGGAAGGACGGGCTGGCGGACCGGGCTTCGTAGAAGGTGGCGTAGTTGAGCAGCCCGTAGGAGATCAGAAAAAACATGGACACCACGGGGGCGATCAGGTTCAGGTTGCCGAGCGCGATGGTCAGGAAGGCGATCCCGGCGGCCAGCACCAGGGCGCGCCGGGGATTGGCGGTGGGCCCGACACCCTTGGCGAAGAAGAAGAGAAAGGGGAAAATGCGATCCGCAGCCAGGGACTGCAGGATCCGCGGCGCACCGAGAAACGAGGCCATGGCCGAGGAGAGCGTTGCGGCGATGACCCCGGCGTCGATAAGCCCGGAAAAACGGGCCACGCGGTTCATGGCGGTGTAGTCGGCGGTCAGCTCCGGGTTGGGCAGCGCGCCGCTGAAAACCAGGGCCGCACTGAAATAGACCAGAATGGACACGCCCACCGCCAGGAAGGTGCCCAGCGGCAGACTCTTGCCGGGATCCTTGAGATCCCCGGACATGCTCACACCCTGGGTGAAGCCGGTGACGGCCGGGAAAAAGAGCGCGAACAATACCCAGAAGGGCAGCCCGTCAGCGGGCGCCGACCAGTTGGCCCGGAAAACCGCCGCATCCCACTGGGTAAAGCCGCCCCAGAAAAAGGAAATCAGGGCCGCCGCAAGGAGGGCCATGACGACAAATTGAAACTTGGTGGCCCAGTCGGCACCCAGCCAGGCCAGGACAAAGAGAAAACAAACCGCCGCCGCGGCAATGATCCGGGGCGAGACCGCCTGGGCCGATACGAGCGGCGATGCGGCCAGGGCTTCGCCGAAGCCGATGCAGTAAAAGGCGATGGACACGGCCTGGGCCAGGAACAGGACGACCCCGATGGCGCCGCCGAATTCGAGCCCCAGGGTGCGCGAAATGAGGTAGTAGTCCCCCCCGCCCTTGACCTTGAAATTGGTGGCGACGGCCGAGAGGGAGACGCTGGTCAGCACCGAAATGATGTTGGCCAGGGCCAGGATGAGCAGGGCGCGGGCCAGACCGGCGCTACCCACCACATAGCCGGTCCGCAGAAACAGGATGATGCCGAGGATCGTGAGGACGCTCGGCGTGAAAACGCCGGCGAAAGTGCCCAGGGTGCCGCTGGTGCGGGTCTCCTCCGAATGGCGTGCAGTCATTGTGGCCACGGCCCCTATCGCTTCTCAGGTTGCTGTCGCTCCCCGCCGCACATCAGCGGAACTTCTTGGCATACTTGGCCGCCGAAAGGCCGGCCACGCTCCCCTCCCCCACGGCCTTGGCCACCTGCCAGGGGGGGCCGCAGATGTCGCCGGCGGCATAGATGCCCGGCACATTGGTCTGCTGCTGCTTGTCGGTCTCGATGTACTTGAGGGTGGCGCTGTCCAGGGCCACCCCCAGGTTGGCGGCCAGGGCCACGGCGCCCTTGGCGCCGGTTTCGATGAAGACCCCTTCCACCGGCAGCACGCCGCCGTCGTCGAGTTCCAGCCCGGTTACCGCATCCGCTCCGAGGATCTTGGCCGCCTTGCGGCCCAGATGCACCACCACTTCCGTGCTTTCGAGCTGGTAGGCCAGCCGCTCGGAGACCTGCAGGGACGCGGCCACCAGATGGACCTCGTCGGCGTAGAACATCAACGTCAGGGCTCCGGACACGGCGGCCGACTCGCTGCCCACCACGGCGACCCGGGCCCCTTTGTAAAACCCGGCATCGCAGTCCACGCAATAGCTGACCCCCTTGCCCAGCAGATCCTTCTCCCCCGGGACACCCAGCCGGTTGCGCTGGATGCCCATGGCCAGGATCACCGCCCGGGCGGCCAGCGTGTGCCCGCTTTCCACGTGGATCCCGAAGCCGTCTTCCCGGGCCGCGATCTCCAGTACGTCTTCGTCGAGAAACTCGGCCCCGGCCCGGGTGGCCTGCTGTTGGCCCTGTTCGAGAAGCTCTTCGCCGGAGATCTTTTCCAGGCAGCAGTAGTTTTCCACATGCGCCCGGTAGAGGCTCGACTTGTGCCGGCGTCCCAGCACCAGGGTGGAGACTTTGGCGCGGGCGGCGTGAATGGCGGCCTGCAGCCCGCCCGGACCGGTGCCGATGATGACGACTTCGTAGTCTTCCTTCACTGGGTCCCCCTTTCGCTGCACGGTAAGGCGGCCACAACGATGCCGCGCCCCTGAACATTTTTCAAGAAAAAAACACTCCTTCCCGGCAGACCCGTAGCGGCCTGCCGGGGAGCGCGGGCCTTCCTTTTGGAAATAACCCGTCAGGAAGGTGGAGCAACCCCTACCGGACCGCTTCCAGGTAAGCCGTGAAGGCCTGGGCGCCCGGCTTGCCGTCCACCGTGGTAACCCCCTCGAACCATTTTTGGTAGGCGTCGGGATTGGCCTTGAGCCATTTCAACCCGGCCAGCCGTGGCGTAAGGGATTTGTCTCCGTAGAGGTTCGTCATGATCTGGTTCATCATGGAGACGGGAAAGAGCATGTTCTTGAACAGCCGGGCGGCGTTGGGCTGGTCCTCGGTAAAGCCCTTGCGGACGTTGGTCCAGACCGTGGCCGTACCGTCGTTGGGGCCGAAGGTGGCATCGGTGCTGCCCGTGAGATAGGTCATGTCGATGCGCTCGTTCATGCTGTGGGGGGCCCACCCCAGGAATACGATGCAGCGCTTCTGCTTGACCCGGGACTGCACCTCGGCCAGCATGGCCACCTCGCTGGAGGGCACCAGCTCGAACTTGCCCAGGCCGAACATATCCTTTTCGATCATGTCGCGGATGATCAGGTTGCCGTCGTTGCCGGCCTCGATGCCGTGGATCTTGTAATCGAGTTCTTCGCCGAATTCGGCGATGTCGCTGAAACTCTTGAGCCCCCGCTCGGCGCAGAAGGTGGGCACGGCCAGGGTGTACTTGGCACCGGGCATGTTGGCGACAAGCTGGATCACCGAACCCTTCTCAAAAAACTTGTCGGCGATACTGGCCATGGACGGCATCCAGTTGCCCAAAAAGACGTCCACGTCGCCGGCATCCAGGGCGGTGTAGACAAAGGGCACGGCCAACACCTTGTTTTCGGCCGCGTAGCCCAGGCTGTCGAGAACGGCCATGGCCAGCTCGGTCTTGATGGTGACGCCGGTCCAGGAAACGCTGGCCAGTTCGATCTTGTGCTCGGCGGCCGGCGCCGCCGGGACGAAGGCCAGAAGGGCCGCGAAAAGAACGGCCACACAAAGGGTGCGATTGAACGATGTCGACATGGTATCCTCCTTGGTTGCGGTAAACGGCAGGGAAACCGGCTGTCATCCGGTTTCGGACGTCCCGCGGCAGCGTTGCCCGGGACCGCACACGACGCCTGGACGCCGAACCTGAATCATATGCTTCTCTTAACCCTCCTCCGGGTGGCGGTAGTACGGCAGCGGCTCCGGGCCCAGGGGCGTATTGCCGCGGATCAGGTCGGCGGCCTTTTCGGCGATCATCATGACCGGGGCGTAAATGTTGCCGTTGGTGATGTAGGGCATGACCGAAGCGTCCACCACGCGCAGGTTTTCCACGCCGTGAACCCGCAGTTCGGGATCGGTCACGGCCATGGGATGGGTCCCCATGGCGCAGGTGCAGCTGGGATGGTAGGCGGACTCCCCCTCCCGCGCAACGAAATCGAGAATCTCCGCGTCGGTCCGCACCGCCTCGCCCGGCGCCAGCTCCCGGTCACGGAAAGCGTCGAAAGCGGGCTGGGTCATGATCTCGCGGGTCTTGCGGATGGCCTCCACCCATTCCCGGCGCTCCTGCTCGGTGGACAGATAGTTGAAGCGGATGCTGGGATAGTCGGACGGGTCGGCGGATCGGATCTTCACCCGCCCGCGCACGTCGGTGTTCATGGGGCCGATATGCACCTGGTAGCCGTGGCCCTCCTGGGGCGAGCTGCCGTCGTAGCGGATGGCCAGGGGCAGAAAGTGGAACTGGATATTGGGATAGGCCACCCGGTCGTTGCTGCGGATGAAGCCGCCGGCTTCGAAGTGGTTGGTGGCCGCTTCGCCGGTGCGCCCGAAGAGCCACTTGAGGCCGATCCAGGGCTGGTTGTACCATTTGAGGGCCGGATACATGCTGACCGGCTGCTTGCAGGCGTACTGGACATAGAGCTCGAGGTGGTCCTGCAGGTTCTGCCCCACCCCCGGCAGGTCGGCCACCAACGGGATGCCCAGTTGCGAGAGCTCGTCGGCATTGCCGACCCCCGATAGCTGCAGCAACTGGGGGGAGTTGACGGCCCCGCCGCAGCAGATGATCTCGGCGCCGTAGGCCTTTTCCAGCCGTTTGCCCCGCCGGTATTCAACCCCCACGGCGCGGCGGCCTTCAAACAGGATGCGAGTGGCTGTCGTGCGGCAGCGCACCTTGAGGTTGCGACGATTTTTGACCGGGTGCACGTAGGCCCGGGCCGCGTTCCAGCGCCGGCCGCGGTAGGTCGTGCGGTCGAAGCGGCCGAAGCCCTCCTGCTGAAACCCGTTGACGTCGTCCGTGACGGGGTAGCCGGCCTGCTGCACGGCCTCGAAAAAGGCCGCAAAAAGCGGATTGTCGCATTCGGGGGTCGTCAGGTAAAGCGGGCCCACCGCCCCCTGGTAGGCGTCGGCGCCGGCCATGCGGCATTCGAAGCGCTTGAAATACGGCAGGCAGTGGGCGTAGGACCAATTTTCCAGGCCGTCCTCCCGGGCCCACTTCTCGTAGTCCATGGCGTTGCCGCGGATGTAGATCATGCCGTTGATGACGCTCGAGCCCCCCAGGACCTTGCCCCGCGGCTGGTAGATGCGGCGGTTGTGCATATGGGGTTCCGGGTCCGATTCATACCACCAGTTGTAGGTGCGGCCGGCCAGGGGATAGGTCAGGGCGGCCGGCATGTGGATGCGGAAATCCAGCCGGAAGTCCGGCAGGCCGGCCTCCAGAACCAGAACACGGTGCGCGGGATTGGTGCTCAGGCGGTTGGCCAGCACGGAGCCGGCCGAACCGCCGCCCACGATGATAACGTCATAGTGCCGTTCGTATACGCTCATAATCACTCTCCTTCGGGGGCCACCGGTCACGACCGCCGGGGCCCGTTTGCCGTCTTTGCGGAGGCCGCAGTGCCGGCTACACAGGCCCTCAATAAACCGTAATGGCGCCCGATATAGGACAGGGCGCGCATGGGCTCGCTGGCGGCAATCGCACGGGCGGTATCGCGCCAGTTGGCCGCGGCCTGCTCGCGATAGTCCGGATCTTCGTAAAGGGCGACATCGTGGGAACTCAATCCCATCTGGAGGGCCTGCATGACCCACTCGAAGAGCGGGTTGCCGGCCATGCGGGCCAGCATGAGGTTCAGCTTGCGGTCCAGTTCCCCAGCCACGACAAGGTCCGGATCGGGCGCGCGCAACAGGGCTTCGAAGCGCAGGGCTTCCTCGAGCAGGCGATCCTTTTCCACCGGCGACGCCCGGCCGATGGCCAGCAGGGTGATGGTCTGGTCCACGCTTTCCCTGAATTCGATAAGTTTTTCAGGCGCCACCGGGTGCTGCTTCAAAAAAAGGGCCAGCGATTCGGACACGTTGGCCAGGGCGACCTGCCGGACATACGCCCCGCCCTTGGCCCCCTGGCGCACTTCGAGCAATCCTTTCTGCTGCAGCAGCTTGATGGCCTCGCGCACGACCCCCCGACCGGTGCCGAAACGCACCTGCATCTCGCGTTCGCTGGGCAGGCGTTCTCCGGGCGCAAAGCGGCCATCCAGAATGGCAGCTTCCAGTTTCAGGGCGATGTCTTCGCTGGCGCGCCCGCCACGGGCTGCCAGGCCCCCTTTTTCAACACCAGTATCCAGCGGCATTGGTACGACCTTTTTGGGGATTTTACGACTATAAAACGTTATATTTGGTTTATGGAGCCGTCTTATGGCCTTCTTGGTAGTACCAAAGTAGACATAACTTTCCCCCTCTGTCAAGGGGTTCATTCGGAGCGGTGGCAACAGGGTGCCGACGGATGCGGTAACCGGCCAATTTCGATGGGAAGTATTTCGTCGGAGGGGGAGCGCTGGGCGCCGGCCGCAAGCAGGTGCGTTCGAAAACCGGATTACGGTCTTACAAGGCGGAGAACCGGGATTGCCTCGTGTCCGGGCAAACGCGTGCACGCGCCCGGACGGAGAGCAACGAAGCCATGCGACGTTTGATGCTAGGCTTCGGTGACGACGAGGTCGGAATCGTCGAAAAACAATTCCACGGCCCGGTCCTCGGGCGAATTGTAGAGCACCATCAGCGACTCGGCGATTTTGACCACATAGGGCCGGATGGGAAACAGATTGGGGGTCCGGAGCGCTTCCACCACCGCATCCCGGCCCCGGGCGATCGATCGTTCGATGCGCTCGTGGCTGTAGGTTTCTTCACACAGAAACTCGTAGTCCTCCTGCCGCAACAGGGACGAGTCCACATTGTGCAGGTTTTTGTCGATCACCGCATATTCCCTGATTTTAAAGTCGTGGGCAGCGCCCTCCTGACTGATGACGTATTTCTGACGCATG
>CAYMQN010000149.1:0-9781 GCA_964392545.1 uncultured Desulfobacteraceae bacterium
TTTGACGGCATAGACATAGAGATTCTCGGGCGGCGGCCGCCATCGCTCCGCTTCCCTTTCAGCCTTCAGGCGGCGGGCCACCCGGCGGACGTGTTCCGGCGTATCGAGTTGCCAGGACAGGGGCATCGACGCTTCCGGCGGGGAAGCTTGCAGCACGACCTCGCAGCCCAGACTCTCCAAAATCGCCACGACTTGCGGCTGGATGACCTCGTACACATCGGTTCGGCATTCGATGGCCACCCCGAAGGCTTCCGCCCACACGCGTGCCAATCGCTCGGGCAGAAATGGCATCCAAGGGATCTTACAATGGCCCTCATAGCCTCGGCGGGCATCCTGGGCCTTGATGGCCACTATTCCTCCGGGTCGGGTTACCCGCACCATTTCACGCAAGGCGACGCCGGGGCTGCGCTGATGTTCTAGCACGTACCATGAGCTGACGGCGGCAAATCGACTCGTCCCCAAGGGCAGATCTTCGGCATCGGCCAAGAAACAGCGATGCTGCCAGGCCTCCGGACCTCGGGTATAATGAACAAGCTTTTGGAACCGCAGGAGCTTGCCGACGCTCGCATCCACGCCCCATATGGACCTGCCGCGCTGCAGGCCTTCCAGGACGACCCGGCCCGCGCCGCACCCGGCATCCAGGAGCGGCCCCTCCAAAAGGCCTTTGTCGATCTTCTCGATCGCAGCCGCGAACTGGTTCCAGCGACTGCGACTTTTGTGGAATTTCACAGGGTCGAGAATAGCCTTGCGGTGGTATTTATCAAGCGTTGCCGGCATCCTTTACCCTTTCGTTTGTGACGGTCCACGGTAGCCCGGTGCAGCGAAGAGGGGACAACTACGACCTATTGTATTCTTCTGGTACTTATTCGCCAAGCGGCAGATTGATCCCGGCGCCCTGCACAATCCAAAAGCGACAATCCGGGACGCCCCGCTACCGAGGCCCCCCCTTTCATCGCGATGCTTGCATTGGACCCCTGAGTGCCTTTATAGATAACTGGCACCGGCGCACCCGCCCCCGACGGATCCGCCCTTGTCGGCGGCAGAGCGGCCCTGCATTTTGGGATGCCCGGTCTCCGGCAAAGGGGCCGACGCCCCATGCCCCCCATTGCCCTCTAGATAGGAGGACCATCCATGCCGTTTTCGGATCTGTTCTGGAATATGGCAGAAAAATTCATGAATGCAATCTGCGCTGAAAGCGGTTTCCCGGTCGTCGTTTTCGATGAAAACGGCATTATTGCAAGGGCCACCGATCAGAGCCGTGTCGGTGACCTGCATGCCGGCGCCCAAAAAATCATGCAGGGGGCCGTCGATGAATATGCCGTTACTGCGGAGGAGGCAAGTCGCAATGCCCTGGTTCGCGAAGGCTGCAGCTGCCCGGTGGTGATCGAGGGCCAGCGGGTGGCGGCGTTCGGAATTAGCGGCCCGCTGGAACAGACCCGGCCGTTGGCCCGGGTGGCGGCCAAACTGCTCGATGCATGGATCGCGGATGCCCGCCACAGGGACCAGTTGCGCTCTTCGGAGCGAAAGTACCGCCGCGTGTTCGATCGCTCCGTGCAGGGCATCTTTCAAAGCACGCCCGAAGGCCGGCTGCTCACGGCCAATCATGCCCTGGCCGAGATGTACGGCTATCCGTCACCGGAGGCCCTGCTGGCGGACATGACCGATGTGACCCGCCAGCTCTACATGCACCCCGACGATCGTCGCGAATTTCTCCAAAAGCTGCAGGAACAGGGAGAGGTTATTGGGTTTACGACCCGCTACAAACAGCGTGGCGGCCAGATTATCGACGTGAGCATCAATGCCTACATGGTGAGCGCCGAGGATACCGGACCCGCGCTTATCGAAGGTTTTGTCGAAGACATCACCCTCCGCAAACAGGCCGAAGAGGCCCTCAAAGTATCGGAGGAGAAATATTTCAAAGCCTTTGCCAACAGCCCGGTTTGGGTGGTGTTGAGCGCCCTCGAGAGCGGCCGCTACATCGAGGTCAACAAGACCTTTCTGCGCACCATGGGCTACAAGCGGGAAGAGGTCATCGGCCGCACCTCCCTGGACCTCGGCTCCTGGGTCGATCCGGACCAGCGCGCCGGAATCCAGGAATCGCTTAAAAGACACGGCACTGTGCACAATGTCGAAGTACGCCGTCGCACCGCTGCCGGCAAGGTGCTGACCATGCTTTTTTCGGCAGAGGTCATCGAGATCGGCGGGCAATCCTGCATGCTGTCGGTTTCTCAGGATATCAGCACCCAAAAGCGAACGGAAGAAAACCTGCGCCTCAGCGAAAACAACCTCCAGATTACCCTCGACTCCATCGGGGATGCGGTCATCGCCACCGACCATCGGGGACGGGTCACCCGGATGAACCCCCAGGCTGAAAACCTCACCGGCTGGACCTTTGCCGAGGCCCAGGGCCGGCCGCTGCCCGAAGTTTTCCAGATCGTCAACGCCTACTCCCGCCAGCCGGTGAAAGATCCCGCCGCCAAGGTGCTGACCCTGGGCAAACTGGTGGGACTGGCCAACCATACGGTGCTGATCGCCAAAGACGGCAGCGAGTGCCAGATTGCCGACAGCGCTGCGCCCATTCGGGGCGCCGAGGGCCGGGTGGTGGGCGTCGTCCTGGTCTTTCGGGACGTCACCGAAGCCTATGAACAGCAGCGCCGGATTCGCGAGCACGAAACCCTGCTCAAACACATCACCGCCAACATCCCCGGGGTCGTTTATCAGTTCTACGCCTCGCCGGACCGCGGCTACGGCCTGCGCTATATCAGCGAGAAGGCGGTCGACATCTTCGGCCTGGATGTGCCGCTGGATTCCTATTTCACGGCGCTGGTCGACAGCGCCCCGGCCGAGGAGCGCGAGGCCCTCCTGGCCTCCGTCCGCAAAGCGGTGGAAACGGCCAGTCCCTGGCACTATGAAGGACGTTTTGTGAAGCCGACCGGCGAAACCCGCTGGTTTACGGGCAATGCCGTGCCGCACCGGGACGGTGAGGCGCTGGTCTTCGATGGGGTTATCATGGATACGACGGACTTCAAGGTCGCCCAGGAGGAAAGCTTGCAGCGGCGCCAATTCCTCGAATCGGTCCTCTATCATGCCCCCGACGCCATCATCACCCTGGATGCCGACCACAATGTCATCGATTGGAACCCGGGGGCTGTGCAGATGTTCGGCTACACACCGGAAGAGGCCTTCGGCCGACAGCTGGACGAACTGGTAGCGCCACACGATGCCTTGCAGGAAGCCGGCGCAAAAACCCGCCAGGTCTTATCCGGAAAACGCGTGGAGGCTTTCGAAACCGTTCGCCACCGCAAGGACGGCACCCCGGTCCACGTCATCGCGGCCGGCTCCCCCATCATGGTGGAGGGCCGGTTGAAGGGCGTCGTCGCCATTTACACCGACATCACCAAGCAGAAGGCCATCGAAGGCGAGCGCAAGGATTACGAGGCCCGCATTCAACAAATGCAGAAGATGGAAGCCATCGGCATGCTGGCGGGAGGGATCGCCCACGATTTCAACAATATCCTCTCGGCGGTGATTGGCTATGCCGAGCTGGCCCTCATCGATACGGCCGAAGACCCGCGGGTCAACACCAATATCCGCCAGATCCATACGGCCGGCATGCGGGCCCGGGATCTGGTCAAGCAGATTCTGGTTTTCAGCCGGCAGGGCGAGAAAGAACTCAAGCCGCTGCAAATCGGCGTTCTAATCAAGGAGGCACTCAAAATGCTGCGCTCCTCCCTGCCCTCCACCATCGAGATCGTATCCCACATCGATGCCGCGGTGGCGAATGTGATGGCCGACCCCATCCAGATCCACCAGATCGTCATGAACCTGTGCACCAATGCGGCCCAGGCCATGGAGGAAAGCGGCGGCCGTCTAACGGTGGATCTTACCCAGGTCACCCTGAACGAAAAAGACGTGCGCCTCCATCCCGGCCTGGAACCCGGCGGCTATGCCCGGCTGCGGGTCGAGGACACCGGCGCCGGCATTCCCGGCGATATCCTGGACAAGATCTACGACCCCTATTTCACCACCAAGGAAAAGGGCAAGGGCACGGGACTCGGCTTGGCCGTGGTCCACGGCATCGTGAAAAGCTATGGGGGCGACATCGGCGTGGACACCGCGCCGGGCAAGGGCGCCACCTTCGATATCCACCTGCCCACCATCCAGGCCGCGGCGGCGCCGGCAGCCAGACAAACGCGGTTGCCCCAGGGCACGGAGCGCATTCTTCTGGTGGACGACGAGGCCTTCATCGTCGATTTCGGCCGTCAGTGTCTCGAACGGCTCGGCTACCGGGTGGATGGCTGCACCAGCAGTGCGGAGGCCTTGGAACGCATTCGCCGCGCGCCGCAACACTATGACCTGGTCATCACCGACATGACCATGCCGCAGATGACCGGCGATCAATTGGCTTCTGAAATCCTCCGCCTGCGGCCGGATCTCCCGGTAATTCTCTGCACGGGCTACAGCAGTCGCCTCGACGGCCGGCAGGCCGAGACCATGGGCATTAGCGCCCTGCTGATGAAGCCGATCAACCTGGAGGACCTCGCCACCAACGTCCGCCGGGTGCTGGATGGGTTAGCGGCGCGTTCATGACCTTCTCTTCGGTGGCCGCCGGCGCGGCAGGGTTCTTGCCCTGGCGGATTGCGGCGCGCCGGCTTCTTTTCCCTATGAGGCGCGTTCGGCCGCCAGCGTCCCCGATTCCCGCGGCGCCCCGTCCCCCGGCACAGCCTCGGCACCGAAGATGCGGTCGGTAAATCTGACGTACCAGGCGGCGGACTGCACCTGGATGATATAGGCCAGCGCCACCACGAGCGCGGCATTGGCACCCTTCTCGCCGAAAGCATTGATGGCGATGGCCAGGGCGATGGAGAGATTGCGCATCACCGTGCCGTAGACCAGGGCGATGGCGTCTCCGCGGGGCAGCAGGCGGCCGGCCAGGGTGCTGATACCATAATTGATGCCGTAGACGATCAACAGCGGCAGCAGAATGCCCACCAGGATCTCGGGCGCCGCGGCGATGGCGCGGGCCTTGAGGGCCATGGCCACGAAGACGATCCCCAGAACACCGACGGTCGATATCCCCGGAAAGCACGGCCCGATGCGCTTCTGGAACGCTTGCAGGCCGTACTTGCGGATCAGCAGTTGCTGGGTGGCGAACCCGGCCGCCATGGGCAGGAAGACGATGAGCCCGATCTGACGCAGGATGGCCATGAGGTGCACCTGGATGTGGGCACCGAAGAGAAATTGAACATAGAGCGGGGTGGCCAGCGAGCCCAGCGTCAGACCGATCACCGTCATTTTAACCGCCGCCGCCATATTGCCCCGGGCCAAACCGGTCCAGGAAATGGTCATGCCGCTGGTGGGCACCAGCCCGGCCAGCAGCAGACCCAGGGCCATGTAGGGCTGTTCGCGCAGAAAAAAACTCCCGACCCCGAAAGCGACGAAAGGGATGACGCCGAAATTGATCACCTGGCTGAGCAATTGGGCCCGCAGATCGCCTCCTTGAAAGACCTGTTTGATCTTGAGGGTCACCATCATGGGGTACACCATCAAGAAGGTCAGGGGCACGATCAACGTTTTCAGGACGGCGGGGTCCCGCAACAGGCCGAAACCGAACCCCAAAAGCATCATGACCGGAATGGCCGTCACCAGGTGCTGATTGATCTTGCGCAAAATCTGCCACATACCCCTTTCCTTTCGATGATTGCCGGCTACGCGTTGACAGGATGTTTACAAGGAAGAGACGGCGTGTTCCGAAACGTTACATGGGTTCATAGAACGTCCACGGGGATAGGCATCCCCGACGGTCGGAAGGCGTTCCAGTTCGTATAAATAAAGTTAGACAATTCGGCGTATTTTTATTGACAGGATCCCTTGCTGTTCTAGCTTTAAGGCGTGTCATGATGGGCATGGCACGCGGCGGCGCCCGAAGCCTGGTTCTGGTTTCGGGCGCTATGACCAACCCCAAAGGCTAGGAGGAATGATGCCTAGTTTCGTAATCGCTGAAAAATGCGATGGTTGCAAGGGCGGTGACAAAACGGCGTGCATGTACATTTGTCCCAACGATCTCATGGTGCTGGATCCTGACAAGATGAAAGCCTACAACCAGGAGCCGGACCAATGTTGGGAGTGTTTTTCGTGCGTCAAGATCTGCCCGACGCAAGCGATTGAGGTCAGAGGCTATGCCGACTTTGTGCCCTTGGGCAGCAGCATCATGCCCATGATGGGAACCGAAGACGTCATGTGGACCTGCAAGTTTCGCAACGGGACCATCAAACGCTTCAAGTTTCCCATTCGCACCACGCCCGAGGGCGCGGCCAATGCCTACACGGACCTGAAGGGCAAGGACCTCGAAAGCGACCTGCTGGCGACGGAGGAGGCTGACGGGTATGAGATCCCTCGGCCCCGGACGGAAGGCTAGCCCAACGAGGTCTACCCATGTAAAGGTATGACCGCAACCGCGCACGGGGGGCACGACGACGGGGCTCCCCGTGTCCGGGCGGCGGCCCTTTTGACACATCGAAGAAACACCCCTGATATTGTCAACCTTTTATTTGACAAAAAATGAACCTTAACCTAGTTGGAGGTCGATATGGCGACGCACATCAATGAAAAATTCAACGAAGGCATGATCGCCTTTGCCAACGAAAATTTTGGGAGTTGCATCGACACCTTGACGGAAGTTATCAAAGAGGATAGCTCGCACAAACTGGCCGTTGCCGCCCGCGGTGCCGCTCACATGCGATCCGGCAATCCCACCGAGGCCCTGTCCGATTTTAATCGGGCCCTCGACATCGATCCGGACTACGCCCGTGGCTACCATCTGCGGGGGCTGGCGCGTGAAGTGCAAGGCGACGACGACGGCGCTCTGGCCGATTTCAGCCGGGCCATTGAACTGGCGCCGGAATACGGTGCGGCCTACAACAGCCGTGCCAACCTCTATGCCAAGATGGGCCGAACGGAAGAGGCCAACGACGACATGCAGATGGTAACGCACTTCACCGAAAGCAACCTTCAAAGCTTTGCCAACGAAAACAATGTCTGGCGTTCCCGGCACCTCGAGGTGGAAGACGCCATGGAAACCGAATTGAATCGCTGATGACCGGCGGAAGGGAGCATGCCCCCATCATGGACGATACGCTGTTCTTGAACCTGGTGAAAAACACGGCCGAAAAGTACGGCTGCACCCTTGCCGACGTGGATCTCGAAAACCACGTCATTAACCTGGACGGCCCGGACGAGGCGGTGGCCAAATGTGCCCGCGCCATCTCCGAGCTGGTCGGAGAATAGGCGCCGACACCAAAGGGCGCGCACGGTGCGGACCGTCAGCCCTCTTGCCGTGAGCGCGGGAAAAATCGCATGGAGGAACCGGTTGGCTATCCGATTGGCTATGTCAGCCTCGCAACGGGGCTTTCCACCCATCTCTTGCGCGCCTGGGAGCGCCGTTACAATGCGATCACGCCGATTCGATCTGAAAACGGGCGGCGCCGCTACTGCAAGGAAGACATCGAGCGCCTGCGGCTTTTGAAGACGGCCGTCGCCTCCGGCGTTCGCATTTCCACCATCGCAGCCCTCGATAATGCCGGCCTGAAAGATCGGCTGAACCAGCAGACGGGCCAACCGCCCGCCCCTGCAAGCGAAGGCGGAGAAAGCGCGCCCGCCGTCTCTAGCGAGGTCCAAAATCGTATTGACGCCGGACTGGCGGCTGTCGATCGACTGGACGGGGCCGGGCTCCGCCGGGTATTGCAGGCCGCGTCCGTGGACTTGAACCGGCAGATGGTTATCGATGCAGTGATCAGCCCTTTGATGCAGGAGGTCGGTGCCCGCTGGGCCAAGGGGCGGATGCGCATCGTTCACGGCCATCTGGCCGCCAACATCGTCCAAGCCTGTTTGGAACGCATGCTCGAAGCCCCCCAGACCATCACCGCCGACCGTCCCCGGATGCTGATGGCGGCCCCGGCCGGACAGTGGTGTTACCTGGGGGCGCTGGCGGTTGCGGTCACCGCCCAGGACCATGGCTGGGCACCGGCGTTGGTGGGTGCGAACCTGCCCAGCGAAGAGATCGCGGCCGCCTGCGACATCATCGATCCGCAGATCGTGGTCTTGAGCATTACCTGCCGCATCGACGATGCCTACATGCACGGCGAGTTCCAGCGGCTGGCGCGCTATATCGGCGATCGGTGCCCCATCATTGCCGGCGGCCGGGCGGCCCCGCGCTACCGCGACAGCATCGCAGCGGGCGGGGGTATCATTTGCGAAACCACCGAACACCTTCTCTCCCTGCTCCAGTGACCCCCGCGGGCTGCCCGGTGGTCGCCTGCCTTGACCCTACCTTCGGGTGTCTTAGTTTCAAGCATATGTTCGTTTGAAAAACACCTTTCTTTTTGTAACCTCTCTTGAATATGCCGCTCTAAAGCGTATAATATCCTAATCCGTAACCACTACTATTTAGCAACCCGTTCATTCAACCCGAAACAACAGGAGGTGGGTCCATGTATTTCAAACAGATCGCCGTGGAAGGCATGGGGTGTCTTTCGTATCTGATCGGTTGTCCCATGGCCAAGAAGGCCTGCGTGGTGGACCCCAAGCGGGATGTCCAGGAATACATCGATCTGGCCCGCAAGAACGACATGCAGATCACGCACGTTTTCGAAACCCACGTGCACGCCGACCATGTCAGCGGCAACATGGAGCTCAAATCCCGCACCGGGGCCAAGATCTGCTTCATGGAGGGCTCGCCGGTCACCTTCGACCACGTAGCGGTCAAGGAGGGGGATGTCTACGCATTCGGCAATGCCAAGCTGGAGATGCTCAAGACCCCCGGGCATACCCCCAACGCCATGTCCATCCTGGTCACCGACCGCTCCCGGGGCGAAGATCCCTGGCTGGTCCTGACCGGCGACTGCATGTTCGTGGGCGACGTGGGGCGGCCGGACCTGGCCGGCGAGGAGCTGATCGACGAGCAGGTGGACAACCTCTACCGGTCCCTCTACCGCAGGCTCGGCAAGCTGCCCGACAGCCTGGAGGTTTTTCCGGCCCACGGGGAAGGCTCCCTCTGCGGCAGGGGGATGAGCGCCAAATCCAGCTCCACCATCGGTTTCGAAAAACGCCACAACCCCGTTTTGAGCATGGACGAGCCCGCGTTCAAGAAAACGTTCACCGCCAGCTTCCCGGAGCGCCCCAAGAGCTTTACCCACATCATCGCAACCAACAAATCCGGGCCGCCGCTCCTTGAGCGCTGCCCCATCAGCCGGGACCTTTCACCGGACCAGGTCAAGACCCGCATCGCGGCCGGCGCCGTGGTACTGGACGCCCGGGATTCCTCGGCCTTCGGCGGGGTGCACATCCCCGGCAGCATCAACATCGGATTGGCCAACCAGACCGCCAACTGGATCGGCATGGTGATCGAGCCGTCCGCGGAGCTGGTCCTGGTGGTGACGGACGAAAACGCCTACAACACCATGTCCACCCACCTGCACCGCATCGGCTACGACAACATTGCCGGCTATCTTTACGGGGGTATCGCGGCCTGGCAGGAAGCCGGGCTGCCCATCCGCAACCTGTGGCAGATTTCCGCCGAGTCGCTCAAGGAAAAGCTCGGCGGCAACCGCCATCGCCTCATCGACGTGCGCACGGCCGCGGAGTGGCAGGGCGGCCACGTCGAGGGAGCCCGCCACCTCCCGCTCACCGAGCTGCTCAAGGGCGCCCCCGACTACGCCAAGGACGAAGAGATCATCGCCCTGTGCGGCACCGGCTACCGGGGCAATATCGCCGCCAGTTTTCT
>CAYMQN010000150.1:0-9690 GCA_964392545.1 uncultured Desulfobacteraceae bacterium
AAATCCGAACCAAATCCGAGCGTCCATTCTGGGAAGTTATTTTTGCGCGAACCCTAAGCGGGTGGGAAGGACTTCAGTAATGCAAGGTGATTGTGAGCTCCAGGATTCCCCCATCGTACCGGACTTTGGCGGCAGAGAACGAGGGCGTGCTCAGCCCGGCTTTGGCGTCGCTTGAAAAGCCGTAGCCTTCCGCTGGGAATCCCAACCAGTTGGTGTCAAGCTTGCCGTTCCTGTTTTCATCATGAATGACGGCAAGTGCATACGTTCCCGACCGGACACCCACAAAGGCGCAACGTGCCTGCGTATCCCGAATCTCTGTTACGATCACACGGGTGGCGTGGCGCAGGTACTCGTTCGGGAAACCGGCCGGTGATTCGAAAAGCCCGCAAGCTATGGTGCCCGTGCTGTTTTTTATGTCCAGAACGTTTATGTGAATGCCGGGGCAGGATGATGATTGGGCCAAGACCACGGCGGGGAGGTTCGCAAACATTAAAACAGCAAGGGATGCAACACCTCTGAGACTTTGAACTCTCATCAGATCCCTTTCAGCGGATTCCGGGTAACATGTCCAGTTCCTGCGGACTTTCCGATCAAGGACCACCCGCATAGGGGCTGGCTTGTGATTGCCATTGAAACCGATTTCACAGTATGCGGTTTGGGACAAAGAATCAATACGGTTAATCATGTATCCTATAACCAGATGAATACAGAAGAGATCAAGGTGCACCTTTAACAGGTATCTTCACCTCGACCCAGTGTTCCTGGTGATCATCAACAAGGGGAATTACCTTTTCGCTTTGCTCAACCCCATCAACGGTCACTCGCATGCCGCCATTCTCATCGCCCGTTTGGAGGACGTCGATGTGGTACACCGTCTCCCGATACCGGTAGTGTACCTTGAACGCCTTCCAATCTACAGGAAGGCAAGGCGAGACATGCAGCTTGTCAACTTCTAGCCTCAGTCCCAGCAGTGATTCCATGATGAGCCGGTACATCCAGGCGGCCGAACCCGTATACCATGTCCAGCCGCCGCGGCCGGTATGCGGCGGTACCGCATAGACGTCGGCCGCGACAACGTAGGGTTCCACTTTGTAGGTGGCGGTCTCCTCGGTGGATTTTGCATGGTTTACCGGGTTGATCATGTCAAAAAGTTCCCACGCGCGCCGGTTGTCTCCCAGGCGAGCAAAGGCCATTGCCGCCCAGATGGCTGCATGGGTATACTGACCGCCGTTTTCTCTCACGCCCGGGACGTACCCCTTGATATAGCCGGGATTCAAGTCTGACTTGTCAAATGGCGGATCCAACAGTTGGATCAGCCCATGCTCGCGGCGAACGAGGTGCTTATCCACCGCTTCCATGGCCATGCGCGAACGCTCATGATCTCCCGCACCGGATATGACGGACCAGCTCTGCGCAATCGAATCGATCCGGCATTCAGGATTGCCCGCCGACCCAAGGGGCGAGCCGTCGTCGAAGTAGGCGCGACGGTACCACTCGCCGTCCCAGGCATTCCGCTCGAGATTCCGGCGTAATCCCGCCGCCTCATCCCGGCAACGCTCGACGAAAGACAGGTCACCATACGTGCGGGCAACCTTCGCAAACTGCATGAGCACGTCATACAGGAAAAACCCCAACCAGACACTTTCGCCGTTGCCGTGTTCGCCCACCAGGTTCATGCCGTCGTTCCAGTCACAGGAGCCCATGAGCGGCAGACCGTGCTCGCCGAATTTAAAGCTGTTTAGAATGGCTCGGACACAGTGTTCGTAAAGACTCGCCGACCCTCCGGAGCGCTCGGGCAGATCGTAATAGGAGTCTTCCTCCGGGCGTACGGGGCGGCCCTCGATGAAGTGGACGGCCTCGTCCAACACCCCGGTGTCCCCGGTACTCAGGACATAGCGGCAGGTCGCAAGCGGAAGCCAGAGGTAATCGTCCGAACAGTGAGTGCGCACACCCCGGCCCGTTGGAGGATGCCACCAATGCTGAACATCTCCTTCCGGAAATTGACGGCTTGCGCACAGCAGCAGGTGCTCGCGCACGAGATGCGGCCCGGCGTGGATGAGTGCCATGACGTCCTGCAACTGATCCCGGAAACCAAAGGCGCCCGCCGATTGATAGGTTGCGCTTCGCGCCCAAAGGCGACAGGCCAGGGTCTGATACAGCAGCCAGCCATTGGCAAGAACATTGAGTGCCGGGTCCGGCGTTTCCACATTGATCGCGCCGAGGGTGTGCGTCCAGTGCCGCCACACCGCATCGAGAGCGTCGCGCGAAGCGGTTGATCCTCGAAAGCGATTGACCAGGTTTCCGGCATCAACAGCGTCCCGCCCGACACCGAGCCTGAAGACGATCTCATGCTCTTGCCCGGCCGGCAGATCAAAGGTCACCTGGATCGCGGCGCAGGGATCCAGGGCGGCGCCCATTTTGCCGGAAAGGCGTGTTCGAGCCATAGCGGCAGGAGCGTACTGCGTACCGTTACGCCCCAAAAATTCGGTCCGATCACCGGTTACGGTTCGCGTCGTATCGTCGACGTCGAAGAAGGCGGTCCGATTGGGGAACTCGGTGTTGTATGGGTTACATGCAAAGAGTGCCCCGCTATTCGGATCAAGTTCGGTGGTCACGTGCATGGCCGATTTCGGCCGCAGGTCGCCCAGTACCCATTCCGCATATCCGGTAGCCGAGAGCCGGCGGGCTCGGTCCGACTCGTTTCGCACTTTGAGCACCGTAAACTTGACCGATGCATCCAGGGCTACGTAAACCCATAACTCTGAGCGGATACCCCGCTCCACGTGCTCGAAGACGCTGTAGCCGAATCCGTGTCGTGTAACGTAAGGCGTTGTCCCGGTGCAGGGCCGAGGTGTGGGTGACCAGAAGTGGCCACGCTCTTCATCACGGAGGTAAAAGGCTTCTCCGCTCGAATCGCCCACGGGGTCGTTCTCCCAGGGAGTGAGGCGGAACTCGTGGGCATTCTCACTCCAGGTGCATCCCGGTCCGCTTTCCGAGACGATGCTTCCGAAAGACTGGTTTGCGAGCACATTCACCCATGGCGCCGGCGTTACTTGTCCCTGCGCGGTGGTAATGACGTACTCGCGCCCGTCCGGGGTGAATCCGCCCAGCCCGTTGAAGAAAAGCAGGTCGTGGCGAGGCAATGCGGCCGTTGGCGAGGGTTGGGGGCGACGGCTTCGGATCGGAGTAAGGAGAGGCATGGTTACTTCCGGCAGACTCCGACCATTGATCTGTTCCGCCAGTGCCCCGCGGCTGTCGGTGATGATGGCGCGGGCGACCGTTTGGATCAGGATGCGGTCCTCATCCGCTATCTGGTCCGCGGGTCTTACAAAAATCCCGCCGGGTCGATCGGTCACGTTGGCTTCACTGCCGTCACCGATCAGCCCCATAATCTGGTCATGGAGAAGTTGCCGGTAACCGGCATGATCTTCGTTCCAGATGACCAGATCCACCGCTAGTCCTTTAAGACGCCAGTAGGCGTGGGCCTGCACCAGTTGGCGTGCCAGGCCGATATTGGCCGGGTTGCCGATCTGCAATAATACGATCGGTAAGTCACCGGAAATGGCGTAGCCCCATAGACCCGACTGCCCCCGACGGTTCTTGATGAGAAGGCCCGGATCGGCCCGAAGCAGGGGATTGCCGTAAAGGACCGAGGCGGCGAGACGACCGTAGGCCTGCGCGTCGGCTTCGGTGGCATTGATCTGCTGCAGGACCACTTGGCTGTGTGACCATACCAGATCGAAAACCCGATCCGCGAGACGCCGATCCTGGTATTTCCCGATCAGGCTTAAGGCGCCATCTCGAGTATCGCTGATTCCGGAAACCATATTGATCGTTACCGTTTCTTCCGGGTCGATGTTGATCCGGTACCGGATGGCCACAATCGGATCCAGCACGGAGCCCTCACTGCCGGAGAGAGCCGCCGGCCCACGCATGGCTTGCGGGTCGGCGATGGTGTTGCCTCGGCCGATAAACCGGCTGCGGTCGGTCTCATAGGAAATCTCTCCAATGTCCGCCCCATGTGCAGCCATCAAGTGAAACATCCAGGGCGTGGGTTCATCCACGGAGCGAGGCCGGCGGCTGCAGAGAATCGCCCGTTTTGAATGTAGAATTTCAGTTTGAACAAAAAGGTTGCTGAACGCCGGGTGCTGGGCGTCCGCCGCCGGCGAGGTCAGAACGACTTCCGCGTAACTCGTGATGTCGATCATCCGTCGAATCCGTGATCGGTTGGAGATCCGGATTCGACGAACTTCGACGTCATCCTCCGGCGAAACGGCAATCTCCGTGTAGGCATCCAATTCGTTGTGACGGCAGCGGAACTCCACCCTCGCCTCTGAGAAAATCGCTTCGTAACGGTCCGCTTTCTTGAGTGTCGGCTGATAGGCGGTGGACCAGAACTCCCCGCTCGTCACGTCACGGAGGTAGCAGAAGGTACCCCAGTTGTCACAGACGGTGTCTTCCCGCCAGCGCGTGACGGCCATGTCCTTCCATCGGCTGTACCCGCCGCCTGCGTTCGTGACCATCACGTGGTACCTGCCATTTGACAAAAGCTGAACCTCCGGTATCGGCGTGTCGGGACTGCCGAAAACACGGAACGGCGTCTGCGAAACGCTGGAGGCCGTATGTACTTCGGAGAGCTCCGAGGTGTGCCAATAGAACGCTGAAGTCCTGGGAATCCGCTCTTGGAGCAGCAGCGTGGTTGCCTGGAACAGCGGGTCCGACTGGAATCGCTTCTGCATGGGGCAATCCAGGAGCAGACAAGCCAGAGAGAGAAGGCTCATGCCCTGGTGATGGGCCATGTACGACCGGATCACGACGCTCGATTGCCCGCGCGGAAGCCGCGACGGGGTATAGTCGATCGCTTCATAGAAGCCGTATTCTCCTTCCAGCCCTTCAGCGGCGAGTCGCTGCAGATTCAGGCACGCCTCCCCCGGCGCCACCATCAAGGCAAGGGCCGAGGCATAGGGCGCGATGACCATATCCTCAACGAGCCCGCGTTTGAGCCCCAGGCCGGGCACGCCGAACGATCGATACTGATAGTTACGATGAACGTCGATCGCGTTGTAGCCGGATTCTGAAATACCCCAGGGCAGCCCGTTGCTCTTTCCATACTCGATCTGCCTGGCCACCGCGGCTTGGCAGGTCTGGTCGAGCAAGGTGTCTTCATAGGTCGGCATCACCAGAAGCGGCATCAGATACTCGAACATCGAACCGCCCCACGAAAGGAGGATCGGTTTTCCGCCGGCGGTGGTGAGCAGACGCCCCAGGGCAAACCAGCTGTCCTGAGGTAATTTTCCCTGGGCGATCGCCACGAAAGTGGACAACCTCGCTTCCGAAGCCAGCAGATCGTAGTAACTCAAGTCCCTTCGCAGCTCAGCAACATTGTAGCCGATCGCCAGCAAATAGCGCGCTTTGTCGAAGAGAAACTCATACGCCATATCGGCCAGTTCGCCGGATTGACGCGCCAGGCGTTCGATGACGGCAATTCGTTCCTCAGCTCGGCGCCTTGCCTGGGAGATGAGCCGACGAAGCTCGCTCAATTGGGCGTTTTCCTCAGGGGGCACCCCCGATCGGAGGCGGTTGTCAATGACCGGCAGCCACTTCTCCTCGATTCCGGCAAGTTCGTGCAGGGTGGGAATGTCATCGAGGCCGGGAAAGTCGTTCGGTCCGTCGGAAGCAACCGGCAGCCGGGCCCAGGGCGTAAGGAAGGTGAGCTCATCGAGGGCGTCCCGGCATTGCCGGGCGAAGGCCCGGGCCCACCAATTCGTCTGGCCTTCACGGTCCGTATCGAGGCTGTCCACCACTTCCATGGCGGATGCAGCCAGCCGCTCAAGATACAGTTGTGTTCCTGAGAGTGTAGTCGGCACGGAAACGGACGGGGACAACAGCTCCTTGCGGAGTTGACGTAGCCGGAGTGGTGTGGTCCCGCCGGCTGCGTCCACGAGAATCCGCAGGGTGTCCCTGAGTCCGTCCAACCAACGCGGTTCCAGGATCGGGTGATCGGGAAAGGCGAGCAGCCCCTGCCGTAAGGTCATCAGGTGGCCCGCAAGGTTTCCGCTGTCCACCGTTGAAATGTAGGTGGGGGGCAGCGGTTTCAGAGAGCGGGTGTCGTACCAGTTGTAGAAATGACCTTGGTGACGCTCCAGACCTTCCATTGTATGGAAGGCCTTTGCCGTGCGGTCGATGAGTTGCCCTGACGAGATGTAGCCGAAGTCGTATGCGGCCAAATTTGCCAAAAGCGCAAGGCCCATGTTGGTGGGCGACGTTCGATGCCCAATCACCACGGCGGGATGTTCTTGATAGTTGTCCGGCGGTAACCAGTGATCTTCCGGGCCGACAAAAGTCTCGAAAAACGCCCAGGTTTTTCGGGTAAGCTTTCGGAGAAAGAGGGTCTGATCATCGGTCAGCCTTGTTCGCCGGCGTGCAATGGGCCGGCTGATCCACCAAGCGATAGCCGGGGAGGCAAACCAGAGGCCCAGGATGGGACCGGCCACGGCGAGTGCGGCCGGGTTCCAGACCGTCAGACAAATCGCCACGGCACAGGCCAGAGATGGGGCAACCCACATTGCCCGGCAGGCGGCGGCGAAATTCGTGCGACTTTGGCGATCTCCGTTGTTCGAGGGGTTCCACTCTAGAAGTCGTCCGTGGGTAACCCACATTCGCCAAGATGTGCGCATAATCGCGTCCAGGCAGAAAAAGGCCTCGTAGGGAAGACAGGCGATCGTAAAGGCCGCCTGAGCGGAGTGCCGTCCGGCTGTGCGCATTGCGGCGGCAAGATGCCGGCGCAGCCGGACATCATCCGGCTTGTCAAACAGATCTAGAAAAGAAGCCATTGCGGGGGGAATCAGGATAATTCCGATCACCGCTAAGGTCCACAATAGGGGCGGGGATAAGACCGTCCAGCCGAGAAGCAGCAGCAAGGTCAACGCCGGGGCTACAAGGCTCCGACGAAGGTTGTCCAAAATCTTCCATCGGGAGAGGCCCGAGAGCGGATTCTTCCGTCGTTTCCCATCGGGACCGGGAACACCCGGCAGCAGCCAGCGGGCAATTTGCCAATCCCCTCGAATCCAGCGCTGCCGCCGGCTGACGTCCTCGGCGTAGCGGGATGGATACTCCTCGTACAACAACACATCGCTGAGCAGCCCCGCCCGCGCGTAGCATCCTTCCAAAAGGTCGTGGCTGAGGATCCGGTTCTCTGGGAAACGTCCCTTGAGGGCCCGCTCGAAGGCATCGACATCATAGATCCCCTTGCCGATGAATGAGCCTTCACCGAACACGTCCTGGTAAACATCCGAGACCACCCGGGTGTAGGGATCAATACCCGGCTCACTCCCGAACAACCGCCCGTATCGTGACCGGTTTGCGCCGGGGAGGCTCATGGCCACGCGCGGCTGAACTATGCCGTACCCTTCACCGACCCGCTGCTTGTTCTCATCGTACCGCGGGCGATTCAGCGGGTGCTCCATGGCCCCCACAAATTGCCGCGCTGAATCCCGGGGAAGCTGCGTATCCGTGTCCAGCGTAATCACATACTTCACGCTTGATAGGATGGCGGTATTGCCGACAATCATTGCGAAACGACCCCCCACTTCGCCATGTGCCCCACCACGCAGAATCGAATTCAAGTCAGCCAGTTTTCCTCGCTTTCGCTCGTAACCCATCCAGATTTGCTCACGCGCATTCCAGCGGCGGGGACGATGAAAGAGGAAGAATGTATCGGCTTCCGCGCTTCGGTACTTTTCATTCAACTCTTGAATTCTCTTTCGGGCCAGGCGCAACAGCGGTTCGTCCTCCGGAAGCGTTTCCTCGGGTGCGTCCCGAAAGTCCGTCAGCAGGCCGAAGTGCAGGTGTTTCTCCCGATTGGCTAGAAAGCGAACCTCCAGCGCCTCGACCAGATCCTCGAGGTTTTGCGCACTCGTGAGCATTGTCGGGATTACCGCCAGGGTGCGTGATTCCAACGGAATTGCTCCGGAAAAGTCCATTCGCGGCAGCAAGTGCGGCCTTGCCAGTAAGGTTGCCAGCCAGTTCGCCAGCCCCACCGCCAGATGACTTGCTCCCAGCAGCAAGGGGAGACCTATCAGTACGATCAGCCAACCCTGGATGCCACCGGCATGCGCCTTGGCCAACAAAATGCCGCCAAAAAGAGCCGTAATCAGTGTGATCGCGCCCAGATAGAAGAACAAAGGAAATCGACGACACAACCGTCGAAGGCGCTCAAGGAGAGATCGACGCAGCTGTATGGTGCGTTCGAGCTGCGTCAATCCCCTGTCGATCAGGTAGAACCCCACGTGCGCCGATCGGTTGTTGCTGTTATCCGCAACTGCGGCTTCACGGGCCAATCGGACCGCTTCACCGGCCACCTCACTTTCGGATCGCCGGCTGCTTTTTGCGATCTTTTCCACAACGTGGCGGTAACGATCCCGGGTGGCAAAATCCATCATGCGATAGACATCGCCGGGATCCGAACGCAGGATTTCTTCGACAGCGCTCATCGTCTCGACGAACTCGCGCCAGTCCATCGCTCCCAGAAATCGCAGGCTTGCGATACTATTGCTTAGGGAAAGCTGATCCGCGGCCTGTTGTTGGTTCTCCGCCTGCACCAGTTGCGCGATGGTCAAGGCGGACTCCGAGAGTCGCTGCTCAACCCAGGTGATCGGCAAGGCCAAAGCGGGACCTTGACCCTGCAAGCGCCGCGAAAATTCCGCGACAAATGAATTCACCAGCGGCGGGTTCGACCGGGCCATGTCCGCAATCACGAGAATCAGGCTCTTGGGGTCTTTCTCCACGGTCTCCGTCATCTGGTCCGCCCAGTAGTCGGCGTGGTTGCGGGCCGTCAAGCCGGCAACAATCCGGGCGCCGACGCGGCGCAGATTTTCGATCAAGGCGAGGCGCAGCATTATGGGGACAGCCCACAGTTCGCCAAGCTTTAGAATGGTCACCTTTTGGTAGGCGGCCAGGAAGCTTCTGAGACTTTCCGGATCCACCCACCCATCACCGTGCGAAATTATCTCCAGCGCAATGTCGTAGACGCGTGGAAGACCGGCCGATGGGCCGTCTTGCAAGCGCGGCAGCCCCCGGCTGTACCCCTTGGGCAAGTGTCGCCTGGCCATTCGAATCTGGTCTTCGATCAGATAGAAATTGTCGAGGAGCCATTCCCCGGCCGGCACAATTCGGCGGCTGGCCTTAACGGCCTCAGTCAGTAGATTGTAGGCTTCGATCAGGACCCCTTCGTTCTCTGCCAGCCGCGTCAGAAGGCGGTCTGAAGGGCGTCCCAAGCTCAGCTTGTGAGAATCCGCCAGTACCTTGCCGTGCCGTTTCATCTGCTCTGTGCTGAACAGTTCCGATCGCAACGGCGGCTCGTCGCGGACGTAATCTTGTGCCGGGCCGGTTTTGCCGAAAGGCATCCGTAAATTAAGCACAGCCTCGAAGATCTTGTTGGCGCTCACACCCACTTTCGGTTTCTCCTTGTGGCCATGCCTATGTTTCCCTCGTCAATTTGACCCTGGTATCCCTTCAGATAACCCTAACGTTGAATAAGAAACATGTCAGAATGAGTGCAAAACCAATACTGATCAGTGTTTCAGCGTTTTTTGAGGGATGTTGTCGAATTCACTATTGGTGACATCTAGAGAACTGAGAAAAACATCCATGTTTCTTACCCTTCAGGAAAGCCGAGTATGCTGCATCTGC
>CAYMQN010000151.1:0-9600 GCA_964392545.1 uncultured Desulfobacteraceae bacterium
CCTGCCGCGTGGCCGCCCGTCGCCCGGCGATGAAGGCCGCCAGGCCGACCAGGATCATGGCGGCGCACAGGACCTGACCCATGGTAAACGGCCCCAGGATGTACATCAGGTGGGGGTCCGGCTGCCGAAAGAACTCGATGCCGAAGCGCACGATGCCGTAGCCCATCAGGTAGAGCCCCAGAAGGCCCCCGCGCACGCGGGGGTGGTTGCGCACCGACCAGAGAAGGATGAAGAGAAAGATACCCTCGAAAAAGGCCTCGTAGAGCTGGGAGGGGTGCCGCAGTCGACCGCTGGGATCCAGGGGGAAATACATCCCCCAGGGTACCGTTGTAACCCGTCCGTATAATTCACCGTTGATGAAATTGCCCAGACGCCCGAAGGTGTAGCCCAGCGGCGCCGCCGGGGCCACGAAATCGAGCATCGTGAGGAAGGACAGCTTGTGCCGGCGGCTGAAGAGGTAGCCGGCAACCACCACCCCCATCACACCGCCGTGGTAGGACATGCCCGCAATCCCGGTGAAGCGGAAACCGTCTTCAAACTCGAAGGGCAGGAAGATCTTGAGCGGATGGGCCGCAAAATAGCTGAACTCGTAGAAGACCACATAGCCCAGGCGCCCCCCCAGGATGGTGCCCACGATGAACCAGACCATCAGGTCCTGGATGCGTTCCGGCGTGTACCACCCGAAGCCGTCCCGACGCGCGCGATAGACCAGCAGAACATAGGTCAGCGCGAAGGCCACGATATACATCAGCCCGTAATAGCGAAGCTCGAAGGATCCGAGGGAGAAAAGAGTCGGATCGATATGCTGTGGCAAATGCTGCCACCAATCCCAGAAGGCACGTGTCATGAAGTCTTTCCGTACGGTTTTATGAGAGGCCCAGGATCCAAGGGTTCAAGGGTTCAAGGCGAACGCCGGCCTGAGGACGGATGTCACGTTTACGGGCTCGGCAATCTGGTTCTGGTCGAGCATGATCTGTTCGGTCTGGATCCAGGCCTCGGTGTCGATGGCACCGATCGGCGCATCGCCCAGGGGTTTTACCAGCCTGCGGGTCACCGCCAGTTGGGCCTGGAGTTGGTCCGGCGGCGTGTCCTTGTCGAATTGCTGCAGCATGGTCAGAACCGGGTCGTCGTTGGCCGGATCGAGGGCCGCCGCCCACCCCTTCAGGAGGGCCTGGATGAAGCGGCGCACCAGCTCCGGGCGCTCCTCGGCCATCTGTTGGGACGTGACCACGGAATTGGCAACGAATTTCACCCCGAAGTCGCGCGGGATCAGAAACTGCACCGGCACCCCGTCCTGGGCCATTTTCCTCCCGATGACAATGGCCTGGGTATTGCGGTAAACCGGCCAGAAATCCGCCTGCTTGCGATAAAAAGGGGTGTAGTCGTAACGAACGCTGAAAAGAGTGACGTCCCTTTCGGTGAGGCCGCCCTTGGCCAGCAGGGTGCGCAGGATGGTTTCGTCGTTGCCGCCGAAGGTAACGCCGATGGTGCGGCCCCGCAGATCTTCGAGGCGCAGGACCGGCGGGTCGCTCTGACGGTAGATCCACTGGAGCGGATTGATTTGAAACAGTTGGGCGATGACCGCCACCGGCGATCCCTTGGCCATGGCCCGGATCACCTGGTCGGCGGAGGCCACGCCGAACTGGGCATGTCCCAGTTCGAGTTCCTTGATGGCATCCCGCTCCGGGCCCCCGGCCTTGACCTCCACGTCGAGCCCGGCCGCTTCGAAATAACCGCCCGTGTCGGCATACAGGTCCCCAACGACACTGGAGTTGAAAAGCCATTTCAACCGGTAGGCGAGCTCCTCTGCGCCGGCCGTACCGCACCAGACCGCCAGGATACCGATCACGCCCCCCAAAACGACCCCTTTTTTCCATCGTTGCTGACGCATGTTCTCCTCCTTCGTAGCTATGGCTAGCCGCCCGGCTTATAATCTCGTCTTCTTTTACGCGAAAGAAAATGAGCCGTCCGTTTCCCCGGCAAACCCCGGGTCCTACTGGCTCTCCCACGCCCGGCGGATCGCCGTCCCCATCCATTCGAGCAATCCCTGGTAGAACGAGAGGGAAATGCCGATCAGAAACAAGGCCACCAAAATCTTGCCCATATCGCTCTGATAGAGGGCGATCCGGATGCTGTACCCGATACCGGCGTTGGCGGCGATGAATTCCGCCACGATGGTCCCCGCCATGGCGAGCGTCGCACTGCCGGCGACCACCGTTGTCAATTTGCCGAGATTTTCAAAGGCCCGGATCTTGACTTCCAGCTGCCAGCGCATGCGCCCGGTGATGCGGTAGAAATGTTCGATGTCGCGCACCGGCTCCGACATGATCCCCAGCATCGAGAGCAGCACCGGGAAATAGCAGATCATGGCGGCGATCAGCAGCCGGGAGATAAACCCGTCCCCCAGAAGAATAAAGATGATCGGCGCCAGGGCCACGATGGGATAGGCCTGGACATTGTAGGCCGCCACCTTGACGAAGGACCCCAGCCAGGTGGTCTGCCGGCCCACGATCCCGATGAAGCCGGCCATGACGATGGAAAGCACCTGACCGATGATGGCCACCTTGAGGGTGTCCATGACATCCAGCAGGTAGCGCCGGGCCTCCATGCGGCAGGTCTCCCAGATTTCCACCGGCCCGGGGATGACGTAGTTGGAAAGATTCAAGGCATACTTGATGCCGAGCAGTAAAACCAACCCCAGGAGGTAGACAATCAGAAACTGATAGACCCGTCTAGGCAGCATTCATGATCTCCAGCATGGTGTGTTCCAGCTTGTGCTTCTCCGGGGCTTGGCCAAGCTGCTGATCCTGGCCGCCGACCACCAGGGCCTTCTGCCGCCGGCCGGGCCCGGTCAGAACCAGAATATCCCGGCAGAATTGGGACACCTCGACGATATTGTGGGAGATGTAGAGGAAAAAACGGTCCGGAAAGAGGGCTTTGATGTTGAGGATGATTTTTTCGCGGGTCGCCTCGTCGACATTGGCCAGACTTTCGTCCATGATCAGCATCTGAAAATCTTGCAGAAGGTAGCGGATCAGGTTGATGCGGTTTTTCTGACCCAGGGAAAGTTGGGAAAATCGCGAACCGAGCAGTGGGGCCATGCCGAACAGATTCACCAGTTTTTCTTTGACCGCCCGCTTTTCCGGGGTCGTGATGCGGTCGAGGTGCTTGCCCACGGCCGACCAGCCGGGCAACCGCTCGAGATTGTAGGTGTAGAGAATGCGTTCGATGCCCGGCGTTGCGAGATACCCTCCAGCATTCTCGCTATCCCCGATCAGCAGACGGGCCAGGGAGGTCTTGCCGACCCCCGAAGGCCCGAAAAGGGCATTGAAGCCCGGACCCGCCATCTGAAACGAAAGCGCTTCGAAAACCGTCGTGTCGGTCCCCGGGTAGCGGAAGGCCAGATTGCGGCACTCGATCTGCATGGAAGGCTCGCTCATGGCGGGACACGCTTCCTTCAGGTCTGGGACAAATAGGCGTCGGGGGCCAGATAGCGGCGGACATAGTCATCCACCGCCTCCTCCAGGGGCCGGCAGGTCCCCGACCATCCCGCGGCCTGCAGTTTCGTCAGATCGGCACAGGTATAGTACTGGTATTTGCCGCGCAACGCGTCCGGCATGGGGATGTAGTCGATGTCGAGGGGCCGGTCGGCGGCCTTGAAAAGGGCGGCGGCCACTTCGTTCCAGGACTGGGCCCGGCCGGTGCCGATATTGTAGATCCCGCCGATCTCGGGGTGGTCCATAAATAAGAGGGTCATCTCCACGGCATCCTTGACGTAGATGAAGTCACGCAGCTGCTCCCCGTCCCGGTAATCGGGCCGGTGGGATTTGAAGAGCCGGATGCGCCCCTCGTCGCGCACCCGGGGATAGGCCTTGTTGATCACGCTGCGCATCTCGCCTTTGTGGTACTCGTTGGGGCCGAAGACGTTGAAGTATTTGAGCCCCACGATCTGCTGCAGCCAGCCCCGGCGCAGGGCCAGCAGATCGAAGAGATGTTTGGAATAGCCGTACATGTTCAGGGGTCGCAAATGCACCAGGGATGCCTCGTCGTCGGCATAGCCCTGCGCGCCATCGCCGTAGGTTGCGGCACTGGAGGCGTAGATCAGACGACAGTGGGGCTGGGTTTCGCGCCAGTCCGCGATGCGCGCGGTGTAGCGGTAGTTGTTTTCCATCAGGTAGTCGGCATCCTTTTCCGTCGTGTCGGAGCAGGCCCCCATATGGAAAATGGCCCGAATGCGATTGCCGAAATACCCCCGACCGAGCCGGTCGATAAAGACGGTCTTGTCCAGATAATCGCTAAACCGCAGGCCCACGAGGTTCTTCCACTTTTCGCTCTGGCCCAGTTGATCCACCACCAGAACATCTTCCTCGCCGCGCCGATTGAGCGCCCAAATGAGAGCACTGCCGATAAACCCGGCGCCGCCGGTCACAACAATCATCCCTGAGTCTCCCCTTTCAGCAGTTCATCTTACGCTTCCAAGGACTTCAGCCCGTTGGGGATCCGAAGCCTGCTGGAACACCCTAGGGTGTCCATTCGTACCGCCAGTCATTCCCGCGCACCCACAGGCGGTGCCGGGGGCCTGGTGCATCGAGCCGCAAATGGCCGTAGGCGTCGTCGCCCGCATAGAGAAAGCAGGTGGCCGCCTCCGCCTGGACCACCTTGGGTGCATAATGGAAAGGCGCGGCCCGGACCGCATCCGCCAGCGCGGCCCGGGCCTTTTGAAAACCCTTCAGATGATGCAGGGTCACCCAGGTCGGCGGGAAAAGCGGTAAATCGCCGGCGCGGTGCGCGTGCAGAGCGTCGCCGGGGGATAGCCAGCGGTGGTCGCAAATCTCCCCATGGTCGACCTGGACCCGCTGTCGGGGGGCGATCGCCAGAAAAAACCAGGTGTCGAAGCGGCGGGGCATCACCACCGGGGCCGTCCAGCGCGACAGGGGCACAAGATCCGCCGGTGACAGGGACATCCCGGTCTCCTCCGTCAATTCACGCACGGCCGTCTCCCGGGCCGCCGTCTGAAAAGTGCCGTCGCCGGGGCCGTCCCCGTCCTCCATGACACCACCGGGGAACACCCACACCCCTGCAAAGGCGGACAACCGTTGCCCCCGGCGCAACAGCAGAACCTCAAGGCCCGGTTCGCCGTCACGCAGCAGCACCAGAGTCGCCGAAGGCTTCAGCGGCGCCGGAGGGGCGTTCGGGGCATGCCTGTTTCGGAAAAAACGGTTTACGTTGGCGGTCATGGCTGCCTGCCGGTGCATTCTTTCGCGCGCTCCGGGCCGCGGTGATTATTTCTTGTCCTTGTTTTTCTTTTTGGGCCGGCTTTTACCGGTCGTCCCGCGCCAGATCTTGCCGCGCTTGCTGCGTTGATCACCTTTACCCATGTGGCGTCACCTCCTTTGCGTGATGGAAAATCCATTCCGACATTCGCTGCCCTCTTACTATACCCTTCGGCCAAGCGGAGCAAGTCCCGCACACCACGCACGGATGAGGTCGGTGTAAATGGCCGTGGCCTCAGCGATCCGTGGCAGGCGCACGAACTCGTCGGTCTGGTGGGCCTGGGAGGGTTCCCCCGGGCCAAGGAGAACCGTTGGCGGGTTCCGGGCGGCGGTGCGCAGCACCGCGGCGTCCGTGAAATAGGCCGCGCCCCGGGGTTCGGGCCGATGTCCGGTGTGGGCCGCCACCGTGTCGAACACCATCCGCATCCAGGGATCGGAGGGGTCGGTGGCCACACTGGGCATGTCCGCCAGGGACGTCATTTGGACGGCCCCTTGGGCGCATCCTGCCACCATTTCCATGACCGTCGCATGCGCCATGCCGGGCACGGTCCGGATGTCCAATCCGATGACGGCGCGATCCGGCACCGAATTGATGTTCAGGCCCCCTTCGATGGTGCCCACGTTGAGCGTTGGCGATCCCAGCACCGGATGGGGCGCCGCGCCGAAGTCCAGCCGCTGGAGGCCTTCGATCAGACGGGCCGCCTTGACAATCGCATTGTCGCCCAGTTCGGGAGCGGAGCCGTGCGCGGTGCGGCCGGCAAGCGCCAGTTCGAGCCACAAAACGCCCTTGTGGCCCACCAGGGGTTGGTTGGCCGTCGGCTCGCCGACCACCAGAGCGGCTACATCCTCGGGCAAAAGCCCTTGATCGGCCAGAAAGCGGGCACCTTCACAGCCGTTTTCCTCACCGGCCGTCAGCACCAGGCAGAACCCGGCCTGCGGCCCCACGGCGCAAGCCGCGGCCACCATGGCGGCCACACCGCTTTTCATATCGCTGGCCCCCCGTCCATAAAGACGATCGCCCGCAATGGTGCCCGCCAGGGGATCCCGTTTCCAAGGCGCCAGGCCCAGCGGAACCGTGTCCAGATGGCCGGACAGACAAAGCAAGGGGCGCTCCGGCGCTTGGCTGCCGCCGACGATTAAATTGGGCCGCCCCTCCGCCATGGCATGCGCCGTCACCACGAAACCGGCGCCAGAGAGCAAATCCTCCAGATAGCGAGCGCAGGCCGCCTCGTTTCCGGGCGGGTTGCGCGTGTCGAAGGCGACCAGTGTTTTCGTCAAGGCAATGGCATCCATGATCGCGGCCTCCCTTTTCCATTAAAGCGGTGCGGTGCTAACCTCGCGGCAGCGAAAGCAGGATAAAAATCCTCTGAACTTGGCATGACCGTCAGGATGTTTTACCATGACGGGACGTTTCGCTTCAATTGCATGCCGCCTGCGGAGGACCGCCCTTATGACGATTTGGCTCGTATCCGCCATTTTATTGGTGACCCTGGTCCTGCTGGTCACCGACAAGGCCCCCGTGGACCTGGTGGCGGTGGGTATCATGGTCGTTCTGGCCGTGACCGGTGTGCTCGAACCCCAGGAGGCCGTGGCCGGCTTTGCGAGCCCGGCGGTATTGACCGTGGCGGCAATGTTTCTCATGAGCCGGGGCATGATCCGCACCGGAGCCGTGGGTTTCATCGGCCAGCGGGTGATCGCCGCCGCCCGGGGCAATCACCGCCAGGCGTTGCTGATGAGCCTGCTCATCGTAGGGGCGGCTTCGGCTTTTATCAACAACACGCCCGTGGTGGTGCTCTTCATTCCCATCATGATGGCCATCAGCTGCGAATACGGTGTCAGCCCCTCCAAATTTTTGATCCCGATTTCGTACGCCTCCATCCTGGCGGGGACCTGCACCCTGGTGGGCACCTCCACCAATATCATCGTCAGCGACCTCAGCGTTCAGGCCGGCTACGCGCCCATCGGCATGTTCGAACTGGCCCGGGTGGGGCTGCCGGTGGCCGTGATCGGCATCCTATTCCTGACCGTCGCGGCCGCGCGTTTCATGCCCGGGCACGCCGCAGCCATCTGTCAAGTGGAAAACGGCGAAAACCGCAGTTATCTGGCCGAACTGATCCTGCCCGAGAGCAGTGACCTCGTGGGGCAGCCCCCGGCGGCCCTCTCCGATCGCTATTCCAGCCTGGACATCATCGAAGTGATCCGGGACTATACCATTCACTACCCGGACGAGAGCGGACTGCTTTTTGCTCCGGAAGACCTCCTGCTGGTCAAGAGCTCGGCCAGCGATCTGATCGCCCTCCTGGCCGACGGCCTGGCGGAGCTGCCCCACGAACAGATCGGCCAGGCCGGTAAAAATGTGGATCCCGAGCACCTCATCGTTGAGCTGGTACTGCCGCCCCAGTCACGGCTGCTGGGGGCCAAGGTTCCGGACACCCATCTTTTCGGGGACGAGCGCATTCAGATCCTGGCCATCAAGCGGCGCAGCCACCACTATGCCGATTTCAAGATCCACACCCGGCGCCTGCGGGTGGGGGATATCCTCCTGGTGCGCTCGCCGCTGGACAGGATCGAGCGTTTGCGCAGCGAGGGGGATTTTATCGTCATCGAGGATGTTCACCATGAAATGGTCCATAAACGGCTGGCCGGACGCGCCCTGATGATCTTCGGGGGCGTGGTGGCAGCGGCGGCCAGCGGGCTGCTGTCCATCATGGTGGCGGCCCTGGCCGGCGTCCTGATGATGATTCTGACAGGCTGCCTGCACTTGCGCACGGCCTACCGGGAATTGAGGGCCGACGTGCTGCTGCTGATCGTGGGCACCATCGCACTGGGCCGGGCCATGGAAAAATCCGGTGCCACGGACCTTTATGCCCAAACCTTTCTGCAGCTCTTCGCCGGAGCGGGGCCTGACGTGGTTCTGGGCGGCTTTCTGCTGCTGACCAGCATCGGCACCCAAATCCTGAGCAACAACGCCACGGCCGTCCTGCTGCTGCCCGTGGCCGTTTCCACGGCCCTTTCCCTGGGCGTCGATCCGCGCCCCTTCATCATTGGGGTGTGCTTCGGGGCCAGTGCCTGCTTCGCATCCCCCATCGGCTATCAAACCAACCTGATGGTCTACGGACCCGGCAGCTACCGTTTTGTGGACTACCTGAAGCTGGGCCTGCCCCTCAACGTTCTCGTGATCGCGGCGGGAACCCTCCTCATTCCGCGGTTCTGGCCGTTTTAGCGATCCCTGGTCATCCATAAAGGGAAAGCGGCATCTTCGGCAGGCAAGCTGCCATGATGCGCAAAAAAAATTCTACCCGCGGCCTGCTATCGGTCAATGGCGGCATTCAGGCTGCCCTGGCGGTAACCCTCCAGGTCGATGGCGACGTGGTCGAAGCCGGCGGCTTTGATGCCCGTGACCAGCTCATGGCGACAAGGAGCGGCAAAGGCCCGGGGTATATCCTCCGGGGCAGCCAGTTCGATGCGGGCCACGGCGCCATGGCAACGGACCCGGGCCCCCTTGAAACCAAGATCCTCCAGAAGGTTTTCGGCGGCCTCCACCCGCGCCAGGAGCTCGGGGGTAATGGGCGTATCATAGGGGATACGCGACGCCAGACAGGCCATGGCCGGTCGATTCCAGCAGGGCAGACCCCGCTCGCGGGCCAGCAGGCGCACGTCGGCCTTCGACATGCCGGCCTCGACGAGAGGCGCAACCACCTTCAGCTCCCGGGCGGCTTTCAAGCCGGGCCGATAGTCGGCCAAATCGTCCGTATTGACGCCATGCGCCAGGCGGGCGATTCCCAAGCGGGCGGCTTCTTCCATGAGGCGTTTGAAAATGATCTGCTTGCAGATGTAGCACCGGTCGCGCGTGTTGGCGCGGAAGGCCGGCTGGCAGAGCTCCCGGGTGCGCACCAGGATGTGGCGCACCCGGAGCAAATGGCCGGTGGCGATGGCCGCCCGGACTTGCCGGTTCGGGTGCAGGGGGGAATCCGCCGTCAGCGCCACCACCCGCTCTCCCAGGGCTTCCGCAGCCGCCGCCAACAAAAGCGAACTGTCAACGCCCCCTGAAAACCCCACCGCCAGGGAAGGCATTTGGCCCAGAACCCTTTTCAAGTGCTGGTATTTGCGAACAAGCGCCGCGTCTAACACCATGAAGGCACCATCCTTTCGTAGCGGCTGCCAGCCGAGCCGCCGTCCCTTTGGCAGGGTACTTGATTTTGACGATGCCGGCAAATTAATCATTGCAAATCGCAACTCAATTCCTGTAAGAAGTATAGTTTAGTGCCCATTCATAAATGGCATCTTTCGGCCCCGGCCGGCGTTCTCGCTCTGTGGAAATCCTCGC
>CAYMQN010000152.1:0-9400 GCA_964392545.1 uncultured Desulfobacteraceae bacterium
CCGCGGGCTTTGATCCGGCCGCATCGCCGATGCTCGGCGCGGGACAAAGGGTAAATCTAAAAATCAAAAGAATAAAAGCTAAAAGGCAGCCCCTCCGGGGGCTCCCCGAAGCCTCCCGCTGCGCAGGAGGAAATATGCCGCCGCGCGCGTTTGAGGCGCCACCACAACGATACCATGAAAATCGACACGACCACCATTGCCATCATCAAGCATCTGCGCAACGGGCGTAAATCCTTCAAGCGCATCGCCGAAAGCCTCAATCTGGCCGAGAATACGGTCCGCTCCCGGGTGCGCCAGCTCATGCAGGAGGGCATCCTGGAGATCGCCGGCCTGGTGGACCCGGAATCCCTTCCCAATCACCAGCCCGTGATCATCGGGGTCAAGCTCAAGACAACCGACATGTTCAAAAAAGGGGAAGAATTCAGCCACCTCAAGGGCGTCGTCTCGGTGAGCGTCGTGACCGGACGCTACGACCTGATCCTGGTGGTCCTCTTCACGGAAGACTACGGGTTGGAGGAATTCTACACCCAGGAAGTGGTCCGGATCGAAGACGTGCAGGGTCTGGAGACCTTCGTGGTCTGCAAGGGATACAACCTGAAGGTCCCCTATATTCTCTAGGGTGTTTCAGGCCGTTGCTTTGAAACAAAAATGGAACCGTAAAAAGTCCCTAAGTCGTCACTCCCGCGGATGCGGGCCTGCCCGCCAGAGCGCTTGCGCAGGCGGGAGTCCAGAATCCATTGAAATTCCTGGATCCCCGCTTTCGCGGGGATGACAAAACCTTTGTTATTTGACTTTATACGCGCTCATCAAACAATCGGACCGTCATTTTCAACGAACCGGCAGAATCTGGACGGCCTCGTCGAAACGGGTGATGGTTTCCAGCCCCGCATCCCCCACGATATGCGTGTTCTCGATGCCCACCACGCCCTTGCCCGGGATCACCAGCTTGGGTTCCAGGGCGATGGTCATCCCCTTTTCCAGGGGCATGTCCTGGCCCTTGGCCAGAAAGGGGTACTCGTCCAGCTCGAGGCCGACCCCGTGACCGACGAAGCGGATGCGCTGGGGATCGGCGCCCATGAACCAGTCGCCGTAGCCCGCTTCAGCGGCCCACCCCACGGCATCCTCATAGAGGCGGCCGGCGGAGACCCCGGGCCGGGCCCGTTTCTTGAGGTCCGCCTCGAGATCCAGCATGGCCTGGTGGGCTGCCATGAGGTCGTCCGGCAGGCCGCCGAGGGCGTAAATCCGGGTGTGATCGGCAATGTAGCCCTGCCAGGCAAAGACATAGTCCAGCAGGATGGGCTGATGCCGCTGGATGGTGCCGAACCCGGCCCCCTGGGCCACGGCCGCGCTGACGCCCCGGCCGCCGGTGGGCGAGGCCAGATAGCTCGGCTCGGCGCCGGACGGCCCGGCCATGAGATGCCCGTAGAACAGTTCGCCGCCCCACATGCGCATGCGCACCAGCCCCTGGTGCCCCCGCCTTCGGGCTTCGGCCTCCACCCGGCCGGCCAGCTCGATTTCGGTCATGCCCTCCCGGATGAGTTCCCGGGCCGCGCCGGCCACCTCGTCCGCCAGCGCGGCCGCCCGCCGCATGAGATCCAGTTCCCAGGGGGATTTGACGGCCCGCAGGCGGCGGATAGGGGGGGAGATATCCACGATGGCGCTCTCCTGGAAGAGGTTCCGGTAGGAGAGATAGAGAGCCGCCGGGACGACGTCGAGCTCCAAACCGAGCCGCTGGCCCGTTTGCAGGCCGTGGGTCTGCAGCAGATCGGGAATTTCCCTGGGGCTGCGCAATGCCACGATGCGCGCCAGCGCGGATTCGGCCCGGGCCCGCTCCAGGCTTTTGCGGACCATCAGGAGCGGCTCGCCCTCGGCCGGGATATACAGGTGGGCCTGCTGGATGGTGCCGGCAAAATAGAACAGATCTGTGTTCTGCAGGATCAGGGCGCCGTCGATTTTCTGGGCGGCCAGCTTGGTTTGGAACCGCCGGATGCGGGTTTCGAGCTCTTCCCGGGGTGTGATGGATAGTTCCGGCACCATAGCGTTTCTCCTTGAGGTTTGGCTTAACCAGTGACCTGGGACCAACCACAACGCGAAAGGCCCCCCTGATCGTCATTCCCGGCTTGACCGGGAATCCAGCGCCGTTGGCTCGCGTTGCAACCGTTATGTCCTGGATGCCCGCTTCACGCGGGCATGACAGCATGCGGTTTTGTTTTTGCACAACCGATGACGGCAACGCCCCCGAATCCCGCTATCGATTCGATCTACCCGGCCGCCCTCCCGCCGCCCCAGAAATCCGCCAAAATCCGTTCCACGGACCGGCCGGGCCAGGGGCTGACGGGCTGCCATTCGGCCGGATAGAGTTCCCGGTAGCGGCGGGATGCAAAGCGGTTGTCGAGCAGCAGCACCGATCCCCGGTCGCGGTCCGTGCGGATGACCCGCCCCACGGCCTGCAGCACCCGGTTGAAGCCGGGGTAGCGGTAGGCGAAGTCGAAGCCGGCCGCGAGTTTGTCCTCGAAATGGTCGCGGATCAGGTCCCGCTCCATGCAGATCCCGGGAAGCCCCACGCCGACGATGGCTGCCCCCGAAAGGCGGCGGCCGACCAGGTCGATGCCTTCCCCGAAGATGCCGCCCATCACCACGAAGCCCAGCAGGGATTGGGGGCGGTCATCGCGGAAACGGTCCAGAAACGCCTCCCGGGACGGCTCGTCCATGTGGCGATCCTGGACGATGGTGTCGATTTCCGGAAAAGCCTCCCGAAACACGCCGTGCACCATAGCGAGATAGGCATAGGAGGGGAAAAAGGCAAGGTAATTGCCGGTCCGTCCCCGCACCAACTGCGCCATCGCCTCGGCCAGGCGGTGCTTGGTCTGTTCCCGCTGGCGGTAATAGGTGGCGACGCGGCCGTCGATCATCAAACACAGATTGCCGGGCGGGAAGGGCGACGGCAGGCGCAGGAAGTGGGTGGCTTCCCCCGCGCCGAAAAGCTCGTTGAAATAGGAAAAAGGCGTCAGGGTGGCGGAAAAAAAAACGGTGGACCGCGCCCGCTGCAGTCCTTCGGCCAGCTGCGCGGCCGGGTCCAGGCAGAAGAGTTTGACCCGCAGGTCGGTGCCGCTGGCGTAGGTGCAGGTGGTGTAGCTGGCGTCGAAACGTTCGGCCACCCGCAGGAAGGCCGTGACGTCGAAATAGTATTGGAGCAGCTCTTCCTTCCAGGGCGCGGGCTTGTTTTTCACCAGCCACTTTTCGGCGATTTCCTGAAAGTGTTCCAGGGGCGGCAGGAGGGCCTCGGGGAACTCGCGGGAAGCGGTTTCCCCACCGGCTTCCAGGCAGTTCCGCCGGGCGGCCGTCATCCAGGTGTTGATGCGGCCCAGGGCGCGGAACAGGGGGCGGTGGTCTTCCCGCAGGGCGCGCCGCAGGTCGAGCAGGGGCTGTTTGTCCAGCGCCGCCGAGAACATGTCGCGGGCGCGGTCCACCAGGTTGTGGGCCTCGTCCACCAGAAAGCCATAGGCAGCGGCCTCCTCGTCGAAAAAGCGGCGCAGATAAACCCGGGGATCGAAGGCATAGTTGTAGTCGGCGACGATCGCATCCACCCAGAGGGCCATGTCCAGGCTGAACTCGAAGGGGCAGACCGCATGGGTTTCCGCCAGCCGGGCCACGGTTTCCCGATCGAGGGCCTCCTGGTCGAAGGCGGCCGCACGGGCCGCCTCGAGGCGATCGTAATGGCCGCGGGCACGGGGGCATTCCTCCGGCGAGCAGGCGGCGTCGGGATGGGGGCAGATCTTGTCCTTGGCCGTCAGGCTCAGGTGCTTGAGGTGCAGGCCGCGATCCCGCAGGACCGCCAGGGCTTTTTCGGCGGCCTGGCGGCCGGTGGTTCGCGCAGTCAGGTAGAATATCTTGGCGACGAGGGCTTCGCCCAGGGCCTTGACCGAAGGAAAGAGGGCCGCCATGGTTTTGCCGATGCCCGTGGGGGCCTGGATCATGGCGCGCCCCTCGCGGCGGATGGCGCGGTAGACGGCCACGGCCATGTGCCGCTGACCGTCCCGGAAATCGTCAAAGGGGAAGTTCAGGGCCTTTATCGAGGTGTCCCGGCACTGCCGCCATGCTTCGAGGCGTTCGATCCAGGCGATCCACACCTCGAGCAGCGGCGCCACGAAGGCCTCCAACGCCGCGCGGGTCATCCGGCGGCGCAATTCACGGGTTTCCCGGGTGGCCAATTGGCAGTAGGTCAACTGAACCGCCACTTCCTCCAGGTCGTTTCGGGCGGCATACATCCAGGCATAGGTCTGGGCCTGCCCCCAGTGCAGGGGGTTGGGCTGTTGCTCGAGGCGGTCCAGATCCTTGTAGGTGGACTTGATTTCGTCGATCACCACCTGGCCGTCATCCCGATAGACCCCGTCGATGCGGCCGCTGATCTCAAGAAGGATGTCTTCGGTCTCGACCTGGCGGCGAACCGTCACTTCGGCCTCGTAGTCGGGCGGCCGGGCCCGTTGAATTTTCTGGTGGGCGCGCATGCCTTCCAGGGAGCGGTGGGCACCGCCGAAGGACGTTTCCAGATCGCCGGAGGCCAGGGTGAAGGCCACCAGCGTGCGCACGGCTACGGGCAGGCGGGGTTTCAACGGAAGGCCCTTTCACGATTGACATTGCTCGAATGACGGTGCGCATGACCGCCTTCGTCCCGGGGGGGCAGGGTGAGGGTAATGGATCTGGCCCGGCAAAGTCAAGGTGCCTCCGGCGTGTCGTCCGGCGCCATCCCGGATCCGCCGCTCGGCGGGCCCATCGGTTTGCCTGGGAGCGGAATCGACGCTTGATTCCGACCCGCTGACAGGGTAAGGAGAAAGTGGCGGCCGGCCGGGTACCTTTTGACACAAAAATCGCTTAAATCCAGTTTTTCCCACGGGTCAGGCCGTTTGCCGCGTCCCATGGGCGTCCTTTCGCCAGGATTGGGGATCGCCACGACCTGTCCAGAGGCGGCCTCCGCCCCGGCCGGGGCCCGCCTTTTCCCGCATGAGGTGCGCACACCATGAGCGAGGCCATCACCTACGACGATGTTTTGTTGGTTCCCTCCTACAACCACTGGGAATCGCGCAAGGTCGTGGATACCTCCATGACGGACAGGACCGGCAAGCTGCATCTGGCCCTGCCGGTGATGACCGCCAACATGGACACCGTAACCGAGACCGCCATGGCCGATTTTATCGGCGCCAAGGGGGGAATCGGCGTCATTCACCGCTTTATGCCCATCGAAGACAACCTGGCGGTGTTCAAGGCCTGCCGCACCAAAGCCTTCGTATCGATCGGCTGCTCCCCCGGCGACCTGGAACGGGCCGAGGCCCTGCGCGATGCCGGAGCCGATCTGTTCTGCATCGATGTGGCCCATGCCCATGCCCGCTACGTGGGCAAGACGCTGAAGAGGGTTCGTGCCATGCTGGGCAAGAGCGCCTGCATCATGGCCGGGAATGTGGCCACCTATGCAGGCGCGGACTACCTGGCCTCGCTCAGCGCCGACATCGTCAAAGTCGGCATCGGTGGCGGCGCGGTCTGCACGACCCGCATCAAGACCGGCTTCGGCGTGCCCAACCTGACCGCCATCCGCAATTGTGCCCGGGTGGACCGCTCGGTGGTGGCGGACGGCGGTATTCGGTCGCCCGGGGACATCGTCAAGGCCCTGGCTTTCGGGGCGGATTTCGTCATGATCGGCAGTATGCTGGCCGGCACGCGGCCGACGCCGGGACCGGTCGTCACCCACAACAACGAGCGGGGCGAGACGGTGCGGGTGAAATCCTACCGCGGCATGGCCAGCAGTGAGGTGCAGGATGCTTATCACAGGGGCATGGCCGATTGGAAAACCGCCGAAGGGATCGCCGTGGAGGTGGCATATCGGGAGGACGAGGACACGATCGTCGCCGATATTATCGGCGGATTGCGTTCCGGGCTGACCTACGGCGGCGCCGCCACCATTCATGAATTGCAACGCAAACTGGATTATATCCGCATTACCCCGGCCGGCCGCCAGGAAAGTCAGGCGCACCGGGCGGTTTGAGACGATGGTCGGGATACGGTTGACGGCACCGGGCGCCTGAGGTCAAAATCCCTCTCCGACAACCGTTCACGGCCGTCTGAAAGGACGGCCAAATCGAAAGCCACGCTGTGACGGAAAAACGCTCCCAAACGCATATGGAAACCCGCCTGCGCGAACTCGAAGACGAGGTGCAGCGGGCCCGCCACGCCGAAGCGGCGGCGCGCGCAAACCTCGAACAGTACCGCCTGGTGGCCGACAATCTGAGCGATATCGTCTGGACCCTGGACAGCGAGCTCCAACCGACCTTCGTGACGCCTTCGGTCCAGACCCAGTTGGGCTACTCGGTCCAGGAGGCGCTCGGGATGCCTTTCCGCGACACCCTGACGCCTTCCAGCCAGGAGCAGCTGCGCCATGCGCTCAGGGTGTTGCAGGGCGGCGTGCGCTCGACGGCCCTGGATCTGGAGCATATCCATTGCAACGGGAACACCTTCTGGTTCGAGTGCCAACTCACCGGACTCTTCGACCCCCGTGGGCGGCCTGGCGGATATGTTTGCCTGTCCCGCAACATCGACCGCCGCAAACAGGCCGAGAGTGCGCTCCAGCTCAGCAACGCCCTCTTCCAGACGGCATTTGCCATCAGCCCGGATGCGGTAACCCTCAACCGCATGCGCGACGGCGTCTACACCATGGTGAACGAGGGTTTCGCCCTGCTCACCGGCCATGCCCGTGAAACGGTCATCGGTAAAAGCACCGACGAAATCGATATCTGGGTGGACCCGTCCGAACTGGCCCATCTGATGCGGGCCCTGGACGAAGCCGGGTCCATCCGGAATCTGGAGGCCCGTTTTCGGGTCAAGGACGGGAGCATCCGCACCGGTCTGGTCTCCGCCAACATCATCATTCTCAACCGGCAGCCCTATGTGCTTTCGATCACCAAGGACATCGAAACCTATAAACGTGCCAAAGAAGCCCTTGTCGAGTCCGAGGAAAAATACCGCACCCTGGTCGAGACCGCCACCGATGCCATCTTCATCCTGCAGGACGGGGCGGTGAAATTTCCCAATCCCAAGGCCCGTGAAATGGCCGAGGCGATGGGCGTCGACCTGGGAAAGCACTCTTTTTTCGAATACGTGGCCCCGGAAGACCAGAACATGATCCTGGAGCGCCATTTCCGGCGCTTGAAGGGGGACAAGGTGCCCTGCACCTACAATTTCCGTCTGCTGCGGGCCAACGGGGAGTCCTTCTGGGTGGAAATCAACGCCGTGCGGATTGTCTGGGAGGGCAAACCCGCAACCCTGAATTTCATCCGGGACATCGACGACCAGGTCAAGCTCGAAGCCGAATTCCAGCATGCCCGCAAAATGGAGGCCGTGGGAACCCTGGCCGGCGCGATCGCCCACAATTTCAACAACCTGCTGATGGCGATCCAGGGCAACGTGTCGCTGCTTCTGTTGGACACCGGACCGGAGGATCCACGCTTCGAGGAAGTGCAAAAAATTCAGGAGCACGTGGAAAGCGGGGCGCGCCTGACCTCCCAGCTGCTGGGCTACGCCCGCAAGGGCAAATACCGGATCCGGTCCCTGGACCTCAACGGCCTGATCACCAAAACCGTGGCCTCCTTTCGTCAGTCCCAGCCTAAGATGAGCGTGTCGACCCACCTGGCCGTCGATCTCGATGCCGTGGCCGGGGACCGCACCCAGCTGGAGCACGTCCTGTTCAACATCTTCAAGAACGCGGCCGACGCCATGCCGGAGGGCGGCGAGCTGTTCATTAAAACCATGAACATCGGACACCGCCAGATCCGGCGGCGCCAGTACAAAATCAAACCCGGCGAATACATCATGCTGATTATCGCCGACACCGGGGTGGGCATGGAGCATCAGGTGCGCCGCCGCATCTTCGAGCCGTTTTTCACCACCAAGGAACTGGGGCGCGGCACGGGCCTGGGGCTGGCCTCGGCCTACGGAATCATCAAGGGCCACGGAGGCTATATCGATGTGGATTCGAAAAAGGGAAACGGGGCGACCTTTTTCGTCTATCTGCCGACCTCCACGCGCCCGGCGGAAAAGACCGATTACAAGGACGAGTGCGTCATTCAGGGCAGCGGCTGCGTACTGGTGGTGGACGACGAACCGGCTGTGCTGGAAATCAGCAGCAAGATGCTGCAAAAGCTGGGCTTCCGGGTGCTCGAGGCCTGCAGCGGCCGCGATGCGCTGACCGTTTACCGGCATAATCGGCATATGATCGATCTGGTGCTGCTGGACATGATCATGCCGGACATGGGCGGCGGCGAGGTCTTCGAGCGCATGAAAGGCATCAACAACGATCTCAAGGCCATCCTGGCCACGGGATACAGCCTTGACGGCGAAGCCTCCCGCATTTTGAAAATGGGCTGCAACGGCGTGATCCAAAAGCCGTTCAGCATCGATCGCCTGTCCCGGGTCATCCATCAGACCCTGCAAGCGCCGAAAGAAGCCCCGATCGATATGGTGGGCTGAGGGAGCAGACGGGAGGAGGGGGGATGCGGTTTTGGAGGATGTTGCCGGTCGTTTTGAGCGTGCTGGCGGTGCTGCCGGCGATGGCATGCGCCGATGAGGCCTCCCCCGCCCGGCAGTTGGGGGAGGCGGGCCGCGCCATCGCGGATCAGGCCCGGGAGGTGTACGAAAGTTCCCGGGATGGGGTGATCGATGCGGGACGCGGCCTGTCGGAAGACGCGCGCCAGGCCTATGAAGAGGTAGGGACCATCGGCCCCCGCATCGTCGATGAACTGGAGAACGGTCTTCAGGGCAAGGCCCCCGCGCCGTCTTCCCCCGATGAAGCCGCGTCCTCGCCGGAAGCACCGTGAAAGCCGTCCAGTTCGACCGTTACGGTCCCCCGGCGGTTTTGGCCCTTCGCGAGGTGGCGGGGCCCGGCAGCCGTTCAGGACAAATGCTCGTGCGGATACGCGCGGCAGGGGTCAATCCCAAGGACTGCCTGGTGCGCAGGGGCAAATTCCGCTGGTTCACCGGGCGGCGCTTTCCCCTGGGGCTGGGCCATGACTTCGCCGGCACGGTGGAGCATGTGGGATGCGAGGTCGACGGATTTCAGGCCGGGGATGCCGTCTGTGGCATGACCAACGGCTGGAAGGGCCGCACCTACGCCGAGTTCGCCGCTGTTTCTCCTGGCGAGACGGCCTTGAAACCCGCCGAACTGACCTTCGAAGAGGCGGCCGCCGTGCCCCTGGCGGCCCAGACGGCCCTGCAGGCCCTGGGCGATCTGGGGCGTCTGTCCGGCGGCGGGCGGGTCCTGATCAACGGGGCCGCGGGCGGTGTGGGAACCTTTGCCGTCCAGATCGCGCGTCTTTTGGGGGCCCGCGTCACGGCGGTCTGCAGCGGCCGCAATGCC
>CAYMQN010000153.1:0-9344 GCA_964392545.1 uncultured Desulfobacteraceae bacterium
TAATGTTTACGGTTGCGTCGATGCCAATCGCAAGGTCAACATCCCAAAAACCATCAAGATAATTAAACAAATCGAGCCGGATATCATTGCTCTGCAAGAAGTGGATAACGAAACACCTTCCAGTGCCAATCGTAACCAAGCCCGAATCATAGGTGATGTACTTGATTTGGACCATTTCTATGTTCCGCTCGAAAAAGAGGGGCGTCACGCATTCGGGCTTGCAATTTTAAGCCGCTTTGCCATCGAACAACCTGAATTCACGCCTCTCCCCAGCCTGCATTCATCATTGAAAATGCGGAAACGCGGTGCCTTGCGGGCCTTGATAAAGACGCCTAGCGGAGAATTTCATATCATCAACACCCACTTGAGTCTTTTTAAGCTTGAGCGCTACCTGCAGTTGCGCGCCATCATCCGGTGGAGCGGTTTATCGAGAGACCACTTTGATAAACCGCTTATTTTCTGCGGCGACCTGAATGCCAAACCTGGATCGTCGGCTTACCGAAAAATCGCAAGCTATTTAAACGACATACAAATGGCGAGGAAATGCGCGACTGGACCTGAGCCCACCTTTCCCTCCAAGATCCCCTCCTTCAGAATCGACCATATTTTTGTCTCGCATCATTGGGAAATTATGCAGTTTGACGTTGTCAAGAACCCCCTGTCCGTCAATGCTTCAGATCATCTCCCTGTAATTGCCGATTTGAAATTGCCTTCTGCTCAACTGCACCGGCGTTAAAAATTAAAAAGGGTTTGCTATCATTGATTGACGGTAAAAGCATGCCGGCCCTGTCCATTTTCTATTCTTGAGGCAGTGGGAGCAGGGCGTCTTCATGTAATACTAACCCTTCGTTAACAGGGTCGTAATAGCCTACCTTTAGGTTGCAGATGATGCTGCAATCCGTCGACCATATGCCTGATTGGAATCCGCGCGCCGGCCAACGCCCCGTTCTTGGGAAAACGCCCTGCATCCATCCCACGGCCACGGTGCGCGACAGCCGCCTCGGCGCCTGGACCGAGATCGGGGCCCATACGACGGTGCTCGAATCCAACATCGGCGATTACAGCTACATTGATGGGTGCCACAGCCAGGTCTGGTGTGCCGCCATCGGCAAATTCACGTCCATCGCAGCCCTCGTGCGCATCAACCCGCCCAACCATCCCATGCAGCGGGTCACCCAGCATCACTGCACCTACCGCCGGCGCCAATACGGTTTTGATACCTCCGATGACGAGACGCTCTTCGCCTGGCGCCGGTCCCGGAAGGTGACCATCGGCCACGATGTCTGGATCGGCCATGGCGCCGTGATCCTGCCCGGGGTCACGGTGGGGACAGGCGCCGTGGTGGGCGCCGGTGCCGTGGTGAGCAAACCCGTGGCGGCCTACGACATCGTGGCCGGGGTCCCGGCGCGGCGGCTGCGCCCGCGGTTTGCACCCCACGTGGTCGCAGCGCTGCTGGCCATCGCCTGGTGGGACTGGGATCGCGAGACGCTGCAACGCCGGTTCAAGGATCTGATGGATATCGAACGGTTCGTGGCCCGCTATGCCCCCGCCGCCAACTAACGCCTGCCGGCAGCCGCGCAATCCTTCCCGCCCCGTCGCAACCCCCTTACGGAAACGCATCCAAACCGTTGCCGTGGCGGCGGCCCGGGCGGCCGGCCGGGTTCAGATGCAGCACTTCGGCCGGACCCAGGCCGTGGACATCCGAAAAGCCCACGATCTCAAACTGGCCGTGGACCGTGCCTGCGAAACGGCCGCCCTTGCGGTTCTCCAGGAGAACTTTCCGGACCACGGGATCGTGTCCGAGGAAAGCGGCGTCCAAAATCCCGATGCGCCCTTCCGCTGGTACCTCGACCCCCTGGACGGGACGGTCAATTACTTCCTGGGCCAATCCTACTTTTGCACCTGTGTCGCCTGCTACCGCCTGTCACCGGCAACCCACAGCCCTTGCGGTACCTTGGGACAACCCCTGGTCGGGGTCGTCTATGCCCCGGTGCTCAACAAATGCTTTGAAGCCGCACCGGGCGTTCAGGCACGTTGCAACGGCCGACCAGTCCGGCCCGGCCCGGAGAAGCGCCTTTCCGATGCGGTCGTCGGATTCAGCTACGGCAGCGATCCCGCCACCATGCGCCGCATGGCCGCCATCGGCAGAGAGCTGATCGTCCGAACGCGCAAGGTACGGATTTTCGGCGCCACCGGGCTCGATCTGGCCCATGTGGCCTGCGGGGGGTTGTCCGGGCTGGTCCAGGGGCGGGTTCAGGTGTGGGACTTTGCGGCGGCGAAGGTGATTGTCGAGGCGGCCGGCGGGTATTTCCACGCTGTCGAGGCCGGCAACGGCAGTTGGCAGATCACCGCTGCCGGACCGGGCATTGCCGCGGAGCTGCAGGCCCTCGTGAACCGCCTGTGGGCGGCCTGACCCGCTATAGGACACTCCCCTCAAGCCTCCTTTCTGGAGGAATCCCAAGCGGCTTCATCGGGTAGGACCCTTCTGTCCGTCACCGGCGGCACCCGCCGATCGGCCCGGTAAATGCAGCGGCCGGCAACCCAGGTCTGCACCACGCGTTTCCAGGCGCCCGACATGTCGACGACCGCCAGATCGGCCGGCGCACCAGGGTCGAGATGGCCGCGGGTGATACCGTCCTGCAGAAACGTCGCCGGTCCGGCAGTCACCAGGCGCAGGCCGTCCTCCAATCCCAGCTTTAGCGTCTGCGCGACGATGAACGGTGTCTGCACCAGGCACTCAGGGTAGTAGTCGCTGATCAGGCCGTCGCAAAACCCATGGCGCACGGCTTCGGCCGCCTTCAAATGGCCGCTGGTGGAGGCGCCCCGCACCAGGTTGGGGGCGCCCATGAAGACCTGCATTCCGGCCTCGCGCGCGGCCGCCGCCGCATCCAGGGCAATGGGAAATTCACAGCCGCCGGCATGCAGGCGCCGCACCAGGGCCACCTTGTCCGGCGTGTCGTCGTCGTGGCTCAGGATCGGAATGCCGGCCTCCCGGGCCTGGGCGGCCAGACAGGAGGCCTGCTCCCAGGCCCGGCTGCGATTGCACTTTTTGCGATCCACCATGGAAATCACTTCGGCCTCGGCCACCTGGTAATTGCGGGTATAGAAATCGAGGAAGGCTTGCAGCGTCTTGAACTGCCCCTGGCCCGGGGTGTGGTCCATGAAAGAGAGCAGGTCCACCCGGCCGTCGGCCATCAGGCGCGCGATGGCCTGGGCGCTGCGCGCGGACCCGATTTCGAAGCGGGCATGGATGCGATGGCGCACGGCGCAGTGTCCGCTGCGCTCGTGCCGGTGAATGCGGGCCACCAGTTTCTCCGCTTCCTCCGGTGCCCGCAGCCCCAGTTCGTTGTCCGCGAAACTCAGGGCGTGGCAGAAGGTGGTGATGCCGCAGGCGGCCAGCCGCTGATCCAGGTTCTGGAAAGCGAAGTCCGTTTCGAAGAACACCCCGGGGCGCATCTCGAGGCATTTTTCCATGGCGTCGCAGTGCAGATCCACCAGGCCCGGCATGATCAAACGGTCGCCCAGATCGACCACGAGGGCGGCGCGCGGTCGCACGTTCCCGGTTTTAACCGCGGCAATCCGGTTTTCGTCGATCAGCACGGCGGCATCGGTCAAAATGCGGTGCCCGTCGAAGACGGCCCCGGCGCGCAGGCAGATCATGGGGGTCATGGCGAACAGCCCTCCCGGTCGTTTCCGTCCTTCAGACTGTCGCGCATGACCTCCAGCAGCAGCTCGGCATTGGGAACCGTGCGACTGGTCCCACGCAGCCACAGCATCAGGACCAGAAGAAAACCGCCGAACGCCACCAAAAGGAACGTGGCCATCAGAAAACCCTTTCTACGTTGTGACCCATCCCCCGGCCCGGGTCGATCGGATCCCATCGCGGCCCCGCCCCGAGGTGGCGTTCTTGGCTCAAGCCCTGGATCATAGCGGCTCTCCACGCCGCAACGAAGGTTGCCCTGCCGCTCCGGATGCCATTGCCAGGTCGATGACCCGACCCGTCGTGGCCTGGCGGTCACCGGGATCGTGGAAGATGGACAGAATGGCGGCGCCCGCCTCCCGCGCGGCCTTGATCAGGTCCAGCACCGTCTGCCGGTTGACCGGGTCGAGAGAAGCGGTGGGCTCGTCCAGGAGCATGAGCGGGTAAAAGGCCGCAAAGCCCCGGGCGATATTGATGCGCTGCTGCTCGCCGCCCGAAAAGGTCGTGGGCGACAGGGTCCACAAGCGCTCGGGAATCCGCAGCGTCCCGAGAAGATCCTCGGCCCGGCGGCGCGCCTGGGCCGCGTCGACCCCGCGCTGCAGCAGCGGCTCCATGACGATGTCACGAGCCGGCACCCGGGGAATCACGCGCAGAAACTGGCTGACATACCCCACGGTCCAGCGCCTTAGATCGAGGATCACGTCGCTGGCGGCCGCGCCCAGATCGACCACCCGGCCGCGGTGACGCACCCGGATCGCCCCGCCGCCGATACGGTAGTTGCCGTAGACCAGGCGCAGCAGGGAGCTTTTCCCGGAACCCGACGGCCCGCACACGGCCGCGCTCTCGCCCGGGTGGAGCTCCAGGTGCAGGGCGTCGAACACCGGGATACGGATGCCGCCCTGGGTGTGCAGGCGAAAATGCTTGGCGAGCCCCTCGACGTTCAGAATCCAGTCCATGCCTTCGTCTCTCGCTCCGCCGGTTCGGCCCTCAATTGCGCAGGATCGAAGACACCAGCAGTTGGGTGTAGGGATGCTGGGGATCGTCCAGGACCTGGTCGGTCAATCCCGTCTCGATCACCCGCCCCCGCTGCATCACCATCATGCGGTGGGCCAGCAGACGCGCCACCCCCAGGTCGTGGGTCACGAAAACAAGCGACAGGGCCAGCTCGCCCACCAGGCGCCGCAGAACGTCCAGCAGGCGCGCCTGAACCGAAACATCGAGTCCGCTGGTGGGCTCGTCCATGAAAACGATCCTGGGCCGGGTGACCAGGCTGCGGGCCACCTGCAGGCGCTGCTGCATGCCCCCCGAGAAGGTCTGCGGCAGGTCGTCCAGCCGGGCGGCGTCGATCTCCACCCGTTCGATCCAGCGCAGGGCGGCTTCCCGGATGCGGCCGTAGTGGCGCCAACCGTTGGCCATCAGGCGTTCACCGATATTGCCGCCGGCGCTGATGTTCAGCCGCAGGCCGTCCCGGGGGTTCTGGTGCACGATGCCCATCTCGGAACGCAGAATCCGGCGCCGGCGCACCTCGCTGCAGCGGCATAGATCCACCGGCCCTTCTGTGCTGTCGAACAGCACTCGGCCGCTGCTGGGCCCCAGGAGACCGGCCACACAGCCCAGCAGGGTACTCTTGCCCGAGCCGGACTCGCCCACCATGGCCAAGACTTCCCCCCGATGGAGGTCGAAGGTCACATCCCGGCAGCCGACATAGCGTCCGTAGTATTTGGACAGGTTGCTGACCGCCAGCAGGGGCGAGGCATCCGTGGTCATCCGCAGTGCCTCCGGTGCGCTTCGGCCGATCCCTCCTGGTGGACCTGGCGGCGGCGGGCGCAGTGGTCCGTGTCCGAGCAGATGAACATGCGGCCGCCCTTGTCGTCGACGATGACTTCATCCAGAAAGCTGTCGCGGCTGCCGCACAGTTCGCAGGCGCGCCCCCACTTTTCGACCTCGAAGGGATGGTCCTCGAAGTCCAGCGATCGCACCCGCGTGTAGGGGGGAACGGCATAGATGCGCTTCTCGCGGCCGGCCCCGAAGAGCTGCAGGGCCGGCAGCCGATCCATTTTGGGGTTGTCGAATTTGGGAATCGGCGAGGGGCTCATGACGTAGCGGCCGGCGACCCTCACCGGATAGTCGAAACCGGTGGCGATGCGCCCGTGCCGGGCCAGGTCCTCGTAGAGCTTGACGTACATGGCGCCGTATTCCTCGAGCGCGTGCATCTTGCGCGCCTCGCCGCGGTTGGGTTCGATGAACTGGAGGGGCTCGGGAATCGGCACCTGGAAGACGATGATCTGATCTTCCCGCAAGGCCGTTTCCGGGATCCGGTGCCGGGTCTGGATCAGGGTGGCCTCCTCGGTGCGGGAAGTGATCGCCACTCCGGCCGTGCGCTGGAAGAAACGCCGGATGCTGACGGCGTTGGTGGTGTCGTCGGCACCCTGGTCGATCACCTTGAGGACGTCCTTCGGTCCGATCAACGAGGCGGTCACCTGGATGCCCCCCGTGCCCCAGCCGTAGGGCAGGGGCATCTCGCGGCTGCCGAAGGGCACCTGATGGCCTGGAATGGCCACGGCCTTTAAAATGGCGCGGCGCACCATGCGCTTGGTCTGTTCGTCGAGATAGGCGAAGTTGTAGGGTGCGCTCTGCTCGGCGGTGGAAGTTGGTCCTGATGTCACCTGACGTCCCCTTTGTTTCCGGTATGCAGGGCCTCGTCGGCCAGTTTGCCGGCGTAGTCGGCCTGGAGGCGCCGCAGCAGCACCAGCTCGGACTGGAAGTCGACATAATGGGGCAGCTTGAGGTGCTGGACGAAACCCGAGGCCTCCACGTTGTCGCTGTGAAAGAGAACGAATTCTTCGCTTTGGGCCGGATGGGCCGGTGTCTCCCCCATCTCGCGCCAGCGCAGGGCGCGGTCCACCAGGGCCATGGCCATGGCCTTGCGCTCGCAATGGCCGAAGGTCAGTCCGTAACCCTGCACGAAGCGGGGGGCGCGCTCCGGGGATCCGTTGAAACGGTTGAGCATGACGCACTCCGTGACCGCGACCTCGCCGATGGTGATCTCGAAATCGAGTTCCGGCGGCGTCATGGCCACGGCGACCCGCCCCATGCGGATTTCCCCCAGGAAGGGATGGTGGGCGGCGCCGAACCCCCGCTGCAGGGAGTAGGCCATGGCCAGCAGAAACCCCTCGTCACCGCGGGCCAGGTTCTGCAGGCGCACATCCCGCCCAGCCGGCACCTGCAGGGGCTGGCGGGTCAGGTCGCCGGCCGCGGTGTCGCCACCGGCCGCAGATTCGGTTTCCACCATGCCGTCGCGGGCCAGCAGATCGGCGATCCGCGGCATGCCATCCGATCCACCGCCCACCGAACGGGCCTCGGCAACGGGCGCCTCGCCGTCAGCCTCCTCCAGAAGCGCAAAATCCAACAGGCGGTGGGTGTAATCGTAGGTCGGTCCCAGCACCTGCCCGCCCGGAAGATCCTTGTAGGTGGCCGACACCCGGCGGTGGACGGTCATGGCATCGGTCCGGATGGGGCGGCTGGCGCCGAAGCGCGGCAGGGTGGTGCGAAAGGCCCGCAGCAGGAAAATGGCTTCCACCAGGTCCCCCTGGGCCTGTTTGATGGCCAGGGCGGCCAGCCCGCGATCGTAGAGGGATCCCTCGGTCATCACCCGATCGACAGCCAGCCCCAGCTGCTGCTCGATCTGGACCACGCTGACGGCCGCCTGGCTGCTGTTGCCGCGCCGGGTGGCGGCCAGGAGCCGATGGGCGTTGTCGATGGCGCGCTCCCCGCCTTTGACAGCTACGTACATGGATCACGTCTCCACTTGGGTCGTGCGGGGCAGGGCGGCCACCCGCTCGCCGCAGACAAAAAGGACATCCAACCCCATGGGAAAGGCGCGGCAGCGTCGATGGCGTTGGTTCCAAAAGCCGGTGGGCAGTCCGGCCACGGCCAGGCTGCGATGCTCCGGTATGCCGGGGCCGCTTAACCGAAAGCCACCGGTGGGGTCGAGGGCTTCCACCTGGAGGATCACGGTGGCGGCCGTTTCCGGCGCTTCGTCGGTGCCCGACCGGAAGGCCTCCAGGGGCGGCAGCCGGCCGGCGGCCGTGGCGAGCGCGAAATCCGACCGACCGGTGTCGTCGATGACGGGGCAGCCGCAGTGAAAGCGCAGCCAGGGTAAAACCGGCGAGCCGGTGTCGAGATCGGTCCACAGGGTGGTGTCGCTATCCAGCAGGGTCAGACATACGGCCGCCGCAGCCGGATCCAAGCCCGGCGGGGCCGTGGGAATCACCGGCGGCATCCTAAAAATCCTCCCGGGATGGCTCATGCCGTTCAAAAGCACACGAAACGCCGCTTGGGCGTCCAGGGCCGGATCTCGAAAGCCAGGCAATACGCGTTCACTGGTGCCGGGTATCATTAAAGCTCAGTCTCCCCGTGCCATGGTGAAAAATTCGACCTTGGTGGCGGCGGTCTTTCGGGCCTGCTCGGCTTTGCGGGCACGCAGGGTGGACGCCAGGGGCAAAACGACCGTGGCCATCACCTCCGGCTGCCGCGCCGGATTTTGCAGCAGGGCGTCCAGCAGCGCCGCAAGTTCGGCATGACGGCGGTCGCGACCCAGCACATAGGCCGTCCCGGTCGCACCGTGGTCCACCTGCAAGGTACAGCGGGTAACGGTGGCCTCCCCTAGATTGAAGGGCGCCCCCCCCCCGCCGGCCCGCCCCTGCACCATTACCATGCCGATCTCCGGTCCGCGGACCAAGCGATAGTGGGGAAGCGGCGCCAGGCCGCGGCAGGCGGCTTCGATGTCCTGTCGCTCGGAAAGCGCCAGGATCCGCATCCAATCTTTGCGCGCCAGTTGTTCGGCTGCTGTCATCGTCACAAAAATTCCTGATGCGCTGTTCGTACCCCGTGATCGCAATGCAATCCGCTTTGGCAATTGGAGGGTCGCAGGGGGCGTGAAGGTTGTTGAATGCCGTCTTCAGCTTAGGCGGCCATGAGCATCCGGCTAGGATTTGGTGAGCAGCGGCACTAGCGAACCGTTGTCACCCGTTGACCGCCAGGCAGGCCGGCACAGGTTCCGTAAAATCGCATTCCTGCTCCCGGGGCGGTTTAAAAACAGTGGTGGAGGTAACCGATTCGTTCAGCTCATCATCCGCCCCGTAAATTTCGCGCACCACCGCCGGGGTCAGGAACCGGGGCAGGTCATCAAAAACAATTTTGCCGTCGAGCATGCCGATCACCCGGTCACAATAGGTCCTTGCCGTGTCCAGGGTGTGAAGGTTGCAGATCACCGTCAGGTGGTCGCGGTCCCGAATCTCGCGCAGCGCATTCATGACTCTTTCAGCACTCAAGGGATCCAGGGAGGCGATGGGTTCGTCCGCCAGGACCATCTTGGGCTGCTGCATCAGGGCCCGGGCAATGGCCACCCGCTGCTGTTGTCCGCCGGAAAGCGTTTCGGCCCGTTGCAAGGCCTGATCGACAATGCCCAGCCGCTCGAGGGCGGCCAGGGCCTCCTCAACCATGTGTCTGCCGAAAACGCAGAACAGGCTCTTGATGGTGCAGTGGCCGTTCAGGCGGCCCATCAGCACATTGGTCACCACGTTCAGCCGGGGCACCAGGTTGAACTGCTGGAAGATCATGGCACAATCCCGCTGCCACCGCC
>CAYMQN010000154.1:0-9103 GCA_964392545.1 uncultured Desulfobacteraceae bacterium
TGCACCTCCCGGGCCAGAGCCGCCCGCCGCCGGTGATTGCTGAAGGCGCTCAGGGTGAGCACTTCGACATTCAGACCGGAAGGCACGGCACCCTGCCAAAACGGGGTGAATACATCCACCCGGTGTCCACGGGAAAGGCAGGCTTCGGCGATTCTCAGAAAATCCCTTTGGAGGCCTCCAAAGGGAAAATATTTGATCAGGGTAAAAGCAAACTTCATCAATGGCTCGCCGCGTCCGTCCCTCCGGGACGGATATCTGTGGGACAATATGCGTATCGGACGGGCTTTTTAATAATGCAACCCCCGTTGGAATGCAAGTATGGACCAGCCCCGCAACCCTGTGCGGACCATGGTTACATCTTGCCAAAGGGGTCCGAAGCCTGATAACCATAGCACCGCATGCAGGACGGTCGAGCCCCCTTGGGCCGTTGCCGCTGCGATGGCCGGGATTGGCCGCGAAGGGACACCCGCGGCAGCGGCCGCCAGCCGACGGGCAGCCCGCTCCCAGGCCATGCGATAGCGTGTGGGGTCCTCAGCGTTGACGGAGGGGGGATGCAAAACAGGAGATTTACGCCATGAGCCTCAATAAGGATTTACTGGACATTCTGGTCTGCCCCCAGTGCAAGGGCGAACTGCAACTGGAGGAAGACGAAAGCGGGTTGCGCTGCGAGGCCTGCCGGCTGCGCTATGCCATTCGGGACGACATTCCCATCATGCTGGTGGATGAAGCCACGCCCCTGGATTCATGAGCGTCCCCCGGCCGCCGCAGCCGGCCAAGCTCGTCGTCGGCTTTTTTCTCCGGCAGCAGGAGCTGGCCGAAGCGCTTTGCGAGCGCCTGGAAACGCTCTTCGGTCCGATGGACCTTGTCAGCCGTTGGCTGCCGTTCGACTTTACGGATTATTACCGCCGCGAAATGGGCCACCCGCTTTTCCGGCGCCTGATCGCCTTCAGGGGCCTGATCGACCAGGAAGCGCTTCCGGACATCAAACACCAGACCAATGCGGTGGAGGCGGGTTTTGCCCGCGACGGGCAGCGACAGGTCAATATCGATCCCGGGTATCTCCTGCTCGAGCGCTTCGTCCTGGCGACGGGCAAGAACTTCTCCCACCGGATTTATCTTAGGCGCGGCATTTATGCGGACTTGACCCTGATCTATGAGAAGGGGCGATTCGCCGCTTTGCCCTGGACCTATCCGGATTATGCCGATGCCCGCCTGCAGGCCTTTTTGACCAAGGTGCGCCGCAAGTACGCCTTGGACCTCAAAGCCTGAGGCCGGTGCATTTTTTAGAGCGCCGAAAATGTCCGGGGCGGTTTGTGCCATTGACCGCCCCATGCCTTAGGAAGGACCGCAAACGATGCTGAAAAGCATGACGGCTTACGCGCGTGCCGAAAACCGTTCCGACGCCTACCAGGTCGCGACCGAGATCCGCGGGTACAACAGCAAGAATCTGGACACGGTGCTCCACATGGCGCGTCCCTATCTGCCGCTGGAAGACCGCATCAAAACCCTTGTGGCGGACCGCATTCATCGCGGCCGGGTCGAGGTGCGCATCGATATCCAGGCCCTGGGCGAAGGCGAGCAGGCCTTCGAGATCGACTGGCCCCGGGCCCGGGCCTATTGCGGGGCGCTGCAGCGCCTGCAGGAAGAATTGGCCCTTTCCGGCGCGCTCTCCCTGGAGTTGCTGACCGCTGCCGGGGGTATGGTCAAACCCGCTGAAACCCCCCAGGACATGGAAGCGCTATGGCCGCAGGTGGCGGCCTGCCTGGAGGAGACCCTGGACGCTCTGGAACGGATGCGCCGGCGGGAAGGCGAGGCGCTGGCCGAGGATTTCCGCCAGCGGCTGGAAACCATCGCCGGGGGGCTCGAAAGGATCCAAACGGCCAGTGCCGGGCTGCTGGAGCATTACCAGGCCCGACTTCTGGAGCGCATCCAGCGTCTGACCCAGGGGGAGGTGGAGATCGATCAGGGGCGGCTGGCCCAGGAGGCCGCTCTACTTGCGGACCGCAGCGATATTTCCGAGGAGGTCGTGCGGGTGGCCAGCCATCTCGAGCAGTTCCGGCGGATCATGGCGGGTGAAGCCCCCGCCGGGCGCAAACTCAATTTTCTGCTGCAGGAGTTCAATCGGGAATTCAACACCATGGGGGCCAAATCCGCCCGCACGGAAATCGCCCACGCGGTGGTCGATCTCAAATGCGAACTTGAAAAGATCCGGGAGCAGGTCCAGAATATCGAATGATGGAACCCAACTTACTCAACATCGGATTCGGGAGCACCGTGGTGGCCGATCGGGTGGTGGCGATCGTATCCCCCAACTCGGCCCCCATGAAGCGGCTCAAGGACGAGGCCAAAAAGGAGCAGCGCCTGGTGGACGCCACCCACGGGCGGCGCACGCGCTCGATCATCATCATGGACAGCAACCACATCGTCCTGTCCGCCATCCAGGCCGAAACCATATCCCAGCGCTTCGCCATGCTCAAGGAGGCCGGCTGAAGTGGGCGGCCCGCTGGAGCGTGGCCGCGGCATGCCCCGCGAATCCGCAGGGGGGCGTCTGTTCATCGTTTCGGCGCCCTCCGGCGCCGGCAAATCCACCCTCTGCCGCCGTCTTCTGGCACGCCGGCCGGAGCTGCGCTACTCGGTCTCCACCACCACCCGGCCGCCCCGCAGCGGCGAGGTGCCGGGCGTGGACTATCATTTCACCGACCCGGCCACCTTCAAGGAGGGGATTCGGGCGGGCCGCTGGGCGGAGTGGGCCGAAGTATACGGCAACTACTACGGAACCTCGGCGGATTATATCGATCGCGAGCGCGCCGCCGGCCATGACGTTCTGCTCGATATCGATGTCCAGGGGGCGGCCCAATTGCGTGCCAAATATCCAGAGGCCGTCACCATCTTCATCATGCCGCCGTCGATGGACGTCCTGCGCCAGCGGCTCGAGCGGCGGGGGGGAGATGCACCGGAAGTGATCGCCAAGCGGATGGCCAGCGCCCGGCAGGAAATGGCCCAGCGCACCGCCTACCGCCATGTCGTGGTAAACGACCGCCTCGAAGAGGCGGTGGCGGCGCTCGAGCGCCTCGTCCGAGACGATGCGCAGATCAAACGTCACGATGTATAATGCGGCAGCACAACAGTGAAGTTTCCCGGCCGATCAAACCGGCTGATGGCAATGAAAAACGGATTCGCTCAAATGGGTTGTTTCGATGTTCGGTATGGTTTTTTCAATCAAGCCCCGTCGGCCGGCGGCGGGGCTGGATAAGGGATTTGCCATGGCGGGTGCAACCTTCGAAACGCTCTACGGCTTCCATCCTATTTGCGAGGCGCTGCAGGCCGGGCGCCGTACCTTCGAGAGGGTGTTGATCCGCCAAGGGCGCCGCGATCCGCGCATGGACGCCCTTCGCCAATTGGCCGAAGCACGCGGCGTCCCGCTGCGCACAATGGACGAAGCGGCCCTGAACGAGATGGTCGGCCACACCGCCCACCAGGGGGTCTGCGCGCAGGTGGGCTCTTTGCCGTATCAGGACCTTCCCACCTTACTGGACGCGGCCGGGCCTCCCGTGTTTCTGGTGCTGCTGGATCAGGTGCAGGATCCCCACAACCTGGGCGCCGTCATCCGCACGGGGTACTGTGCCGGCGTCGACGGCGTCGTGATTCCCCAGGACCGCGCCGCAGGGTCCAGCCCGGCGGTCTCCAAAGCATCGGCCGGGGCGCTGGAACACATGCCGCTGGCGCGGGTGCCGAACCTGGTCAATGCCATGCGCTTCCTGAAGGCCAACGGTTTGTGGCTGGTCGGTTTGGACGGGAACGCCGATCAGCCGCTCTATGACTGCGACCTGACCGTGCCCCTGGGCTTGCTCGTGGGCGGGGAAGACAAGGGCCTGCGTCCGCTGGTCAAGCGGCACTGCGATTTCCGGGTTTCAATCCCCCATGCGCGCCCCTTCAATTCCTTGAACGCATCGGTGGCCGCGGGGCTGGCCATCTACGAAGCCTTCCGCCAGCGGGCCCGAACAGCTGATCATGCCTGAGCTTTCGTCCGAGACGGTTCCGATGCAAAGGACGGCAAGGTCATCCCGTGCAGCCAAAGCCCCTGCCTTCTGGTGGGCGGGGATCCGCCAGGTTGGGCGGGTGCTGGCCGATGCTGTTTTCCCGTGCCGCTGCGCCGCCTGCCGGCAGTATTGGTCCGCCGGGTCGCGGCAAGCGCCTGGGTCGGCGGCCCTGCGGGCGGAGATCCGCGACCGCCCCAGCGCCTGCTTTTCGGAAGGCGTCCGGCCCTTTCTTTGTCCCGACTGCCTTGCGGCCTTCGAGCCGGTGGCCGCGCCGCTGTGCTTGCGGTGCGGCGTCATGTTTGTGAGTCGGATTGGGGAGAGCCATCTTTGCGGCGATTGTATGCGGGCGAGGCCCCACTTCCGCCAGGCGCGCGCCGCCGGAGTTTACAGCGGAGCCTTGATGGCCCTGGTGCACCAGGTGAAGTACCGGGCCTGCCTGGCCCTCGTGGATCCGCTGGCCCGCCTCCTGCAGGAGGCTTTCCAGCGACACTGGCATCCCGCCGACATCGATCTGGTGCTGCCGATCCCCCTGCATGGGGGACGGTTGCGAAAACGTGGCTTCAACCAGGCCCAGCTGTTGGTCGATGCCTGGGCCCGGGCGGATCGCAGCGGCGGTCCCTGTGGGATGCGGTTTCCCAAGGTGCGGCATATCCTCCGCCGAAGGCGGGCCACCCGCCCCCAGACCGGCCTGGGAAAGGCGGAACGCCGGCGCAACATGCGGGGGGCTTTCAGCGTGGTCGATGAGCGGGCGGTGGCGGAGCGCCGCATTCTGCTGGTGGACGATGTCTACACCACCGGGGCGACGGTCAACGAGGCGGCGCGGGTGCTCAAACGATATGGGGCGCAAGCGGTGGACGTCCTCACGGTGGCCCGCACCATGCCGTATACCGGACGTCGAGGGGATTTTCCAAACACCTTGGCACGATAGGAACGCGTGAAAATGCTTCAGACGCCTCACATTGCGAAACAGGTGTCCTGGGATGCGGCCGCCTCGGCCGTGGCGGCGGCGCACCAAGGCGGGCGGCGGGCGGCGTTCACCAACGGCTGCTTCGACATCCTCCACGCCGGCCACGTACGGTATCTTTCAGCCGCCCGTGCGACGGCCGACATGCTGGTGGTCGGGCTCAACAGCGATGCCTCGGTGCGGCGGATCAAAGGCCCCCTGAGGCCCATCAATCCGCAAACGCTGCGGGCCGAGGTTCTGGCGGGATTGGCCTGCGTGGATTGGGTGGTGTTGTTCGATGCGCCGGATCCGCTGGATTTGATCCGCCACCTGTCCCCCGATGTATTGGTCAAGGGGGCGGACTGGCCCGAAGACCGGATCGTGGGGGCGGATTGGGTCAAGAATCAGGGGGGGCGCGTCGTGCGGGTCGAACTGGTGGCGGATATTTCCACCACCGCGCTGATCCGGACCATCCAGGAACGTTTTTGCTGACGCCGCGAGGGTGCAGCATTGCCGGCGAAGGGAGCATCCCAGCGTGGACCTTAAAAACGATGGCGGCATCGCTTTTTACCGCTTTCAGAGCTTGTCGAACTTCCCGCAGCTGGTACACGGCGTCACCACACGCCACGGTGGCGGCAGCCGGCCGCCCTTCGACACCCTCAATTTGTCCCGCACGGCGGGCGATGCCCCGGAACGGGTGGCGGACAACCGGCGGCGGGTGCTTGCACGATTTCCCCATACAAAGCCGGTTTACCTGCATCAACGGCATGGCCGCAGCGTGGCGGTTCTGGATGGGCCGGCGCTGCCGTCGGACGATCACCTGCCCGGAGCGGCGGATGCGGTGGTTACCCGGCGTCCCGGCCGGTTGCTGGCCATTCTGATCGCCGACTGCCAGCCGGTCATGCTGTTCGATCCGGTGCGAGGGGCGGTCGCCAACATTCATTCCGGGTGGCGGGGCAGTGTCGCCAATATTGTGGGCCACACGGTGGCCGTCATGGCGGAACGCTTCGATTGCCGCCCCGCCGACCTTTGGGCCGGCGTGGGGCCTTCGCTGGGACCCTGCTGCGCGGAATTTGTCCATTATCGCAGCGAGATCCCCGAAGCCCTGTGGTCTTATCGGCGGTCGGGGCATCATTTTGATTTCTGGGCCCTGACCCGCGATCAACTCTTGCAGGCCGGACTGCAGCCGGCGCATATCGAAATCGGCGGCATCTGTACGCGCTGCCGCAGCGACCTGTTCTTTTCCTATCGCGCCGCCAAGCGGACCGGTCGCATGGGAGCCTTTGTCGGCATGGCATCAGGCCATTAGCCGCCGGCTTTTTTTTAGGGATGACCATCATGATCCAGGAAAATGCCGAAGTGCTGGCGAACACGCCTTTGACGCCGGACTACTACACCATGACCCTGGGCTGCAGCGAGGCCTTGGCCGCATCCCGCCCCGGGCAGTTCGTCATGCTGTCGGTCGCCCCGGGACCGCTGCCCCTGCTGCGGCGGCCGTTTTCCATCCATCGCCTGGAGACCGATGCCGCCGGCCGGGTCGAGCTGCAGATTCTCTACAAGGTGGTCGGACAGGGGACCACCCTTTTGGCCCGCACCCCGGCCGGGGCCACCCTCAGCCTGCTGGGACCCCTGGGCCGCGGTTTCGTGCTGCGCGAGGACTACCGGCGCATCTATCTGGCCGCCGGCGGCATCGGGGCCGCCCCCATGGTGTTTCTGCTGGAGCGGCTGCACCAAGCCGGCCGCGCGTGCGAGGTTTTTTTGGGTGGGCGCTCGCGGGAGGACTTGCTCTGTCGCGAGATCTTTCAGAATTTGGCCCGCAAGGTGGTCACGACGACGGATGACGGCAGCGAGGGGGCCCGCTGTTTTTTGACCAGCCCCCTGGAGGAGGCGGCCCGGAGCCGGCCGCCGGACGCCATCATGGCCTGCGGCCCGATGGACATGCTGGTCTGCGTGGCGGGCATAGCCGATCGGCTGCAGATACCCTGCCAGATTTCCATCGAAGCGACCATGGCCTGCGGCCTGGGGGCCTGTCTGGGGTGTGCCGTGCCGGCCGCGGGCCAAACCGCCGGTTATCTGCATGTCTGTAAGGACGGGCCGGTGTTCGATATACATCAGCTGCGGCTTTGAGTCCCGGCGGGGGCCACGGCTTTTTCGTTGACTTCGCCAGGGAGCTATGGTAACTGCTCTTGACTCGAGTGGAGCGGGCACCGCTCCAATTCCGGTCGAAACGCCGATTGCATCCATGAAAAGAGAAACGCGACGGGCGATCCGGGAACTCGCCTATTACAGCAGCCTGGGCTTGCAGATCGCCGTGTCGATTTTTATCGGACTCTTCGTGGGCGTATATCTTGATCGACGGATGGACAGCGCCCCCTGGCTGACCCTGATCGGTCTGGGGATGGGCATCGCGGCCGGTTACCGCAATATCGGTCTCGCGATCAGAAAAAGCCGCAAATTGTGACGGCCGTAACGGCGGCGCAAAAGGACGAACAGGACCGAATTGGACATCCAGCAGCGAATACTCCGTTTCATCACCCGCGCCAACTGGATTTTTTTTGCGGCCGCCCTTCTCGTCGGTCTGCTGGTCTTCCCGCCCGCGTTTGCCTTGGGTATTCTGGCCGGCGGCCTGATTGTCACCGTCAACTTCCACCTTCTGGCACGCACCCTGAAGAAATCCCTCACCCCGCCCCATCTGGTCTCCCATAACGTCATCATCGCCAAATACTACGTCCGCTTCATTGCCAGCGGCGTCGTCATATTTTTCCTGATTTCCGGCCACCACGTCGACCCGCTGGGATTGGTCGTCGGGTTGTCGGTCGTGGTCGCCAGTATCGTTGTCGCAACCCTGCGCGAGTTGAAAAATCTCATTTTCAAGGAGGCGTTTTAAGGATGGAACACCCGTGGATGTTTCTCGTCAAAATCTTCGAAATGTTCGGTCCGGGTCCGGCCCACTTCGCTCATGAAAATCCTCACGTCATTTACTCCTGGCTGGTGATGCTGCTGCTCATCGGGGCCGGATTCCTCGGCGCCCGGAGCATCAAGCTGATCCCGGGCAAGGCCCAGAATTTTTTCGAGGTCGTCATCAAGGGCATCGAAGATTTCATGGTCGACGTGGCAGGGGAGGAGGGGCGCTGGCTGTTCCCGCTGGTGGCGACGATCTTCATCTACATCTTCATCGGCAACCTGATCGGCCTGGTGCCGACCTGCTTTCCGCCCACGGCCAATCTGAACACCACCCTGGGGTGTGCCCTGGTGGTGGTCATCTTCACCCACATCATCGGCATCAAATACCACGGTGCCGGTTATATCAAACATTTCCTGGGGCCGGTCTGGTGGATGATTCCGATCATCTTCCCCATCGAACTGATCGGACATGCCGCCCGGATTCTTTCCCTCTCTTTCCGTCTTTTCGGCAACATGATGGGTCACGAACTGGTCCTGGCGATCCTTTTCGCACTGGCCGGCGCCTTCTTCGCGCCCCTGCCGATCATGGCCTTGGGGGTTTTCGTCGCCCTCGTGCAGGCCTTCGTGTTTTTCCTGCTGTCCATCATGTACTTTGCCGGCGCCATGGAGCACGCCCACTGAAGCCGTTCGTCGCCCGGCACACGGTGCAAAACCGATCGAGTCAGCCTGTTTATGCCTTTAATGGGGCATTGGAAGAAGCCACACCATCAACATCTTAACAAGGAGGAAGTGTACGTATGGAAGCTGAAGCTCTCAAATTCTTTATCGCTTGTGTAACGGCAGCCGGTTTCGGTATCGCCATTGCGGCTTTCGGCTGCGGCATCGGCCAGGGGCTCGGCCTCAAGTCCGCCGTGGAAGGGATTGCCCGCAATCCGGAATCTTCCGGTAAGGTTACCGTTACGATGCTGATCGGCCTGGCCATGATCGAGTCGCTGTGTATCTATGCGCTGGTCATTTCGCTGATTCTGATCTATGCGACCCCGATGGCGGGCATCGTGACCAACCTGCTGGGACAGTAAGCATTAAAAAAGCCCGGCCTTTGGCCGGGCTTTTTTAATTTGTTTTCAAGCGTACCACGCCCCCCGCTATTCTCACCAATCCTCCTTCCAGCCAACGCTGAAGTCGCCAAAACGGATCAGGGCTCCGAATTATTTTT
>CAYMQN010000155.1:0-9099 GCA_964392545.1 uncultured Desulfobacteraceae bacterium
AATGGTGAGAGATCCCGGCTTCCGCCGGGATGACGGCCTAGGGCAAATCCCTTTCGTGCATATTGCGACACAGCCGCATGCACGGGGATGACAAACCAAAGGCGTAAAAATAAATGAAGCCCCTCACCGGGGGCTGTCGGATAGCTCCCGTTCTGGGGGAGGATATTCATTCAGGCCTTGAGGGGCTCCGGGATGCGGCACACCGGGATCGGCGCCGTTTTGTGGCGGTTGGCCCGGTTGAAACGTCGGTAGATGGCCAGCACCTCCCGCCGGCGGTCACTCAGGCGGCCCTCGTCGTCGCCGACGGCATCGAAGTGCATGGCCCACTCCAGCTCCGGATAGGTGGCGCCGAGCTGCCCCTCGTCCGTGCGCCGGTCCTCCCACAACCCGTCCGTGGGAGGTGCCTGCAGAATCCCCTCGATCACGCCCAGAACCTTCCCCAAGGCGTACACCTCTGTTTTCAGCAGATCGGCGATGGGCGCCAGGTCGACCCCGCCGTCGCCGTATTTGGTGAAAAAGCCCACCCCGAAATCTTCGACCTTGTTGCCGGTGCCCGCCACCAGCAGGCGGTGATGGCCGGCAAAGGCGTAAAGTGTCGTCATGCGCAGGCGCGAGCGGGTGTTGGCCATGGTAAGACCGTCCTGGACGCCGGGGGGCAGGATGGCTTCCAAGGCCTGGAAGGCGGGGGTCAGATCGAGATGGACTCCTTCGGCCCTGGGGTATTGCGCCTCGAGCCATGCGATATGGGCCCGGGCCAGGGCGACCTGTTCGGGGGCCTGATAGATGGGCATTTCCAGGAGCAGGGTGGTCTTGCCGGTCCGAGCGCACAGGGTGGAGGTGACCGCCGAATCGATCCCGCCGGAAACACCCACCGCAAACCCCTTTGACCCGGCCGCGGTGCAGTAGTCTTTGAGCCACTGGACAATATGGTCGACAACCAAGGCTGCGTTCATCTCTTATGATTCCTACCTCTTTTGCGATCCTCTGACATGGTGCTCTCCGGGGGGCCAAGGCTTGCGATCGCGAGCATTTCAGGGTGCCGTCAACAATTTGATGCCCGCGGCCTCAATGGCGGCGACCACGGCCAAAAGGGGAAGAACGAGCTTGCCATAGCGCAGCATGCGGAGGGCCGTGAAGATCTTTGGCATGGGTCGCATCGGGAGGGCGGACTAGTCCACCAGGTAGTAGGTGATGGTCGAGACCTTACCGTATCGAGGGCACCGAGGCAAGGGCCGGGCCGTCGGGCGCCTTGCGCCGACGGGGCAAAATTGATATCGTGATCTATCCGCGGGCGTTGCGCCGCCGGGCGCGCTCTCCTCAAGCCAAGGACCGCCTCATGCCCAAATTCAAAGCCGTGCTGGAATCTGCCAAGGCCCGTACCCATCAAATGCTGCAATTCCTCGGCGGCGACATCTGGCGCACCCGCCTGGCCGATCTGCCACTGTGGAAGCGCATCCCGACCCGCCTGATGCGCGTCCTGATCCTCTCGGTTCGGGGGTTTCGGGAAGATGCCGGCATGCTGCGGGCCTCTTCACTGACCTTTTACACCCTGCTGTCCATCGTGCCCGTGGCCGCCATGGCCTTCGGCATCGCCAAGGGCTTCGGCTTTCAAAAGGTGCTCGAGGAGCAGCTTTACGAGAACTTTCCGGGGCAGGAAGAGATCCTCGGCCAGATCGTGGTGTTTGCGCAGTCCATGCTGGAGACCACCAAGGGCGGCATCATCGCCGGCATCGGCCTGGCCCTGCTCTTCTGGACGGTGATCAAGGTGCTCGGCAATATCGAAAACGCCTTCAACAGCATCTGGGGTGTCGGTCAACCGCGCAGCCTGGTGCGCAAGTTCAGCGATTACCTTTCCATCATGCTGATCAGTCCCCTGTTGCTCATCATGCAGAGCAGTGCGACGGTCTTCATTACCACCCATGTCAGCCAGATCGCCGAGGAAATCGCCCTGATCGGTTATTTCAGCCCGCTGATTTCCCTGTCCTTCAAGCTGATCCCCTACGTTCTCGTGTGGATCCTGTTTACCATGATCTACCTGTTAATGCCCAACACCCGCGTGGCCTTTACCTCCGCCCTGTCGGCCGGCATCCTGGCGGGCACCGGCTATCAGCTCTTCCAGTGGCTCTATATTTCGCTTCAGGTGGGGGCTGCCCGCTACAACGCCATCTACGGCAGTTTCGCGGCCCTGCCCCTTTTCCTGATCTGGCTGCAGACCAGCTGGGCCATCGTTCTTTTCGGCGCGGAAATCTCTTTTGCCACCCAGAACGCCCGGCAGCATGAATTCGAAGCCGATACGGCCAAGGCCAGCCCCGGTCTGCGCAAACTCATCGCCCTGCAGATCGTTCGTCTGGTGGTGCACAAGTTCGGCGAAGGGCAGTCACCCTTGACGGCCGAAGCGATTGCCGCGGCGGTGAGCCGGCCCCTGCGGTTGACCGAACGCGTGCTGGGGGAACTGGTGGCCGGCAGGGTTCTCAACCAAGTGCGCCTGGAAGACGAGGGATCCCTCACCTATGTCCCGGCCCGGGATGTGGACCAGTTTACCCTCAGCTACGTCATCGAAGCCCTTGAAACCCGGGGCGTGAACGAGCTGCCCCTGCCGGAAGGCGAGGCCCTGCGGCCCCTGTCGGAGTCCCTGGAGCAGTTGCGGGAATCCCTGCGGCAGTCCCCGGGCAATCGGAAACTGAAAGAGCTTTGATGCGCCATGGCCTCCCGCCCGCCGCGTAGATCGCCCCCTTTTTCATCACGTGCTCGTAAACAGGCCAACGCGTGTCAGGACGCGATGATGCGCCGTCCTGGTTGAGCCATATCGGTTGAGCGATGGAGGGTTGCCGTTGTCCGGGGTTCGATCGCGGAACGGTTGGCATCATCGTAATCGAAAGTATTCAGGTGTTATTTGAAAGCGGCAGCGATCGTAAAATCGACCATGGTTACCGAAGCAACTAAATATTGACATTCCATGACACCAAAATTATAAGTTCTAACTCCGGCATATATCTCATTATGTGTCGACGGCGCCACACCCTGCGTTTATCGGGTCGGGCGGCGAATGGAAAGGCGGGTGCCCCATGCACGATCTTTTGTCGACCAAGGAAGTGGCCCAATTTCTAGGGGTCAACGAAAAGATGGTCTACACCCTGGTGGCCGAAAAGGGTCTGCCGGCCACCAAAATTACCGGCAAATGGCTGTTTCCGAAACACCTCGTGGAACAGTGGGTCGAGGCCAATACCATCAACTACCCCGAGCCGCCGCGGCGCTTGCCGCCTTACGAGGGGCTCCTGATCGTGGCCGGCAGCAACGATCCCCTGCTGGACAAGTCCCTTTCGCTTTTCAACCGGCAGTACCCGGACCATGTCGCCGTCCTGGGCAACCTGGGCAGCCTGGGCGGACTGCGGGCTTTGCGCCGCAACCTCTGCCACATGGCTACCAGCCACCTGATCCAGGAAGACGAATCCGACTATAATTTCGAGTATGCCGATCGGGAACTCGAGCGGCAGCCGGCAGTGGTCAATTTTTGCCGACGGGAGCAGGGGTTGATCGTGGCCCGGGGCAACCCCCGGGGTATTCAGGCGGTGGCCGATCTGGCGCAGCCGGGGCTGACCCTGGTCAATCGACCCAACACCACGGGCACGCGGCTGCTGCTGGACCGGGAACTGGCCAAGGCGGGCATCGCCGGTGAATCCATCGAGGGCTACCACCACACCGTGGTCCGCCATCTCGACGTGGGCTTGGAAGTCCTGGCCGGGCGGGCCGATGTGGGGCCGGGCATCCGGGCCGTGGCCGGCATGCTGGGGCTGGATTTCGTTCCCCTGCGCTGGGAGCGCTACGATCTGCTGATTACCAAGGACCGCTTTTTCGACCCCGGGGTCCAGCTCTTTCTGGGCCTGCTGCCGGAAGAGGCGTTTCGCGAGCTGGCGAAGCTGCTGGAGGGCTACGATGTCTCCTCCAGCGGTAAGATGGTCTACCCTAAAACGGATCAACTCGCCACGGATTAGCGAGTGTGCGAGCGGATGTTTCAAACCATTTCCAGGAAGGAGAACATCATGGTCGGGAAAAGAATGCTCCCTCTTCGATGGGCGCTGATCGTATGCCTGTTGGTCTGCTGCGCGGCCGGGGCCGCCGCGGCCAAGGAGGCGGTTATCGTGTTTCACGCCGGCAGCCTGACGGTGCCCTTCGCCCAGATCGAAAAAAATTTCGAGGCGGCCCATCCGGACATCGATATCCAGCGCGAGGCGGGGGGCAGCACCAAAATGGCCCGCATGGTTTCGGAGCTGCACAAACCGGCCGATATCATGGCCTCCGCGGACTACAAGGTCATCGAGAAGACCCTGATGCCCGACTATGCCGACTGGGATATCCGTTTTGCCACCAACCGTCTGGTGCTCTGCTACACCCCCCAGAGCCGCTATGCCGACGAAATCAACGGCGACAACTGGTATGAGATCCTGGCCCGCGAGGGCGTGGTCTGGGGACACTCCGACCCCAACCTGGATCCCTGCGGCTACCGCAGCCTGATGGTCCTGCAACTGGCCGAGCGCCATTACAACCAGCCCGGGCTCTACGACCGCGCGCTGGCCAACCGGCCCGAGGCCAACGTCCGGCCCAAATCCGTGGAGCTGGTGTCGCTGCTCAAAACCGGCAATATGGATTACGCCTGGGAATACCGCTCCGTGGCCGTCCAGCACGAGTTGAACTTTCTCGAGCTGCCCGACGAAATCAACCTCGGCAGCTATGAATACGACGATGTCTACAAGCAGGCCCAGGTGAAGGTCACCGGCAAGAAACCGGGCACCTGGATCACACGCACCGGCCAAAGCTGCACCTACGGCATCACCATGGTCAAAGAGGGGCCCAATCCGGACGGCGCCCTGCTTTTCATGGCCTATCTGCTGGACCCGGATGGCGGCATGAAGGTGCTGGAGGCCATGGGACAGCCCCCCTTCATTCCCTGCCGCGTGGCCTCGGAGGCCGAGCGGGAGGCCCTGCCGCCCCAGCTGCAGCCCCTGGTGGTGGTCAGCCCCTAAGGAACGACGGCGGGTCCTCTCCGGGTTCCAACGACCCGGTGCCCGGAGAGGGCCGCAGCCTTGTCTCCCCTTTGCCTAAATGTCCGATCCCGGCCCTCCCATGAGCGATGTTGCGCATCCGCCGACCGTCCGTCGGCAACGTGATCTTTTCCGGGGGTTGGCCCTGGCGGCCAGCGTGGTGGTCACGGCCTTTATCCTGCTGCCGCTGGTGGAGATGGTGCGCCAGCCGACCGTCGCGGACCTGGCCGCCTCCTGGAGCGATCCCGACGTTTTGCGCGCGATCGGCATGAGCCTCTACACCTCGGGGGCGGCCGCGCTGCTCTCGTTTGTCTTCGGCACCCCCTTTGCCTATCTTCTGGCCCGCAAATCGTTCCCCGGCAAGCGCCTGGTGGAAAGCGTGGTGGATCTGCCCATCATGATCCCGCATCCGGTGGTGGGCATCGCCCTGCTGAGCCTGGCCGGCCGTCACCATTGGCTGGGCCGGATTCTCGATCAACTGAATGTCAGGATCATGGGGACGGTCACCGGAATCGTCTGCGTGCTCACCTTCGTGGGGCTGCCGTTTTATGTCAACGCCGTCAAAACCGGCTTCGAGGCGGTGCCCCAACGCCTGGAGACCGTCTCGCGCAGCCTGGGGGCTTCTTTTGGGGCCACCTTTTGGCGGGTGACCTTCCCCCTGGCCTGGCGCAGCATGCTCGTGGGGCTGATCATGTGCATGGCCCGGGCGGTGAGCGAATTCGGGGCGGTGGTGATTGTGGCCTATCATCCCATGGTGGCCTCGGTCCTGATCTACGAGCGGTTTACGGCCTACGGCCTGAAATACTCCCAGCCCGTGGCGGTGGGCCTGATTCTGGTTTGCCTGGTCTTCTTCCTGCTGCTGCGCTGGGTATCGCCCCGGCGGGGGACGGCACCATGATCCGCGTGGAAGGCCTCTCCGTGGTGCTGCCCGGTTTTGCCCTGGAAAACATCCATCTGCAGGTGGCCGCCGGAGAAGCCTTTGCCTTGCTGGGACCCACCGGTGCCGGCAAAACCCTCCTGCTCGAAGCCATCATCGGCGTGGTGCCCGTGGACCGGGGCCGCATCCTGATCGACGGCCGCGACGTGACATCGTTGCCGCCCGAGCGCCGGCATATCGGCATCGTCTACCAGGATCACGCGCTCTTTCCCCATCTGACAGTGGAAGCGAACATCCGCTACGGCCAGCGCTACTGCGCCGGCCCCCTGCCGGCCCTGGCGCCTTTGATCGCGCGCCTCGGCCTGGAGCGGCTCCTGGGGCGCCGCATTCATTCCCTGAGCGGGGGCGAAAAACAACGGGTCGCGCTGGCCCGATCCCTGGCCGTGGCGCCCTCCGTCCTGCTCCTGGACGAACCCCTGACCGCCCTGGACCCCAATTTCCGCGAGGATATTCGGGGGCTCATCAAGTCCCTGCACCGGGATACGGGCATCACGCTGCTGATGGTCACCCACGATTTTGCCGAAGCCCATTTTCTGGCCCAGCGCACGGCGATCATGCATGGTGGACGGATCGAGCAGGTCGGATCGGTGGCCCGGGTCTTCGCGTGCCCGGAAACGGCCTTCGTGGCGGATTTCGTCGGCATGAAGAATCTTTTCGAGGCCCGCATCGATGGGGAATGGGCCGATCTGGGAGGCCTGCGCCTGCGGTGCCGCCCCCGGGGCAACGGCTTACACGCGGTCGCCATCCGGCCTGAAAACGTCCGGGTCGGCCGCCATCCGGCCCCGGAGCCCTCCCTCAACCGACTCGAGGGCCGCCTGCGCACCGTCTTGAACCGGGGGTTCTATGCCGAAGTCCGGATCGATGTCGACGGCTTGGCCTTTCACGCCATCGACAGTCGGCGGGATCTGCTGCGCAGCGGGCTGGCGGAGGGGGATCCGGTCCATTTGGCGATCGCTGCGGAAGATATCCACCTGATTCCGGGAGAAGGCGAAAAAAGCTGACCCGGCAACCGGAAAGATCGAAGAAAACAGCTTCCGATTTATCTTCGGTACACCCGCGGCACGCGGGTGGGGTTGGTGAAGATCACTTCGTAGTTGATGGTATCCAGCAGGTCGGCCACCTCGTCGGCGGAAATCACCTCCTCCCCCTGGCCGCCGATGAGGACCACTTCGTCGCCGGGGGCCGCCGACGCTCCAGGCCCCAGGTCCAGCATGATCAGATCCATGCAGACCCGGCCCACCATGGGCACCCGCCGTCCGCCCACCAGCATGACACCCCGATTGGAAAGCCGTCGTTGGATGCCGTCGGCATAGCCGGCCGCCACGGTGCCGATGACGGTGGGGGCCGGGGCCGCCCAAGTCATGCCGTAGCTGACCTTGAAGCCGGTCGGCACGGATTTGACCTGAAGCAGACGGGATTTGAGGGCCAGGGCCGGTCTCAGGGCGATGCGGTGGTGATCGACTTCCCGGGAAGGGTATAGGCCGTAAAGCGCTATCCCGGGTCGTACGGCGTCCAGGTGGGTTTCGGGCAGGTCGATGATGGCGGCGCTGTTGGCGGCATGGCGCATGCCGACCGCGATGCCGGCTTCCTCCAAATCCTCCAGGAAATCCGTAAATGCCGTGAATTGCCGGTGGGCATACCCCTTGTCGGCTTCGTCCGCGGCCGCAAAATGGGTATAGACCCCCTCGAGCCGCAGTCCCGGCAAGCGGGTGATGGCCGACACCTCGGCCACGGAGGACGATGTCGCATCGCTGCGCCGGGCGTCGGGCAGCAGGCCCAGGCGCCCCATGCCGGAATCCACCTTGAGATGAATGGGGATCGTACGGTCGCAGCGGCGGGCCACCGTATCCAGGGCCTGGGCTGGGGCCAATCCGGTGACGCTTTGAATGAGATCGTAGGCCACCAGATGCTCGGCGAAGGCCGGCGGGGTAGGACCGAAGACCAGGATGGGCCCCCCGATGCCGGCCTGGCGCAGCGCCAGGCCTTCGTCGATGCGGGCAACGGCCAGCAGGTCGGCCCCGGCGGATAAGGCCGTGCGGGCCACTTCGACCGCGCCGTGGCCGTAGCCGTCCGCTTTCACCACGGCCATGAGGCGGGCCCGGGGGGCAGTAATGCGCCGCAACTCACGAACGTTGTGGGCGATGGCGTCGAGGTCGATTTCAGCCCAGATATGCGGATGGTCCATGGTGGGGCCTCCCGGATCAGAGCATTTCCAGGGCGCAGGCCATGGAGACGCCGCCGCCCCCGCAGAGGGTGGCCAGGCCCAGGGATTTCCCGCCGTGCTTGAGGGCGTGCAGCAGGGTGACCATGATTCGGGCCCCGGTGGCGCCCACGGGGTGCCCCAGGCCGATGCCGGAGCCGTTGACATTGGTCCTCCCGCGGTTGAGGCCCAGTTCGATTTCGCAGCCCAGGTATTGGGCGGCAAAGGCTTCGTTGAGCTCGATGAGCTCGAAGTCGGCCAGTTCGAGCCCCGAGCGTTCCATCAGGTTCCGGACGGCCGGCACCGGCGAAAGCCCCATGACGGAGGGGTGGCAGGCCCCCATGCCCACGGCCCGGATGCGGGCCAGGGGGGTAAGGCCCCATTCGCGGGCCTGGTCCGCCCCCATGATCACCATGGCGGCGGCACCGTCGTTGAGACCGCTGGAATTGCCGGCGGTGACCTTGCCGCCGTCCGGCAGGAAGGCCGGGGGCAGGCGCCGCAGATCGTCCAGGGTGATGCCGGGCCGGAAATGCTCGTCACGATCGAATACCAGGGGCTCTTTCTTGCGGCGGGGGACTTCCAGGGGAACGATTTCTTCGGCAAAAGCGCCTTCCCGGGTGGCGCGTTCGGCGTTGTTGTGGCTTCGCAGGGCAACGTCGTCCATCGCCTCCCGGGAGATGCCGTAATGCTGGGCCACGAATTCGGCCGTGTGCCCCATGATATAGGGCTTGCCCTTGAAGAAGTTCAAAGGCGGCTGTTCGGCATCCACCGGGCCGTCCTCGGGATGGGGGATCACATGCGAGCCGCAGTGCAGGGCCCGGATCAGCCGATCCACGAAGACCTTGTCCTGCAGGCGGCAGCCCCAGCGGGCTTCTTCCACCGTATAGGGCACCCCGGACATGTGCTCCACCCCGCCGGCCAGA
>CAYMQN010000156.1:0-1891 GCA_964392545.1 uncultured Desulfobacteraceae bacterium
CCCTCCTGGCCTCCCAGGGCTTCGCCTACTTCGCCATCGGACGGCCGGAGATAAGCTTGAAAAAAGCTCAAAGCTGAAAGCTTAAAGCTGAAAGGGCTGCCTTCGGCAGAGCTTGAAGGGTCAAGCTCAAAGCTGAAAGGAAAACCTTTACCCCGCACCAATCAGCGAATACGGTATAGCGATATGCAGCAGTTTGGGTATGAGGATTTGAAGGTTTGGGACCGCGCCGTGGCATTTGCCGTGATGGTCATTGACGCAGCGGAATCCATAGACAGCGGACGCCAGCATTACCGCTTGCTGGAGCAGATTGAATCCGCCGCCGCCAGTATCGCCATGAACATCGCCGAAGGAAAAGGCCGGTTTTCTCCAAAAGAATTCAGGCATTTTTGTTACATTGCCAGGGGCAGTCTATACGAAACCACCACACTGCTTGAAATTTTCCATAGAAAAGCCTGGATACCCACGAATATCTATAACGAACTAAAATCCGAAGCCATCGAAATTGCGGCCATGATCAAGGGCCTCATCAATTCGATAGAAAAAAGAAAAACGTCAAGCTCAAAGCTGAAAGCTGAAGGGGAAAGGCATCAGTAAAATTTACATCAAGGTGGCTTTAAGTTGCTTTTGTTGTGTTCCTTTGAGCTTGACGCTTTCAGCTCTGCCGTAGGCAGCCTTTGAGCTTTCAGCTTTGAGCTTGACGCTTCTTGCATCCTAAAGCAGGCGGTATGTCTCTAAATATCCTCATAATCGGCGGCTGCGGCTACATCGGCACCCACATGGTCAAGGCCCTGCGGGAGGCCGGCCATCAGCCGATCACCCTCGACAACCTGTCCACCGGTCATCGGGAGCTCTTGCCCGGGGGCGACTTCGTCAAAGGCGACATCCAGGATGCCGTGCTGCTGGACAACGTCTTCACCACCTATGCCGTCGATGCCGTCATGCATTTCGCGGCCCTGATCGAGGTGGGCGAGTCCGTGCAGCAGCCCTTGAAATACTACCGCAACAATGTGGCCGCCACGGCGAATCTGTTGGAAGCCATGGTGCACCACGGCATAGACAAATTCATCTTCTCGTCCTCCGCCGCCGTCTACGGCGAGCCGGCATACACCCCCATCGACGAGGCCCATCCCCTGGCGCCCACCAGTCCCTATGGCGAAACCAAGCTCTACGTGGAAAACATGCTCAAGGCCTGCGAAACGGCCCACGGGCTCAAATCCATTTGCCTGCGCTATTTCAACGCCGCCGGGGCCGACCCGTCCGCCACCATCGGCGAGCGCCACGATCCGGAAAGCCACCTGATCCCTCTCGTTCTCCAGGCGGCCGCCGGCAAACGCGAGAACATCCACGTCTTCGGCACCGACTACCCTACCCCGGACGGCACCTGCGTGCGCGACTACATCCATGTCAACGATTTGGTCGCCGCCCACCTCCTGGCCCTGGATGCCCTGATGACAGGGGCCCCGAGCACCGTCTATAATCTCGGCAACGGCAGCGGCTATTCGGTACGTCAGGTCATCGAGACCGCCCGCCGGGTCACCGGTCGCCCCATCGCGGTCAAGGAAGCCCCCCGTCGCCCCGGCGATCCGGTCGTTCTGGTGGCCTCGGCCGGGAAAGCCCGCAAAGAACTCGGCTGGCAGCCACACCGCCCCGGTCTGGAAGACATCGTCCACACCGCCTGGAACTGGCACACACGGAGTTGAAAGCGATAAGCTGAAAGGGTCGAACCGGAATGGAAATATGAAAGATTGGCTTTGAATTTTTCCCTGGTTGTCCTTTCAGCTTTGAGCCTTGAGCTTGCCCCTTGCTTATTGCCTTTCCCGTCCTTTGCGGACGATCTCCACAATTTCCGACGGCGCGTCGGCTTCGCATCGATGGTGGGGACATCCAGCGG
>CAYMQN010000156.1:1901-8994 GCA_964392545.1 uncultured Desulfobacteraceae bacterium
GCGGGGACGAGGAGCTTTTTTCGGACGCCCGCGCAACGTAGGATCCCCGTCGCACGGAAGAGATTCCGGCTTTCATCGACACGACGGGCTTGGGTGTTTTTGTGATGGATTCGTGATAATCTTCAAAAAGGCGGCGCCGGTTGGCGCCGCCTTTTTTTTGGAAGATTGCAGGGCCGAATTTTCGGTAATAAGCGAGAACGGCACCGCTTCGTATGGATAGGCAGGAGCGTGGCCGGGCTATTTCGAATCGCCCGTTGACTGGGCTGTGTTGATTTCTCCTGCTGATTGCCGGGTGGTAAATGCGGAGGGGGTGTCATGCGCGTCCGACGACCGGCGTGAAGACGGGATTTCTTGCTCGCTCAGCGTCCGCTCCAAGTTGACCGCCGCTGCCGTCAGGCCTGGATCCAGCGTCAATGCCTCCCGGAAGTGATCCAGGGCCTCGGAGCGTGCGCCGGTCAGGCGGCAGATGACGCCCATGTTGTTGCTAGCCGCGGCTTCCGTCTGGGAGGCGCGCAGCAGGGCAAAGGCCTCTTCCCGCCGGCCGGCAAGCCCCAGACAGACGGCCAAGTTGTTCACTGCCCGCTGGTCTCCCGGCCGCTGGGTCAGGCCCCGGCGCAGGAGTGGCAGGGCCTTTTCCGGTTCGCCGGCCAGGAGCCACGCCACCCCCAGGTCGTGGGTGAAGTCGGCCCGGCCGGGGTCCAACGCCCATGCGCGCTGAAGCGCCTCCCGCGCCTCCTCCGCCTTCCCTTCTCCGTCCAGCGCCACGCCTAAAGCATGGTGGGCCTCGGCCCGGTCCGGCTCCCGGGCCAGGCAGGCCCTCAGCCACTTCACCCCCGCTTTCACGTCGCCCCGGTCCAGCGCCAGCCGTCCCTGCAGAAACGCGACCTCCGGATCCCCCTTCGGACGCCGGGCCGTGGCTTGCTCCAGTTGAGCGGCTGCGGCCACCATACGGCCGTGGTCCAGCAGATCCCGCGCCAGGACCAGGGGATCCGCCACGGTCAAAACGTCCGCTGCGGGAGTATCTCCGGACCGCGGAATAATCCGGACACCGGGGGGCGGCGTGTTGAAAAATCCCGCATGGCTGCACCCACCAGCGCCCAGGAGCAACAGCAACGACAACACGACGCGAACCATTTTTATCATGACACCCCGACTCCGGTTTTCGTGCGGCGATTCGCCGCATATCGACAGTGAAAATGGATCTTGTCAAGGGTTTGTTGGCGGCGCATTAGATCTCGCGCGAAAATGCGCTTTGGAAATAAAAAATCCACAATAGATACACCGCGGCCCTGATACCGGTCTAACACTCAGGGGTTATCAGCTGGCGGATAAACACGGGATTATCCATCGACTTTGTGACCTAAACTGAATTTCCGGAGGTTCCCATGCGAACGCGCCTGAGATGCACGACCCTCGCCCTGGCCTGCGGCCTTCTTCTGTCCTGCGCCTCCTCGGCGCCGGAAAGCGTCGCGCCATCATCCACGCCGGACCGCTCCGTGGCCGCGTGCCACGCCCTGGAGCAAGCCACAGCCGCCTTCGAAAAGGGCGACTGGGAGACCTTCGCCATCCTCAGCACGGCCTCCCCGCGGGAAGAGCGCGCCCTCCGGGCCATCTTCGCCTTCGTGGAATCGGCCGGACGCCTGCGCGCCGACCTGGAGAGACGTCACGGCACACAGGCTTTGCAGGTGCTCGATCGCCACGCCCGTCTGCTGCCGCTGAAAATCGACCTGGTCGTCGATCCCGAGCGCTTAGGGCCGCCGCAACTGACCGACGACGGCACCCGGGCCCGGTTCGGCAGCGGCCACGAAGCCTTCGACCTTCTGTGGACGCCGGCCGGATGGAAGATACCGGCTGAAGCCATCATGCCGTCCGGTTTTTCCTCGCTGCAGGCGTCCGACTACCGATTGGGCCTGGATCTTTTCGGCTACGCGGCCAAGGTGCTCACGTATCAAGGCGAAGCCGCGGCCCGGAGCGGGTCCACCCCCGACGATATCGGCCGGCAGTACCAGTCGGCCATGGAGGCGTTCTGGACCACCCGCCGATCCAGGCAATTTCAAAACCGCCTCACGGAAGAAGACTGGGCGCAACGACGGAATCTCGCCAACTTTTACGATCAGTTGCCTGAACATCCGTACATTGTGACAGAGTAAGTCCATGCCGGATCAAACTTGCCCCGGGCTTGTTGTCCTTCAGGTCACCCGCACCAGCCGCTGTGCAAGCTCTTCCGAGTGGTTCCGGCGGATCCAGATCAATTCCCGCTGGAGACGTTCCAGGAGATCCTCCAAGGGGAAGATCCGCGTCTGGCGACCGAACGTTGCGGCAAAACCGTCCGGCGACCGGCGCACCACATGTCCACGGAGGCGGACACAACTTCTGGGTCCGCCCCCGTCGCCGGCAACCATGGGCAATGCGTCGGTCTGAATCATTAGCGCCACTTCCAACCAAGACGCTTCGTCCGGGGGGGCGGGCGTCAGGAAAAAGGCTCCCGCCGCGGAGAGGTTTCGCGTCTTCAGCTCCAAGGTCCGTTGTTTCCCACCGGCGCCGGTGTTTACAAACACCAGCGCCGGGAGAGTAAGGTCGAATCGCATGCTGCGGCGCCGTTCCATTCTACCGTCTCCTACGCAGACCGATCAGCCCCAGAACGGCTGGCGCCAACAAGGCCAGGGTTCCGGGAATCGGCACCGGGGCGGCCTGGGGGGTGCCCCAGAGCTCGGATTTCTGAAGAAAGGCATCGCCGGTGCCGAGGCTGTTCCAGACCCAAAGCGTCACGGAGATGCTGCGGTTCGCGTTCAGCCAGGAAAGACTGTCTTCGGAGAGGGAGACCTCGTAGTCGCTGTTGTCGACCTCTCCGATGGGCGTCCAGTCCAGGCTGCTTCGAAATCCAGGCCCCCAGGCGTTCCAGCCCTGGAAAGACTGCCCCTGAAAGTATCGCCCCAGCCGATTGCGGGGCGGGTTGTTCCATGGCTCCGCACTGCCAATGGATACGCCGGCAAATTCGGTGAAATCCCAGTCGAAAAACCAGAAGGATCCCTGCGCGTCGGTGAGATCGCCGATAAAGCTCAGATCCAGATAAGCGGATTCCAGCACCATCGCCTCGGGCAGGGAATGGGTGTAGGTGAAAGCCCCGCGGACGTATTGGGCCTCGATGGGGAAAAAACCCAGTTGGGACTGGAACGCATTCGCGTCTACCAGCTGCGCTGCGGAGGCCGCGGCACCACCGGCCCCCAGAACCATCATTAAAAAGGTTAAAACCGTCACCCTCACGAGATGCCTGTGTAACATTGCCTGTCTCCTTTCATTGGGTTACTTTGCGCAAAAAAAAGCCCGAATCCACCTCTCTGGCGGTTCGGGCTTTCTGGTTCTCGAACGGATCGAGCCAGCAAAGTTCCTGCGCGGTTGATTTTGACGGCACCCTATCACCGGTGAGGCCGGGATGAATATCGGTCGGAGGAATGAATTACTTCTGATTTTTTGGAGATTATCACCGGAAAAATGGATGAGACGAAACCGCCCGGGAAGCGCGTGGTCTCATACCAACGGATGGCGGGGCGGCTGTCAGCCGCGGGCGTGACGGACGGCCCAGAGAATGGCCTGGAGCCGATTATTCACCTGGATCTTGCGGTAGATATTATAGAGGTGCGATTTAACGGTGTGGAGGCTGATGCAGAGCGCATCGGCAATAGCCTGATTGGTGGACCCGGCGGCCAGCTGCCGTAGAATTTCCCTTTCCCGGGAGGTCAGAATGAACCAGGCGCCGTCAGAGGATTCTTCGGGTGCCCGTTCAAGAAGCAGGCGCGCCGTTACTTTGCGGGAGTACCAAAGCTCCCCGTCCAGCAGCGCTTTGACCCCTTTGGCTAAAGTTTCCGGCGGATCGGATCGGTAAAAGACGCCCCGTACGCCGAGAGCCAGGGCCTCTCTCTCGAGCCGCATGGCAAGGTCGGCGTTGAACAGGGCCACTGCGTAAAGGCCTTCCGAAGGGGGGCCCCCTTTCAGTAAACCGGACAGCTGGGAGGCCTCGCACCCTTGAGCGTCTATCAGACGAAGTATTGCAGCATCGGCCGGCGTGGGTTCGTCTTTCGGCTGGACCGTCGAGGCGACTCCGGCGACGGTCATCAGATAGGTGGCGAGGAGTTGATTTAAAAGCGGATTGGTGCCTTGGACCAGCACCATACGCGTAGGACGATCCGCAAGCACAGGCTTCAATGGGGCATGATTGGGCATGGATCAGTTTCTCCCGGATGGTTATGGATAGGTGCTAGGATTTTGAACGATCCAATTAAAATTGCTACGAAGGCGTGAGGTTTGTGCTAGAATTGGTTGAGGTTTTGATATGGAACAAGAAAATTTTTAACGGCGGCGTTCCGGTTTTCTTCCGCAATCATGAAAAACTAACAGGAGGGAAATCCGCCTCTAATCGTGCGAGGTGATGATCAGCAGCAGTTGTACTCCGTTCCATTACTCCCTCCGAATGAAGAGGCAGCGGGCTTATGCCGGCTGCCTCTTCAATTTGGCGCTCTTCGCAACCGTGCCATCATCCCGCCGCCGCTGAGGAAAAATGCAGAGGCGTCGGCGTGCCAATCCGCAACCCAGCCCTTCAATGCTGGGTAACGCGCAACACTTCGGCAATGGTGGTGGTGCCTGCGAGCACCTTGCGGATACCGTCCTGCCGCAGGGATTCCATGCCCTTGGACACGGCGGCGGCCTTGATGCGTTGCGAATCGAAGGTCTCCAGCACGATCTGCTTGAGCTCCTGGTCCATCGTCAGAATTTCGAAAATTCCCGAGCGCCCCTTGAACCCCGTCTGCAGGCAGGCCTCACAGCCCCGAGCCTCGAAGAGGCCGTCGTTCATGGACCGATCGGCATCCATGCCGATGGCCTGCAGGTCGGTGGTGTCAGGCGTATAGGGCGTCTTGCAGCTCTGGCAGAGGACCCGCACCAGGCGCTGGGCCACCACAGCAATCACCGCCGAAGAAATCAGGAAGGGTTCGGCCCCGATATCCACCAGTCGGGTGATCGCGCTGGCCGAGTCGTTGGTGTGCAGGGTCGAGAGAACGAGGTGTCCGGTCAAGGCCGATTGGATGGCGATGTCGGCGGTTTCGCGGTCCCGGATCTCCCCCACCATGATCACGTCCGGGTCCTGGCGTACGATGGAGCGCAGCCCCCTGGCGAAGGTCAGTTCGATCTTGGGATTGACCTGTATCTGGCTGATGCCCCGCAGTTGGTATTCGATGGGGTCTTCGATGGTGATGATGTTGATGTCGGCGGTATTGATATCCGAGAGGATGCCATACAAGGTGGTGGTCTTGCCGCTGCCCGTGGGGCCGGTCACCAAAATGATGCCGTGGGGCATGCGGATGAGTTTCCGCAGGGTCCCCAGCCGCTCAGGGTCGAGCCCGATCTCGCCCAGGTCCAGTTGAAGTCTGGTTTTGTTGAGCAGCCGCAGCACCACCCGTTCTCCAAAAGCCGTGGGAATGGTGGAAACCCTGACGTCCACCTCCTGGTCGCCCACCCTGAGGTCGATGCGTCCGTCCTGGGGCAGGCGCTTTTCGGCGATGTTGAGGTCGGCCATCACCTTGATGCGGGAGATCAGGGCCGACTGGATATGCTTGGGAGGCTGCACCAGATCGTATAGGATGCCGTCCACCCGCTGGCGGATGGCCATCGCGTCCTGGTAGGACTCGATGTGGATGTCGCTGGCGCGGGACTTGATGCACTGTGCCAGGATATGGTTCACCAGCTTGACAATGGGGGCGTCGCTGGTGTCGTCCAGCAGGTCGGTGGTGTTCGCAAGATCCGCCATGAGGTCCCCGCTGTCATCCTCCAAGTCTTGGACCAGCTCGGCGGCGGAGTGCCGGTTCTGGTCGTAGACCCGATTGATGCCCCGCATGACGGCCTCCGGAGCCGCCAGCACCATATCGAAGCCCTCCAGGCCCAGCAACGCGGTCAGATCGTCGGCGGCCTGGAATTCCTCGGGCCGGCTGACGGCCATGAGGCCCGGACCTTCGGCGGGCTGCAGCGGCAGCAGGCCGTGCTTTTTGAGAAACTGGATAGCGACCCGCTCGGTCAACCCCACCGGTGGTTCGTGATCCGGCAGGGGGTCCAGCACCGGGAGGCCGTAGCGCCTGCCAAGCAGCGCCAAAACCTTTCTTTCGGAGACCCCCTCGAGGCCGTAAAGCGCTTCCGCAAGGCTGCCGCCCTTGGACTGCTGAACGCCGCGGGCCGCCTCCAGCAGGGCCTCCCCGTCAGAGGTCACGTCATCCGGTTCGGGCAGTGCCACGGCGATGCCGACCGTCACGAACGTTCCCCCGCAATCCTACAACCGAGGACCGTTTTGCTTTGGCCTTTCCCTGAAAAGGGGGTTCCAGGGCCATCAGTGCCGATAACGGTCGGCATCAGGACGTCCCCTTCTTGTCGTAGAGCCGAATGATATCGTCGGTGATATCGATCCCGTCGTCGCTGGCCACCACGTTGCCTTTCTCCAGGATCAGGGTGTAGTCCTTTTCCTTCTGAAAGCCGGACACCACCTGGCGCAGATCTTTCACGAAGCGGGCCGTGAATTCGTTGTTGCTCCGCTCCAGCTCCTCTTCCAGGTCAACCTTGAGCCGCCCCAGGTTCTTCGCCTCCTGGGCCAGTTCGATCTGCCGTTGCCGCAGTTCCTCGGGGGGCAGACTGCTCTGTTCCACCTTGAGCTTGGCCTCCTTCTCCAAGACCGCCGCTTGCTGTTTACTGAACACGGCGCGTTTTTCGTTGAGCTGGTCCAGGAGCTTCTGGCGCATGGTCTGAACCACCTTCGACTCCCGCAGCACGCGCTGGGTGTCGATGAGGCCGATCTTGAGACTGGCCGCGTCCACCGGGAGTCCCCCCAAAAACAGAACAGCCAAAAAAGTCGCCAGCATGATGGTTCGCTTGAGCATGGTGTTCGATTCCTTTCCGCTGAGATAAACGATTCCACATTACCCGCTACCCGCGTTGCAATGCCGGGTGGTCGTAAAACCATCCTCTAGCGACTGTTCGTTAGATAAATGCTAGGGGCGAAACGCATGCACCATGAAGAACATGACGTGCCTGGAGGATGTAGAGATGTAGCAGCATG
>CAYMQN010000157.1:0-8966 GCA_964392545.1 uncultured Desulfobacteraceae bacterium
CACGATGTCCGGCGGCCTGTTTCATGCCAATCATGCCTCCAATTATCTGCCGCTCAAACTGAAGATGCCAACGGACAAGGAACAGGCCCTGGAACTGATCGAGCGCGCCCGACGGGGCGGGGTGGCGCTGAAGCCGGAATCCATGCGCGCCCTTTAGACCGCCCCGCCGCATGCCGGGCACCCATGGCTTTTCCAAGGCATCCATGCGCAAGAGCTTGGTTTACCAAGAGGGATAGCATTGTTGCCGTCCAGGGGACGGCAACGCCATGATGAAGGCTCAGCCAAAGGGAGATGACACAATGACTGAAGGTGGCGCTGCCAGCCCGAAAAATCTGGACACGATCTGCATCAACACCATCCGAACGCTTTCCATGGACGCCGTCCAGAAAGCCAACTCCGGCCATCCGGGCGCCCCCATGGGACTGGCGCCGGCGGCCTACGTCCTTTGGACCCAATTTTTGAAGCATCACCCGGCCAACCCCCAATGGGCCAATCGGGACCGCTTCGTGTTGTCCGGGGGGCATGCCTCGATGTTGCTCTATTGCTTGCTGCACCTGACCGGCTACGACCTCAGCCTGGACGACCTCCAGAATTTCCGCCAGTGGGGCAGCAAGACGCCGGGGCATCCGGAATACGGCCACACCCCGGGCGTGGAGACCACCACCGGGCCCCTCGGCCAGGGGTTTGCCAATGCCGTTGGGATGGCCATGGCCGAGCGCCATCTGGCGGCCCGCTTCAACCGTCCGGATGCCGAGGTTATCGATCATTTTACCTATGTAATGTGCGGCGATGGCGATCTCATGGAGGGCATTTCGTCCGAAGCGGCCTCACTGGCCGGCCATTTGGGACTGGGGCGCTTGATCGTGATCTATGACGACAACGGCATTTCCATCGAGGGGAGCACCGCCATTGCCTTTACCGAGGATGTGCGCCGCCGCTTCGAGGCCTGCCGCTGGCACGTGCAGGCGGTGGAAGACGGCAACGATGTCACGGCGATTGCCGCGGCCATCGAAAATGCGCGCAGTGAAGGCGGACGGCCGTCCCTGATCATGCTGAAAACCCAGATTGCCTACGGCAGCCCCAACAAAGCGGGATCGGCGGACGCTCATGGGGCGCCCCTTGGCGTGGAAGAGGTCTGTCTGACCAAAAAATGTCTGGGGTGTGCCGAGGATTCCCAATTCTGCATCCCGGAAGGTGCGCTGGCCCGCTTCCGACAGGCCGCGGAGAAGGGCGCCGATGCCGAAGCCGCCTGGCAGGGGCTGATGGATGCCTACCGCAAGCGGCACCCGGAACTGGCCGGTGCGCTGCAGCGCGCCCTCGAGGGGCGGCTTCCGGAGGGTTGGGAGGCCCATCTGCCGAGCTTCACCCCGCAGGATGGACCGGTGGCGACCCGCGCCGCATCGGGGATCGTGCTCAACGCCCTGGCGGACACCGTCGATACGCTCATGGGAGGCTCGGCCGACCTGGCCCCCTCCAACAAGACGTTTCTCAACGGCATCCCCGAATTTCAAAAGAATGCCTACGAGGGGCGCAATATCCGGTTCGGGGTGCGCGAGCACGCCATGGCGGCCGTCCTGTCGGGCCTGGCCCTGCACGGCGGCATCAAGCCCTACGGGGGAACCTTCCTGGTGTTTGCCGACTACATGCGGCCGGCCATCCGGCTGGCGGCCCTGATGGGCCTGCCGGTGATCTATGTCTTTACCCACGACAGCATTGCCGTGGGGGAAGACGGACCCACGCATCAGCCGGTGGAGCATCTGGCCGCCCTGCGGGCCATTCCGGGCTTGACGCTCATCCGCCCGGCGGACGCCGCGGAAACCGCCGAAGCCTGGCGGGTGGCCGTTGCCGCCACGGACCGCCCGGTGGCCCTGGCCCTGACCCGTCAGAAGCTGGCGGTGCTGGATCGCGAAAAACTGGCCGCAGCCCGCGGCCTTGCCAAGGGGGCCTATATCCTGGCCGACCCCGAAGGCACGCCGGAGATCATTCTTCTGGCCAGCGGATCGGAGGTCCATCTGGTGCTGGCGGCCGGCCAGGAACTTTCCGCAAAGGGCATCCGGGTCCGGGTGGTCAGCATGCCCAGTTGGGAGCTTTTCGAGGCCATGCCGGAGGATTACCGGGAAGCGGTCCTGCCGTCGGGGACCGTGGTCCGCTTGGCGGTGGAAGCGGGGATTTCCATGGGATGGGAACGGTATGTGGGCGACGCCGCCAACGTGATCGGCATCGACCGCTTCGGCGCTTCGGCGCCCGGCCCGGTGCTCCAGGAAAAATTCGGGTTTACGGTGGACAACGTGGTCCGCCGGGCCATGGAGCTTCTGGGGCGGTAGTGTGGCGGAAGTCCGGCGACGGAGCGTCTCCGTCGCCGGACCCGCGGATGGTCGTGCCCCGAGGGGGCATGCATCGGCTCAGCCGATGGTTTTCTTGACGATTCCCAACAGCTTGTCGGGGTCGAAGGGTTTGGCCACATAGGCCACCGCACTCTTGACGGCATGGCGGCCGGCCATGCCGCTGATGACGATGACCGGGATGTCCTTGAGCTCCTCGTCCTTGGCCATTTTGCGGTACAACCGCGAGCCCCACTCCTCGGGCATTTCCAGGTCGAGGGTGATCAGGTCGGGTTTGTTGGCCTTGAGCTTTTCCATCCCCTCCACGCCGGTGGACGCCGTATCGGTCTCATAGCCATTGTCCGAAAACAAGGTCGTCAGGTATTTCACCACCACCGGGTCGTCGTCGATGACGAGAATTCGCTTCGCCATAATCGGGCCTTTCTGTTGTCGGGTTGAATGTTTGCAAATTGCTTCAAGCGGCGCTGCCGGTCATGGGGCGGCAGCGACCCCGCTCAGCCTTCTTTGGCATGGCATTCCCCGCAGGTGATCGGACCGGCCTTCTGGTCCAGGTGGCACCCCTTGCAGCTTTGATGATAGCGGCGAACCAGATCCATCGGGTATTCGTCGCCCTGGGCGCCGTGACACTCCGAGCACTCATAGTCTTCCGAGCTCTCATCCTCGATGAGGTTGCCGTCATCGTCGTAGACATGGTGGCATACATTGCATTCCCAGATGTCGGCTTTTTCGTTGTGCTCGTCGTGTTTGAAGCCCGGCAGGGGCCGCATGGTGCTGGCGAACCCGCTGTCGTCCACGTATTCGATATCGTCCTGGGAATTGGCCGTCATGACGGCCAGGACCAGCACCCCCACGAGCACGCCGATAAACAGAATGTTCTTTCGCATCAGGTTTTCTCCCTTGTCATTCATGAGAAGGACTGAAAAGTCAATGCCTCATAGGGTTACAGCACGCTCTCGGGTTTCTCCATGACTTCGTAGATGATGTCGCCGAGAAACTTGAGGTCCATGCCGATTTCGTTGTGGTGGATGATGTCCTCCAAACCGCCGTGGCAGTTGTGGCAGGGGGCCACACAGGTTTCGGCGCCGCGGCTCTTGGCGTCGAAGAGCTGCTGGGCTTTGACCTTGTTGCCGTCCACGCGTTTCATCTTCCAGGGCGGACCACAGTTGATGACGCCGCCGCCGGCCGCGCAGCAGAAGTTGTGCTCACGGTTGGGGGTCATCTCTTCCACGTTCTCGCAGATGGCGTGCACGACATAGCGCAGCATTTCGTGCAGGCCGCGGCCGCGGATGACGTTGCAAGGGTCGTGGATCGTCACGGTGGGCTGGTATTTCTGGGCGATCTTGATTTTGCCCTCTTTGATCAACTCATAGAAGAACTCGATGGAATGGGTCACTTCCACGGGCGGCATGCGCCAGCCCAGGGCCCGGTTGCCCATGTCGTAGATGGAGCGGAAGGCGTGACCGCATTCGCCCATGACGACCCGTTTGACCTTGAGCCGCATGGCCGTTTCGAAGTGCATGCGCTTGATGCGGGCCATGATTTCATTGTCCCCGGTGTACATGGCCATGTCGCTGTTGTCCCAACCCGGGGTGGCGGGCATGGTCCAGTCCAGCCCGGCGGCGTTGAAGATCACCGCGGCCTGATAGATCAGCTGGGCACGGAATTTGGGCTCCGGCCCGATGACCGAGTACATGATCTCCGCGCCTTCCTTTTCGATGGGGATGCGCAGCCCCTCGACCTCGTCCTGGGCTTCCTCTTCCTGCCACTGCAGACTGTCGATCCATTCGTCTTCCTTCACCCACATCTGGTTGTAGGTGACCGAATGGCTGTGGGCGGTGTCCTGGATGTACTGGGGCGAGATGCCCAACTTGTGGCACAGGCGGCGCACGAAGAGCATCACGAAGGCCACATCCAGGCCGAAGGGGCAGTATTGGGCGCAGCGTTTGCACAGATTGCATTCGGTGCTGGCAATCTCGGAGGCGCGTTTCATGAACTCCACGCTGACCTTGCCCTTTTTCTTCATGAGTTCGGCCATGGTCTGCTTGACCTTGCCGGCCGGGGAAAAGCGCGGGTCCTTGTCGTTGGAGAGATAGAAATGACAGGCTTCACTGCACAGCCCGCAGCTGACACAGCTTTCCACATAGGTTTTCAGGCGGGCACCGGCTTCGGCGTCCATCATTTGCAGATAGACTTCCTGGATCTTTTCGGGGGTCAGCTTCTTGGCGCCCTCCTCGATACCCTTATCGTAAATTTTTTTGTTATCCGTTGATGCGTCCTTCATGATGGATATCCTCCCTGGTGGGGGTGCGTATCGATTGTCTACCAGTCTTTGGCGAATCTTACACCGCCGAATTCCGAGCCCATGTAGCCTCGGGTTAAGAAGAACATGAACATGTGGTTCAATTTGGTAAAGGGGATGATGGCCAGCAGCACTTCGGCCGACAGCATGTGCAGGATCGTCACCACCTGATTGCCCGGCCACTGGTGATAGGCCCAGAATCCGGTGACGAAGGGTGCCGCCACCAGCGCCAAGAGAACATAGTCCCACGGCGAAGACAGATAGGCCACGTCCGGCTGGATGATGCGGCGCACCAGAAAGAACACACAGGCCCCGATCACCAGCAGGGTCATGATATCGGCGACCCCGTCCGGAATGAACCACCAGCTGATGTTGAAGGCCTCGTTGATCAGGGTGATGTGCGCGAAGAGGAAGATCGGGGCCACGAAAATGCAGATGTGGAAGATAAAGGTGACGATGGTCAGAACCGGGCGCTTGCGGCTGTTGGTACTGGCAAACGGCACGATCCAGTGCGCAATGGAGCGCAGGGCGTAGCGAAAGCTCCAGTACTCGTAGACGGGGTAGTCCTTTTTCTTGGCCAGCACGGCTCGGCTGATCAGCTGGTAGAGGATGCCGCCGAAAAACAGGATGAAGGCCGCCCATGCCAGGGGGCCGGAAACGAAATTATAAATGGCATGCATGTTGGCTCTCCTTTCAGCCCAGAATGTCGTTGAGCGGAAGTACGGTGCGGGTGAACACCGCGTCGGGGCCGTCGCCTTCCAGGGCCCGCAGCAGGACATACTTGTTGTCAGGGCTGAAGGCCGGATCCCACACCTGGGTGTAGCGCTCCTTCAGCGGCTTGCCGTCCACGACCAGGGTGAAGCGGCCGTTCGTCTCCACCTTGGCGGCCACGTGCTGGCTGTCCGGACTGAACACGGGCGCCCAGGCCATATCGTACCCCTCGCTCCAGGCCCGTCCGTCCACACAGATATGGTGCCGTTTGCCGGTCACGCCGATGCAGGCCACCCGGCTGCCGTCCGGTGAAAAGGAGGCATCGGTGACGAAGTCCTCGAAGGTGTGGTTCCAGGGCTTGTCGTCGATGGCGATGGTCCAGCGGCCGTATTTGGGTGATGCGATGGCGGCCAGGTGTTTGCCGTCCGGGCTGAACATCTGATGCCAGAGCTGGGAGTAGCGGCCGTTCCAGAAAGGCCGGCCGTCCTTGACCATGGTCCAGGCCCCGTCCACCTTGGCCGGTGCCACCACCGATCCGTCCGTGGGATGGAATCTGGGTTCCCAGATGGACGGATAAACGGCAGGCCATGCCTCTCCGTCCACGGCGATGGAGTAGTCGTACAGGGAGGTGCGCACTTCGGCGGCCACCTTCCGGTTGTCGGCGGAAAAGGCGAGTCCCCAGACGTTGATGAAATTGCGGTCCCAGGCCTGGCCGTCCACGGCCACCGTGAAAGCGCCTTCCTGGAACTTGAAGATATCGCCCTCGTTCAAATCCACCGTCTGCACCATGGCCGCCGTGCGCGAGCCGTCCGTGCTCACCGCTTTGTGGCCGATGTTGGAGAAAGCGTTTTCCCAGGGCGTGCCGTTATTGACGAGCATGTATTTCATGCCCTGCTGGGCGGCGCATACGATGGCCTTGCCGTCCCGGGTAAAGCGGGTGTCCCAGAGATAGTCGAATTGCTCTTCCCAGGGGGTGCCGTCCACGGCCAGGGTCCACTGGCCCGTATCCGATACGATGCCGGTCAGCCGCCCGTCCGGGGCAAAGCGCAGAAACCAGACCTTGTCGAAAGTGTTTTCCCATGCGGTACCGTTGACACAGACACTGAATTCCATTTCTCCGGTCTTGACGACGGCGGCAATTTTTTCTCCATCCGGGCTGGCGTATGGCTCTTCGACCCAGTCGAACGACGTCGGCCAGTTACCGAACTGGGCAATTTCCCGCTTGCCCGCATTCCAGTCCCAATTGTTTGAAATGTCCATGCCTTTCTCCTTACGTTAAGTTGCTTGCAGCGAATCCTTTGTGAAGCCATCGCCGGGGTCCTGCGCGTAGTCGCCGGTTGGGTCTGGCCGGCGTCTGGTGGCAATGATTCTCCATCCGTAGCGTTCGGCCCCTGGGGGTTCGGCGGCCGGCATGTCGATTGTGTAGGCGAGATTGAAAAAAAGCGGCTTGAGGCGCAAATGATCGGCATGCTCTTCCGCGCAAAGGGCTGCCATTCCCCCCCTGTGAGAGAGCCGTTAATGGATTAAGCCATCGAAATGATTGTTCTATTTTGGAGCGAATTCTGCCCATTAAGTGTGGGAAGATACAACAACATACCGAAAAACTCAATGTAAAAACGCCCGAACCGCTGTTTGACATAGGATTTGGCAATAATCCTGAAATGATATGCTGTTGTGGGGCCTGTTGGATACTTCAGAATAAGTGTTGTGAGATGCAACACTTTGGTTGGCGGCAAGTGCCGCCGCAGGGCACTGTTTGACAGGTGCCGGCACCTTGCCTATTGTTTTCCCAGTAACACCGCTTGATGAAATCCCACTATAGATAAAGGAAGCAAAATGGCATTGCGTCGTCAAATTACGGTATGGGCGCTGCTTTGGTTTGCGGCGCTTGGAATTGGCGTTGCCCGGGCTGACCAGGCGGTTGTTCCCCGCCTGGAGGAAAGCCTGCGTCTTATCTCCTCCCTAGAATTCTGCGGCGAACCGGTTCCCCTGGACGATCCCGACGTAAGGGAGCGGATGGAAAAGGAGCTGCTGCTGTCGTTATGGGATCGGGACCAGGCCGTCTTGTGGCTCAAGCGTTCCACCCGCTACCTGCCGTCCATCGAAGCCATGCTTGCCGAGGCCGGTATGCCGGACGACCTGAAATATATCGCCCTGGCCGAGAGTGCCCTGCGGCCGCACGTCGGATCCCCCAAGGGGGCCATCGGCTTTTGGCAATTCATGCCGGAAACCGGCCGCCGCTATGGTCTGACCATCGACGCCGCCATGGATCAACGGCGCAATCTGGCCGCCGCCACCCGGGCCGCGATCGCCTATTTTGCCGAGCTTCACGACACATTCGGGTCCTGGAGCCTGGCCGCGGCGGCCTTCAACATGGGCGAGGAGGGCCTCCAGGCGGAAATTCTGGCCCAGGGGGTGCGCAACTTCTATCGCCTGTACCTGCCGCTGGAGACCCAGCGCTATCTTTTCCGCGTCCTTTCGGCCAAATTGATTCTAACCCAACCGGAGCGGTACGGGTTTTATCTTCAGGATAAAGATTATTACCCGCCGGTTAGCTTCAAGACGGTCGAGCTTACGATCTACGAGGAGACCAGTCTGGCCGTGGTGGCCCGGGCGGCCGGGACCGACTTCAAGCGCATCAAGGATTTGAATCCCGAACTGCGGGGGCATTATCTGGCGGCCGGGACCTATACCCTGGCCGTGCCGGCCGATACTTCGCCGGGATTTAAGGAGCGTTTCATCCAGGCCCAGCAGGAATGGCTGGCCCAGCGCAAGGAGCGGGTCTATGTCGTGCAGTCGGGCGACAACCTCTCCACCATCGCCGAGCAGTTCCGGGTGCCCCTGCCGGCGATTCTGATCTGGAACCGCCTCGACGCGCGGGATACGCTTCACCCCGGCGACCGCCTGATCATCTATCCGGGCCAGGATTTGTCTTTTTCGTCGGACGAAAAAGACAAAAATTAAGCCTTGTTTTCCTTCAAGACTTCCTCGCGATCGATTCCATCGGCGGGGTCATTTTTCCACCGTCTGTCAAGGTAGCGCGATTCTTCGTTTGGAGACCTTGGCGGCCGGGCGGTAGAGGATGGCGGTGTGACCGATAAGGCCCGCCTGGCCGCAGTGGGCTGATTGGCAGATATCGCTGCACATGGCCCGCTTCTGGGCTTTGTCCCTGGCCTCGATAAACTTGACCTTGATCAGCTCGTGAGCGTCGAGGGCGGCATCCACCGCCGCCACGACGTCCTCCGTAATCCCGCCCTTGCCCACCAGCACCACCGGCTTGAGAGAGTGGGCCAGCCCCCTGAGATATTTCGCCTGTTGACTGTTCAGTTCGATCATCATCTTATCGTCGTTTCCATCCTGGTATAAGATTTCGCTTGCTTGTCCCGGCGCTTGACCGTCGGGACTTCCAACCTGCTTCTGAAAATTCGGCATTCAACAAACCGCATTTATATGAATTCCGCGGCGCCGTCTGCGCCGCGGAAATTCATGAGGTGAGAACGCCGCCAGGGGCCGTAAGATGCCGCTTCGTCTATCCCCGTATCCTGCGCGAAGCGGTAGGTTTTGGTTCCTGGCAAGGCCGCAGCCGACGGGCGCCCGCAGACGTAGCCGGGCTA
>CAYMQN010000158.1:0-8928 GCA_964392545.1 uncultured Desulfobacteraceae bacterium
TTCCGCCGGCATGACGGGCGAAAATGGAATGCGGTATCGGTTGCGACACAGTCTCTTTCGCGGGGATGACAAGATCTTTAATTTCAGGCTTTTTACAAGCTCAGCTCGCCCAGATGGTCTCAACAGGCCATCTTCCCCCTTTGTGATGCAAAAAGGCCAACCCCCCTAAGTGGGGTTGGCCTTGGCCGGGTGGGTGTCATCCCTAGCCGCAGGAGCAGGGGGCGTCTATTCGGTGAAGGGGCGCTTGCGTTCGTGGCGGTGCTAGAACAAACCCTGTTTCCCCAGGGCGACGGCCCCCTGTGCGCGGGGAGAGGGTTTGCTTTTTTTACCTCCCGGCATTCTGAAACGCTCCTGATCCAACTGGTTTTTTTGATAGGCGGTGATGACCTGCGCCACCTCCCCGGAAATGCCGCTGACGACGCGCATGCCGCGGTTGGCGATGCATGCCATCATCTGCTCGCTCACACCGGCGCAGATGATGATTTGGACGCCCCGTCGCGACATCGCCGCCGCGCGCTCGGCGGGGCACAGCTTTTTCAGTTGCAGCATGGCCCGGCGCACGGCCCCTGCTTCGGTCAGATCGACGAGCGTCAGGGTGTTGCACGTGTCCAGGACCGGCGAAATGCGCGACTGAAAGACGGGAAGCGCGAGGCGTTCCATCTACTTGTGCTTGTGCGGCCTGAAGACGATAAAGTTGCACAGCTTGCAGATGTCGAAGCCGGGATAGGTCTCTCCGGTTCGGGGAAAGGATGGGCCGCCGTCCCGCACCGTGCGTTCCAGCATCCAGTGGACCGTGGGTTCCACATGGTCGCCGGGCCACACCCAGTTGATCTCGCTCTGTTCGGTTTTGCCTGCGGTTTTGCTGCTGCTGCACATGGGGGTGATGTTCGGTTTGGCCATGACATGGCACTGCACGCAGCCGTGACAGATCGAGGAGTTCATGGTCATGATCATTTCGAAGGGGTGTTCGTCATAGGCCGCGCACCAGTCATTGCCGAGGTGATAGGCCTGCAGAACGTCGCAGACCCCGTGCACCACGTCCGGCTTGAAAGGGGCCTTGTGCAGGGGGGCGGTGGCAAAGGCCAGCAATCCTTCCGGCAGGCGTTTTTTGGTGCGCACGAACTTTTCGGCCTGCTCCCGGCTTTGGGTATATTTCAAATGGCTTTTGATCTCGGCATCGTCCAATTCTTTCCAGCCCATGACGTATTTGGCATTGGAGCAGCCGGTTTCATGATCGGTGCCCAGGAGAATGTCGCCGCGCATGCGGGATGCCGCGACAAAATGGCAGAAGGTATAGGCATGCATGGCCGTTTTGTAATCGTTGTTGGCTTTGAAGTCTTCGAGTTCGTCTGCCGAATAGAAATATTTGATGGCCACCGGGTAATAGGTGGTTTTGAGCAGATTGCGCAGCGCGAAGACGATGTCCGCATTGCTGAGCACGCCGTTGTTGCGTTCCGCATTCGCCAGCAGCGCTTTGGCCAAAGCAACGTCGTCCAGGTAGGTTGCGGTGTCGAGGGACGGGGTCAGTTCCTGAACGGCAGCAGCGGGATCTAATGTCATTTGCAGGCCTCCTTGATAAATGAAGTTGCGTCCACCCGGGAACGGCATTTTCCGGTCCTAAGTCCAAACCGGAAACGGCCGCTTCCGGATAGCCGCGATGTTTAGGATGATGGTGCGCTTCTCACAAACCACTTGGGATCGTTATAGGGTCCAGCATATCAAATTTGATACCATGATCCGCATTAAATGGAATGAAACTGCATTCAAAATCGGGAATGTGAAGTGTCCGATCTGAATGATCTATATCAAATTTGATACCAATATGCGCGTCGGTCCGAAAAAAAATCTATCCCCTTGAATTTTTTTATAAAAAAATGATGTGAAAGCCTGGCGGTACGTCTGTTGCGAGGGCGATAAGATGCAGGATGCATCTTTTTGCGATGATCGAGGGTGCAAAATGCATCCGGCCTTGTCGTTAGTTGGCAGGCCTGGGGCATGAAAAACAATGTAACGCGCCGTTTCCTGCCAGTGGATTCCTAAACGGGATGGAGCGGGCGGAAAGCTTTTCTTTTTTCTGGTCGTATAGAGAGTGTCCGTCCAGAAGGGGTAGATTATGGTCCCTGGCAAGGCCGCAGCCGACGGGCGCCCGCAGGCGTAGCCCGGCTACGCCGAGGACCGACCGGAGGTGAGAACGCCGCCAGGGGCCAAAAGATGCCCTTTCTGGGCGGACACGGATTATTAACGCAATGGGCCGTACATCAGCAGTCCCACCATCACCCCCCACCCCACGGCAACCGCCAGCCAGTCCTTGAGCCCCATGCGGTAGTCCTTGCGGAACGTCCGGCCCGCGCGCCCGAAACCACGGGCCTCCATGGCTTCGGCCAGGGCTTCGGCCTTCTGAAAGGACTGGATCAGCAGCGGCACCAGCAGGGCGGGATAGTGGCGCAGGGCCCGCCAGCCGGGGTTGAGGGCAATGCCGCGGGCCTGTTGGGCCTCGACGATGGAACGGGCCTTGCGACCGATCATGGGGGTCATTTGCATGGCGGCGGTCAGAACGAAGGCCGCCGGAAAGGGCAGGCCGGCCTTCACCAGGCTGTTGCCGAGATCTTCGGGGGTCGTGGCGGCGAAAAATACGAAGAAGACCGTGGTGATGGCCAGCAGCCCCAGGGCCGCGGCCGCACCGACCGCAAGGGATGTCGACCACCAGGTGACCCCGCCGAAAAAGAGCGCCATGGGGATCAGCATGGCCAACCAGCGCAAATAGGCCCTGGCATGTCCCAGGACAGCGGCCAGAACCGCCAGCAGGGCCCACTCGGCGGCCAACCCGCCGAGCTTGCGTGTCATGGCGATCAGTACGGCGCCGGCCAGGGCCAGCAGCAGTTTGGTGCGCGGATCAACCACGGGAGCGCTCCCGGTGCCACAGCGCTTCCAGGCGGAAGCGGTCCGTGGGCTCCAATCCGGCCCGTGTCATGAGGTCGGCATCGGCCATGATGCGCTCCGGGGCGGCATCGGCCAGCAGGCGGCCGCCGGCCATGAGCAGCCAGCGGTGGGCCGCACGCTCGGCAAAGGTCAGGTCGTGGGTTACGATCACCACCGCCTGCCCCCCGGCCTGCAGGCGGCGCAGAAACCCCCGCAGGCTGCGCCGAAATGCGAAGTCCTGGCCGGCGGTAGGTTCGTCAAGGGCCAGTACGGCCGGACGCGCGGCCAGGGCCGAGGCAAAGGCCACGCGTTTCCTTTCGCCGCCACTCAGGCGATAGGGGGCTTTGCTGCGGAGGTTTTCCAGGCCGAAAATATGCAGCAACGCTTCGATCCAGGCCAGGTCGAGCACGCCCAGGGTTTGCGGCCCGATGCGGACTTCCTCTTCGACGCTGAAGCGGAAGAACTGGTTGTCGGGATTCTGGAACGCCAGGCCCACGTGGCGGGCCAGGCGGTTGACCGGCTCGTTGGCGCTGTTGCGGCCCTGGATGCGAATGCGGCCCGAGCTGGGCCGCTGCAGGCCGATCAGGTGTCGCAGCAGGGTCGTCTTGCCGGCCCCGTTGGCGCCCACCACGGCAAGGCATTCGCCGGGGTGCAAGCTGAACGTGAAGTCCTGCAGCAGCGTTCCGGAAGCCATGCGGCAGGTGAGGCCTTCGACCTCGATGGCGGGGGGGCGATGCCGGTCGATCCGCGGAGGCCCTTCGGGGAGGGGATCCAGCCGTTGGAGGAGATCGGGCTGGGGCGCCACACCCATCAAATCTTCAATGCGCAGGGGGGGAGGATCCAGGGTCAAGGCGGCGCCGATGCGCGAGGCCAGCGGCGCCTCGAGACCCCATGCGGCCGGCGCCTCGGCCAGCACGGTGCCGGGAGCACCGTCGGCCGCGATCCGTCCCTGATGCAGCACCACCAGCCGGGTGGCATCCGGAGCCGCCCGGGAAAGGCGGTGCTCGCACAGAACGATGCCGCAGCCCTCGGCATGCAGTTGGCGCAGCAGCGCACGGATGCGGGTCACGTTGGCCGGATCCAGATTGGCAAACGGCTCGTCCAGTACGAGGACCTCGGGGTGCAGCGCCAGGAGAGCCGCGATAAGGACCAGGTGTTTCTCGCCGCCGGAAAGCTGCTGGGGGTCGTGATGCTGGAAATTGGCAATGCCCACCTGATCGAGGGCGGCTTGCAGGCGGGCTTCGATGGCCTGCGGGGCAAGCCCCAGGCTTTCCAGGCCGAAAGCGATTTCCTGGGCCACGGTACGGCAAAAAAGCTGGCTGTCGGGGTTCTGGAAGGCCATGGCCACCTGGTTGAAGAGGGCGGCCACGGTGCTGTGGAGGACCGGCTGGCCGGCAACGAAAACCCCGCCTTTGAGATCGCCGCCGTAAAAGTGGGGTATCAAGCCGTTGAAGGTCCGGCACAGGGTGGATTTGCCCGAGCCGCTGCGCCCGGTGATGAGCAGATAGTCGCCGGAGTGGACGGCAAGATTGATGTTGTCCAGCACCGGCCGGGGGTCGGAGGGCCGGTAGCGGTAGGTCAGGTTCCGGACCGCTATGATCGGATCTTCCGTCACTTCCCCGGGCGGTCCTCGTAGGCCACGATATCGGCCCGCTTGAGAAGGCGCAGGGCCAGAAGGCCCAGAAGGGCGCCGGCAATGCTGCTGGCCGCAAAGGATGGCACCAGGGCCAATAGCGGGATGGCCTTGCCCATGAGCATCGGGGCCACGAAAAGGGCGCTGACCGCCGGTGCGATGCCGCCCGTACCGATGATTTCCCCCACCGCGGCGGCCCAGCCGCGCCGCAGCAGGCGGTAGGCCAGACCGGCCAGCAAGGCGCCGATCATGCCCCCGGGAAAGGCCAAAAGGGTGCCCACTCCCATGGCGTTGCGCAACACGGCGATCACCCCGGCGGTCAACACCGCCCACCACGGGCCGAGGATGACGGCGGCCAGCACGTTGACGAAGTGTTGGGTGGGGTTCACCTTGGCAATGCCGATGGGAAAGGAGGTATAGGGGGCCAGGGCCACACCGATGGCCACCAGCACCACGGCATAGGCGGTCTTGCGTGTCATGCGGGACGCTGCCGCCGGCGACATGTTTTTGGATTTCATGGATCAGCGCTCCTGGTCGGCGGGGCCGGCCGGCGGGGCGGTGCCGTCCAAACCGGCGCGGGCGTAGAGGTCGAAAAAGTGATGGGTCGGCCCGTGTCCCTGGCCGATGGCGAGTGCGTGACGGATGGCCCCGGAGATATAGGTCTTGGCCCGGGCCGCGGCCTCGAAGAAAGGGTGCCCCAGGGCCAGGTTGGCGGCGATGGCGGACGAAAAGGTACACCCCGTGCCGTGGGTGTTGGGGGTTGCGGTGCGCGGGCTTGTCAGCCGCTGGAAGCGCTGCCCGTCGTAGAGGATGTCGGTGGCCTCGTCCGCGCCGAGGTGGCCGCCCTTGACCACCGCCTGGCGCGCGCCCAGGGCCAGGATTTCCCGCGCCGCGTCCTCCATTTCGGCGGTCGTGGTAACGGCGTGGCCCACCAGGCGTTCGGCTTCGAAGATATTGGGGGTGACCACGTCGGCCAGGGGGAAGAGCCGCGCGATGAGGGCCGCCTGGGCCTCCTCCTTGAGCAGGGCATAGCCGCTTTTGGAAATCATCACCGGGTCCAGAACCACCGGTGGTCGCGCGACCTGTTCCAGGGCCTCGGCGACGGCCTCGATCAAGGCCGTATCGGCCACCATGCCGATCTTGACGGCGTGGATCGCGATGTCGTCGAACAGGCAGAGGATCTGCCCCTTGACGATATCCGGCCGCATTTCCTGGATAGCGTAGACTTTGCGCGTGTTCTGGACCGTAACGGCGGTGATGGCCGACATGCCGAACACGCCGTGGGCCTGAAAGGTCTTGAGGTCGGCCTGGATGCCGGCCCCGCCGGAAGAATCCGAGCCTGCGATGGTGAGCGCCGTGGGGATCATCGAATCGCCTCCTGCCGGAAAACGGGATCGTCGCGTGGCCGCGCCACGCCATCCCTTAAGCTCATACCGTCCGGGGTGCTGGCAAACCGGTGAGCCCGCTTTGGCGGAAAAGGAGAACCACTGGGAGGGAAAAATTCAGAAACGCGATTTCCGAGTTCCCTACGTCAGTGCGAACTGCATCAGGTTCAATGGGTCTGCTCTCAGTTCTGCCGTTCATCGGCCAGAACACCCCAATCGGAATTGCGGGGAGTCATAACAGTCTCGTGTGGAAATGACAAGGGCCTGTTTCGTTGTCGCTGCCGTTTCCGCTTTGCTCCACAGACAACGACAACGAAATTTTGGCTCTGGACTGAGGGTTTCCCAAAGGCCATTGACGGGATGGGAACCGAGTGCTATCGGATAGGTCTCTCTGTTTGCTGGGGGAGTCGATGGGGATCGACTGAGAGGAGACTGGCAGTCTCGACCCTTATGACCTGATCCGGATCATGCCGGCGTAGGGAAGTCCTTCATGCCATTGCCTCCCGTCCACCGTTCCCCCCTTCGTGTTCGTTATCCGGCGTGAGGCATTACGATTGCTCCTTGTCCAGGATTTGACCAAGCGGTTCAACGGCCAGCCGGTGATCGAGGGCTTCGACCTGGCGGTGCCCGACAACGGGTTCACCGTGCTGATCGGCCCTTCGGGATGCGGCAAGAGCACCCTTTTCGATCTTCTGATGGGCATCGTCCGCATGGATCGGGGGGGTCTGGTCTGGCAGGGGGAAGAGGTCCGCGATCTCCGGCTGCTGGCCGCCTACATGCAGCAGCGCGACCTCCTGCTGCCCTGGCTCACCCTGCAAAAAAATGCCGCCTTGCCCGCCGAACTGGCCGGCATGGCGCCGGCCGAAATCCGGTCCGCGGTCGGGGAACTCTTCCGCATTCTCAAGCTCGAGGGCTTTGAAACCTATTTGCCGGCAACGGTATCGGGCGGCATGCGCCAGCGCTGTGCCCTGGCCCGCACCCTCATGTTCGCGCGCGATCTGGTTTTGCTGGACGAGCCCCTTTCCGCCTTGGACGCCATTACCCGGCGCCAGCTGCAGTCCTATCTGCTGCTTTTGCAGACGGCGTTCAAGAAGAGCATTCTCATGGTGACCCATGACGTGGAGGAGGCCCTCCTGCTGGCCGACGACCTGCTGGTCCTGACCGCGCCGCCCATGCGCATCTGCGCACGCTTTCGCCTGGAGGCGCCCAAACCGCGGAATATGGCCGACCCTTCTTTTCTGGCGATCAAGGTTCAGGTTCTGGCGCGGCTCGAAAAGGAGGCCGGTCTGTGAGAGGGGGGCGCCTTATTCCGCCGGTCCTGCTGCTGATGGTGCTCGGCCTATGGGAAGCCGGCTGCCGCCTGAGCGGCATACCCGATTTCATTCTGCCGCCGCCCACCCGCATCCTGGTGGTGGCCGTCGGCCAGGCGGACCTTTTGCTGCCCCATGCGGCCACGACCTTGGCGGAGATCCTGGCGGGCATCGGGCTGGCCCTGGCCGTGGCCGTGCCGCTGGCGGTCGGCATGCATGCCCGGCCGGCGGTAGAAAGGTCCCTGGCGCCTTTCCTGATCGCCTCCCAGGCGGTGCCCGTGTTCGCCCTGGCCCCGCTGCTGGTGGTCTGGCTGGGCTATGGGCCGGCCAGCAAGGTGCTCATGGCGGCGGTGATCATCTTCTTCCCCATCACGATCAGCCTGTTGGAAGGCTTCAAGAGCTGCGACCGTGATTATCGCATCCTCTTCGAGTTGATGGGGGCCGGCCGTTTCCAGGCGCTCCGCAGGCTCTATTGGCCCTGGGCCCTGCCCTATTTTTTCGCCGGGCTCAAAGTGGGGGTTTCGGTGGCGACCATCGGGGCCGTGATCGGCGAATGGGTAGGGGCCCAGCAGGGACTGGGCTATGTGATGATCCAGGCCAACGCGCGGCTCAAGGTCGATCTGGTGTTTGCGGCCATCCTATGGCTGTCGCTGATGGGCGTCGGCCTGTGGGCGCTTGCGGGGGTTGTCGAGAAGCGTTGCCTCTGGTGGCGGGAGACGGACGACAGGTAAGAAGGCCCATGGATCCGGGGGTTCAAGAAAAAATGAAAAGGAGAAAAGATCTATGAAACGTTGGCTCTTGATGCTCATCCTGGCGGCTGTATTTTTGTCGGCGGGCTCCAGCGCGGCGGCCGAAAAGGTGACCCTGATGCTGGACTGGTTTCCGAATGTCGATCACCTGCCGGTGTATGTCGCCAAGGAAGGGGGGTATTTTGCCGAAGAGAAGATCGATCTCGTGATCGTCAGCCCCTCGGATACCTCGGATGCCCTCAAGCTGGCCGTGGCCGGGCAGGTGGATCTGGCGGTTTCCTACGAACCGCAGACCATCATCGCCGCCGCGGAGGGGCTTCCCGTGCAGGTGGTGGGCCGTCTCGTGGCCCATCCCCTGACGACCCTGCTGTTTCTGAAGGAGCGGGGCTATAGCACCCCGGCGGCCCTCTCCGGCCAGGCCATCGGCTATACCGTGCCGGGACTCATGGACGTGCTCCTGGTGGCCTTTGCCGAGCGCAACGGCATCGTGGACTACACGCCCGTCAATGTGGGGTTCAACATCGTTCCGGCGCTCACTTCGGGAAAGGTGGCTGCCGTCATGGGGCCTTTCAAGACCTACGAGACCGTCACCATGGCCGCGAAGGGCATCGAGGCCGCTTATTTCGAGCTGGAACAGTGGGGCATCCCGGATTACGACGAGCTGATCTTCATCTGCGGGGCCCGGACCCTGGCGGCCAAGCCTGATATTATAGCGGGCTTTAGGCGGGCGGTGGCCCGCGGCCTGGAAGCGGCGCACACCCGTCCCGAAGAGGCCCTGCAAACCTACCTCAATGCCGTGCCGGACGTGGACCCGGCCATCGAGCGGGCGGCCTTCGAACGCACGCGGCCCTATTTCGCCCGCACCCAGGACTTCGATCGGGCGCGCTGGCAGGTCTTTGCCGACTTCGCCCTGGCAAACGGCCTGATCGACC
>CAYMQN010000159.1:0-8757 GCA_964392545.1 uncultured Desulfobacteraceae bacterium
ACAGTTATTTCAGGCCGGCTTCCTTGAAGTACTTCATGGCGCCCGGATGGATCGGTGCCGAAAGGCCTGCCAGCATGCCTTCCTTGGTCAGAACGGCATAGGCCGGGTGAAGCTTTTTGAAATCCTCGAAGTTATCGAAAACTTCCTTGGTAACAGCGTATACCACCTCATCCGGCACGGCAGCCGAAGTGCAGAAGGTGGCCTTAACCCCGAAGGTCGGCACATCGGCGTCGTTGACGGCGGTGGGGTATTGGTCAACCGGCACGAACGACTTGGCATAGTAGGGTTTCTTGGCGATCAGTTCATCGATGCCCGAGCCTTCGATGGGCACGAAGCGAACCTTGGTCGCGCCGGCCGTGGCTTCTTTGATGGCGCCGTTGGGGTGGCCCACGGTGTAGAAAAAGGCGTCGATGCGGCCGTCCTGAAGAAGGCCGGGGGCTTCGGCGGCCTTTACGTATTCGGCCTTAAGATCCTTTTCGTAGTCCAGCCCCACCGCTTCCAGGGCATCCCTGGAATTGCCGAGCTGTCCGGAGCCGGGATTGCCGATGTTGACCCGCTTGCCCTTGAGGTCCATGATCGTTTTGACGTCCGAATCCACCGAGGCGATCAAGGTCACCGACTCGGGGTGGATGCTGAAGACGGCCCGCAGGTCGGGCTGGGGATTGCCGGCCCATTCGGAGCCCTCCTCCCCGTTGAAAGCCTGGTACTGGCGGTCGGACTGGACCACGCCGAATTCCAGGTCGCCGGCCAGGACGGCATTGACGTTGAACACCGATCCACCGGTGGCCTCCACCGTGGCCCGGATGCCGTAATCCTTGCGTTTGGCATTGACCATCTTGGCGATAGCCCCGCCGGTGGGGTAATAGACACCGGTAATCCCGCCGGTGCCGATGGTAACAAAAGAAGTTTCCGTAGTGCCTTCTTTGGCCGGCTGCGCTTGTTGGGATTCAGCCTTTTCTGCGGGCTGCTCCTTTTCCGTGCCGCACCCAAAGAAAACCGTTAAAACAAGCAATGAGACCATGGCCAAAACCAAATACTTTTTCATCTTAAAAGCTCCTTTCCTTGTTGGTAGTTGTGAACCATATTTGAATTCAAAATTTGTTCAAAGCGCAGCAAGGGCCTACAACTTGTTGCTACCAAATCATTAGAGTTGACGCAAGCTTTTTAACATTATATCAAATCAGGAGACCGTCAGCCAAGAATCTATTAGGGCGAATGATTCAATCAAACCTTAAAATAGGCATAGTAACCCTGACTCTTTTAGGGTTGCTCGTAGGTTGCGCACATGAGCGAAGATTGTTTTATCCACATACCGATGATGAAGATCGCTCCTTTGCCAAAAAGGATGCGTATGCTTCTTTTATCAAGAATAATATTGAGCTGAAGGAAATTAAATATTCCAACGAATATGTGGATTTTGAATTTATCGTCGATACTGATTATGGAAGCACTATAATTCAAAATCTGATCGATATACCGGCAGCAAAAACGATCATAGAGGCCCATAATTTAATTCGGACAGACAAGTTGAATGCAATAGAAGCTGTCTATAAACATCTATCTACGCTATATGAATATAATGATGAACCCGCCAAATGGATTAGTACTGGAGAAGTTATTGCGCAGAAAAAAGGTAACTGCAAAAACCTGTCAATTCTTATGTTATCAATGTTATTGGCAATGCATATTGATGCGCATGCTGCGATATCAAATGGGCATATGTGGGTCAATGTCAATTTGGACGAACGCATGTTCATTATTGAAATTGACCAAGACAAAGAACGAAACAAGATTTATTCCATCAAGGGTTTCTATGAATATCCTCTTTACAAAATTTATAAAGATCATTCCTTAAAACGAAAAGTAAAAATTGACTGATGATCGCCACCAAGTATCCATTGGTAAGCGTAATCCTACCGACTTACAATCGTGATTGGATTTTAAAAGAATCCATAAATTCGATATTCGATCAAACCTTTCGCAATTATGAATTAATCATCGTGAATGACGGTTCCGACGATGAGACGCGATCCGTTCTAAAGGCCTACGGTTCGAGAATCCGGGTGCTGGAACAGGCCAACCGGGGGGTCAGTGCCGCCCGCAATGAGGGCATCCGGGCGGCACAAGGGGATCTGCTGGCCTTTCTCGACTCGGACGATCTGTGGCACCCGCAGAAGCTATCGCGCCAGGTGGCCTTTTTTGACCGCCGGCCCGAAGCCTCGATCTGCCAGACCGAAGAGGTCTGGATCCGCCGCGGGGTACGGGTCAACCCCCGCCGCCGGCACCGCAAGCCTTCCGGGGACATTTTCAAGGCCTCTCTGGCCCTTTGCCTGGTCAGCCCCTCGGCCGTCATGCTGCGGCGGGACCTTTTCGATACGGTTGGATTGTTCGACGAACAACTGCCGGCCTGCGAAGACTACGATCTCTGGCTGCGCATCAGCGCGCGGCACCCCGTCCATCTGATCGATGCGCCCCTGGTGATCAAGCGGGGCGGCCACCCCGACCAGCTCTCCCGCCAGCCCGGCCTGGACCGCTACCGCATCCAATCCCTGGCCAAGCTTCTGGACAGCGGCCTCCTCTCCGCCGATCAGGCCCATGCGGCCGCGGCCATGCTGCAGGAAAAATGCCGCATCTACGCCGCGGGCTGCCGCAAACGCGGCAAGCTCGAAGAGGCCGAACATTACGAAACCATAGATTTGGAGTGGAAAGGACGTATGCAGAGGATGTGCTGACGCAGGAAGCGCATCGCTCACTTGGGGATTACCGCAAATGATGCGCTTCCTTTGTCTGCGCATCCTATGACTTTTAAAACGCGGCAAACAAATGCGAAACGGTTGGTTCTGAGGGGTAGATTTTGATTCAGGGCAAGGCCGCAGCCTTCACCGCAACCGCAGGCGTAGTCGTCTACGCCGAGGATTACGGAAAGGCGAGAACGCCGGCCTGGATCAAAAGATGCCCCTCAGAATCAACCGTCAGGTCATGCGACGGATCTCGGCCGCCTTCTTCTCCAACCGCTTGGGGGAAACCGGCTGGGCCGTCTTGAGTTCCTGGGCGAAGAGCGAAACCTTGTACTCCTCGATCATCCAGAAGAAATCTTCCAACGCAGTCCGCTTGCGATCGGATGCCCGTGGGTCGAGCGCGGCGATCATCTCGTGGAGAAACGTTTCCCAGCGTTGAATCTCGGCCGCTTTAGCCTGTTCGCGCTCGAACTGCAGGGCGGCCCGCTCGGCTCGGAGGCCGATGGCCTGGAGATAGCGCACCAGATGGGGCAACCGTTCGCGTGCATAGAGGTCAACGAAGTGGGGCGGGACCAGGCGGTCTGCCTCCTCACGGCGGGCCTTTAGAAATTGGGCCAGGGGGCCCCGACCGGCCACCTGGCCTTCCAGGCGAAAGAGGGTGGCGCGCACCGCGTCGAGGGCTTCCAACACCGGCAGGACGGCCTGCAGCAGGTCCTGGCCGGAGGGCACCAGCGTGCGCCGGGCCTGCTCGGCCAGGGCCTCGAAGGCCGGCCGGTTGCGCACATCATGCTGCAGCAAATCACGGTGGACCCGCTCGACCAGACGGCCTTCCAGCGCCTGCGGACCGCCCGCAAAGCGCACCTTGGAGGCCGTCGCCTTGGGCAGTTTGAGCTGACGCCGCAGGTGCCGCAGATCTTTGGCCAGGCGTTTTTCAAGCAGCGCCGCGACGCCCCGGGGCTGGGCCCGGGCGGCCTGACCCGGCGAGGAAAACAGGCGCACGCCCACCTCGCCGTTGTCTTCCCCGGTTGCCGTCAGGGCTGGAAACAGGGTATGCTGGCCGTCACGCCCGTCGTCGACGGTGACCTGCTCCGGCAGGTCTTCCGCCGGCCAGTCCGTCAGGCCGTCGCGCTCCCATCGACGGCGCGCTTTCCTCAACCGCCGATTCTCGGCTGGGGCCGTTGCCCCTGTTTCCAGTACCTCGGGCCCCCGGCCCGCGGCAATGGCGGCCCCATCCGCGTCGAGGACGGCAAAGCGCATCCGGAGATGATCCGGCAAATCCTCCGCCTGCCAGGCAGAGGCCGGAATGTCCACCTGAAACCGCTGGTGGATGAAACGGCTCAAGGCGGAGGGTAGATCCTCCCGGGTCCGGGGCATTTCCCGGGCGAGGATCCCGGCGGTGTCGCTCACCGGAACCAGCTGGCGGCGGTAGGCTTTGGGAAGGGTCTTGAGCAGGGCCGCAATTTTCTCCTGCAGGAGACCGGGCACCAGCCAGTCCGCATCCGCGGGGCGCACCCGATGGACGTCGGCGGCCGGCACCGCCACGGTGATCCCGTCCTCCTCGGCCCCCGGCTCAAACCGGTATTCGGCTTTCAGGCGCGCATCCCCCAGGGCAATCTCTTCGGGATAGAGGGCCAATTCCGCGCTGTCCGGCGCACGGCGCAGCAGATCCGCCTCGCGCAGGCGCAAAAAGGCGTCGCCACCCTTTTCCTTGATCAACCGGGCCAGGGATCGCATATCGGCGATGGTGCCCAGCCGGTCGCGGTAGAACTGATAAAGGGTCTCCTCGTCCACCAGCAGGTCACGCCGCCGCAGCCGGTTTTCCATGTCGGTCACCGATGCGATTAGGGCCTGGTTGTGTTCCATGAAGGCCAACGGCTGGCGCACGTCGCCGCCAATCAGAGCACTGCGGATAAAAATTTCGGCCGCTGCTTCGGGATCGACCCCGGCATAGGCCACCGGCCGGCGCTCGACGAGGGTCAGTCCGTAAAGGGTGACCTGCTCGAAGGCCACAACCTGACCGCGTTTGCGGGACCAGTGCGGTTCCAGGTAGGCATAGCGGCATTGGCGGCCGGCCAGGGGTTCCAGCCAGCGGCTGTCGATGGTGGCCGCCATGCGGGCAAAAAGCCGGGAAGTGTGCACCATCTCCGCCGCCACGATCCAGTCGCCGCCGCGGTTGAAAAGACCCGAGCCGGGAAAGAGCATGCATTCGCGGCCCCGGGCCGCCCGGTAGATATTCTTCTCCTTTTTCTGCGCGATATTGCTGAGAAAGCCGCTCAGAACGGCCGTATGAAGCGCCGTATAGAGCGCCCCGAAGGTGTCGTCGCGGCTTTCCGCGGCCGCCTGGGGCGGCGACGCAGCGTCGGCGGCGGCCTCCTCCAAGCCTGCCTCCTGGGCCACCGCGCCGAGTTGACGGTGAATGTCGCGCCATTCCCGCAGGCGCCGAAACGATAAAAAATGCTCCCGGCAGTACCGCTTCAAGGGGCCCGTCCGTTGGAACGCGTTGGACTTTTCCCAGATCGTCAGCAGCGTCACGAAATCCGAAGCCGGATCCCGGAACACGGCCTGGGCCTGATCGGCCTGCTGGGCCTTGTCCGCCGGACGTTCCCGGGGATCCTGGATGCTCAGGGCCGCGGCGATCACCAGCATTTGCGGCAGGCACCCCCCACGGCGCGCTTCGATCAGCATCCGCGAAAGGCGCGGATCCACCGGCATGCGGGCCATGATCCGCCCCCTGTCGGTCAACTGATAGCGCGCCAAGCCCTTGCGGTGGGCCGGCCGGGAAGGCCTTTCAAGGGCGCCCAGTTCGAGGAGCAGATTGAGGCCGTCCTGGACGTTACGCGGATCCGGGCGATCGATGAAGGGGAAGGCGGCGATGTCGACGAGCTTCAAGCTGATCATGCGCAGGATGACGTCGGCCAGGTTGGCCCGCAGGATTTCGGGCGGTGTAAAGCGCGGCCGGCTCAGGTAATCCGCTTCTTCGTAAAGACGGATGCAAACGCCGTTGGCCACGCGGCCGCAGCGGCCCATGCGCTGGTCGGCACTGCTGCGGGCGATGGGGGCCACCGGCAGGGCCGTGGTGCGCGTGCGCGGCGAATAGCGGGGGATGCGGGCCAACCCGGTGTCCACCACGTAGCGGATCCCGGGGATGGTGATCGATGTTTCGGCCACGTTGGTGGCCACGATGATCTTGCGGGCCCCGCCGCCGGCGAACACGCGGCGCTGATCGGCCGCCGCGAGGCGGGCATAGAGCGGCAGGATCTCGGTCTTGGAAAAGGCGCGCCCTTCCAGCAGTTCACACGTCTCCCGAATGTCCTGTTCGGTGGGCATAAAGACCAGCACGTCGCCGGGGGGCTGGTGATGCACCAGCGCGTCCACGGCGGAAACGGCCGCCTCCGCGTAGGAGGCCTCTTCCTCCCCGGCGTCCAGGGGACGGTACTGCACCTCGACGGGATACATGCGGCCCGACACCTCGATGATCGGGGCACCATCGAAGGCCTGGGCGAATTTCTCGGTGTCGATGGTGGCCGAGGTGACGATGAGCTTGAGATCCCGACGCCGCTGGACCAGCTTCTTGAGAATGCCCAGGATGAAATCGATGTTCAGGCTGCGCTCGTGGGCCTCGTCCACGATCAGCGTGTCGTAGGCCGTGAGATCGGGATCACCCTGGGTCTCGGCCAGCAGGATGCCGTCGGTCATGATCTTGATGAACCCGTCCTGGCGGGTGCGGTCCTGGAAGCGGATTTTGTAGCCCACGGACTGCCCCAGCGGCTCGCCCAGTTCGTCGGCGATGCGCTGGGCCACGCTGGTGGCGGCGATCCGGCGGGGCTGGGTGCAGCCGATCAGGCCGTCGATCCCGCGGCCGGCGGCCAGGCAGAATTTGGGCAGCTGGGTGGTTTTGCCCGAGCCGGTCTCCCCGCTCACGATCACCACCGGATGGCGGTGGATGGCCGCCACGATATCCGGCTGCCGGGCCGTGATGGGCAGAGCGTCGGCGGCGTCCCAGCGCGGCACCTGCGCCAGCCGTCGCGACCGGCGTTCGGCCGAGCGCTGGACCCGCTGCTCCATGGCCGCCAGCCGTGCCGGCAATTGGGGCTGGACCCGCCCCCGGCGCAGTCGGTAGCGAATCTGTCCGATCTCCCGGGCCACCGCCTGGCGGTCCGCGGCCATCACGTCCGACAGGCGGGTTTCCAATGCCTTCAGTTGCCGGCGAATGCCTGGATTGGATTCAGATGTGCCGGACGATGGCGTGTCGTGTCGTCCCATAGATCTCGTTCGTTTCTGCCAAGACGAATTGATTTGTGCCCCGCAACCCTCTATACTTGCATCCATTCGTGGCCCCGCTCAAGCAGGCTGCGGATAAACAAACAGCGGGGCGCAAGGCAGGACGCCGCCCGATGTGAACGGCGCAGCAAGCATGAGGGGTGCAGCGCCGTTTCGCGAGGGCGGGAATCCCGCCTGCGGCGGGACATTCCGGCCTTGAGCGCCTTTTATCCGCAGCCTGCTATAGCGGGTTGATCCTCTCGTTTCAATAGGGAAGGAGCCCCATATGGATTTCCTGATCATCGGTGGCGACGCCGCCGGCATGAGCGCCGCCAGCCGGGCCAAACGCAACCGGCCCGACCTCAACGTCACGGTCCTCGAAAGAACCGGGGATGTCTCCTACAGCGCCTGCGGCATGCCCTACAACATCGCCGATCCCCAGCGCCCCATCGACGACCTGGTGGTGCGCCGGGCCGAGGTGTTTCGCGACAAGCAGGGCATCGACCTCTTGACCGGCTTCGAAGCCACCGCCCTGGATCCTTCCGCCCAAAGGGTCGCCGCCCGGGACGGCGAGGGCCGGGAGCGCTCCTTCCGCTACGACAAACTGCTGCTGGCCACCGGCGCCCGACCGGTGCGCCCCGCTCTGCCGGGCATGGATCTGCCCGGGGTCATGGTGCTCAAAAGCCTCGCTCACGGGCGTGCCCTGAAACAGTTCATCGATCGCCGGAGCGTCAAGAAAGCCGTGATCATCGGCATGGGCTACATCGCCCTTGAAATGTGCGAAGCCCTGCACGAACGCGGCATCGCCGTCGACATGATCAAACACCGCAAACCCTTTCTGCCCTGGATGGCGGAGCGCTTGGCCCAAGAGGTCCAATCTGAAGTGGAAGCCCATGGAGTGGGGGTTTACGCTGGTCATCCGGTGGAGCGCATCGAAGTCGACGGCGCGGGGCTGGCCGTGGTCGCGCCGGAGGTGACCCTGCGGGGGGATCTCGTGATCGTGGCCGTGGGGGTGGCGCCGGCCAGCGAATTGGCCGTCGCCGCCGGACTGCAAACCTCGGTACAGGACGCCATCGCCGTGGACGCCCGCCAGCGCACCTCGGACAGTGCCATCTTCGCCGCCGGCGACTGCGCCGACGCCTTTCACGTGGTCACCGGCCGGCGCACCTGGATCCCGCTGGCCCTGCGCGCCAACCGGGCCGGCTGGGCTGTGGCGGACAATGTCTGCGGCATCGACCGCCGCCTGGACGGGGTGGCCGGATCGGCGGTTTTCAAGGTCTTCGATCTCCAGGTCGCCCGCACCGGCCTCAATGAAGCCGAAGCCCGGGCCGCCGGATTGTCGCCGGCGGCGGTGGTGATCCAGTCCCGCACCCGGGCCCACGCCCATCCGGGATCATCCGGCTTCTGGGTCCATATGGTGGGGGATCGGGGATCGGGGCGGCTTCTGGGAGTGCAGATGGTCGCCCGCGACGGGGCGGCCCACCGGCTGCACGCCCCGGCCGTGGCCCTTCACGCCTACATGACGGTGGCCCGGTTCAGCCAGACCGACCTGGGGTATGCCCCACCCTTCGGCCCCACCTGGGATCCCATGCTCACGGCGGCCAATCAGCTGCTCAAAAAAATTTAACCGGCGCTGATGCTGCAAGCGCGATGGCCCGCTTGCGGGTGGCGTCCTTATTATGTGCCCCTTCCGAAAGGGTAGCTTTTGGTTCAGGCCAAGGCCGCAGCGATGATGGAACCGGAGGCGTAGCTGGGCTAC
>CAYMQN010000160.1:0-8731 GCA_964392545.1 uncultured Desulfobacteraceae bacterium
ATGGACTGTAGGTTCGTTCCAGTTGTCAGAGCCGAATTTGCCTTAGCGTCAACACTCATAGCCTTTAGTGAGGTTTTCTCCATCTATTTTATGCAACGTTGGGGTAAAGACTGGACAGACCCTCCGCTAATGGGGCGCCAGGCCGGTGAATCGGAGGGTTCTGCTGCTACGTGAAGCGGCATTTGTTTCTGGTCGGGTGCATCGATGGTGCCGTCATCGCCACCGTTATGGCGGGCTATGAAGGTCATCGCGGATGGCTCAATTACCTTGCAGTCAAAGCCGATCATCAGGGCCAAGGAATCGGCAGGTCGATGGTGGAAAAAGCTGAAATGCTCCTGCGGGCTGAAGGCTGTCCCAAGATCAATCTGCAAGTGCGCAGTACGAATGCAAACGTTATCCGATTCTATGAAAAGATCGGTTATAAGGTGGATGATGTCGTAAGCCTGGGTAAACGAATAGCAGGATGGAAATGATTGCCCGCATTTCCACTCGCCTGGCCTGCTCGGAAGATCAGCTTTGGCAGAAGATCATCGAACCCGTATCGTTGCAGTTTGTGGCATCGCCGATATTGCGCTTCGTGCCGCTACGGGAAGGCGGCTTTGCCGGCGAGTGGCAGGTGGGAATTCCCTATCACCTCAAGCTATACTTCCTGAAGTTCATCCCCTTGGGTGAGCATCATTTCTCCAAATATCTATGAAAGTGCCATAAACGAAAAGTTCATGATCGTAAGGCCTTCGCGGACCGTTGGGACAGGGCGAGGACATCTTCACGATCCCCGGTACGCGGCGCATCGAGTGCCTGAAGGAAAACCTAGGGGCCTGGAAGGTGCGGTTCACCGCTGAGGAACTGGCGGAAATCCGCAGCCGCCTGCCGCAGGAGATGTCGGGGTCGCGCTATTGATGGCGGCCATATGCGGGAAGGTAAAATTGGGTCAAATGTAACAGCGTGAACCACGAAGAACACGAAGGTCACGAAGGACACGAAGGGAGTCATTTGCTCCGGCCGGTGTTTTCTTCGTACTACAATCCGTCATCTTCTTGTTTTTTGAATGAAAATTGAATTTATACTGCAATTTTGATCGACCCATGAAAAAGGTTTTATCTGTCATTCTGGACTTGATCCGGAATCTCTAACATTTGGATAGCAATAGATTCCGGCTTTCGCCGGAATGACGTCTATAGGGGAAATCCAACTTTTTACGCGTCCATCAATTTTGGTTGCGGCTCTGCTGCGATAGGGCCTTTGTGGTAAATTCTTTTTGATTGGAGCATTCGTGCATACAAAGGTCGGTGAATTTCTTGAACGATGGCTCAGTGTCCCGCCGGGCGATCTCCCTTGGGAAGAACTCTCGGACTGGTCCGATCAGGACTGCCAGGAGCTGACACGCATAACTCAGGAGGCCCTGGATAAATTGCCTCAAAAGGTTCATGCCCTGCCGGGCGAGCTCGCTAGCCGGCGAGGACGCTTTGAGCGTCTTCAAGCTGAGCTGTGTTTCCGTTTGGAAGACGACGCAGAAGGGCTGCGAACGATGTTGACGCCGACCCTTTTCTCGGAAAATGGTGGATCCGGTCTCCGGCTTATATCATTGTTGTATGACTCCGGAGATGAGACCGCCCTGGGAGCAATGAGCCGAATGTTGCTCGATGATCCGGATTGCCCCGACCGCGCGGCGATTCAAGCCATGGTCGCCAAACTCAATAGGACGCCAGCCGGATGGGAAGACTCCCTCGATGCCTTTGTTGCGAATCCATCCGTTGAAGCCTGGGACAATTTGATGCGGTTCTGTCCCTTGGAGGCACAATTCCAGCGTATCAAGAATTCGCTTCGTACCCTGAAAGCACGGGGTGTTGATCCCAATTTGCTTTTTATACTGGGCAGCAAGGATGGTCTTATCCCTGAGGCGATCGGCTGGGCTGAAGAAGGCCTGGTGGATCCTGAAACTATCCTGGCGCAGGAAAAGACCATGTATTCCGATGAAATGCGCGGAACCCTTCTGGGCCTTGCCGCGCGTGCCTACTTTCACCGCGGAGACAGGTTCAATACTGTGCGATACCTCAAAGAGGCGGTAGCTTTGAGCGGGACGGCCCGTTTTACTGTGCAGCATATCCAAGATCATGCCGACCATGAACTGCGAGAAATGATGCTGAAAGCTGGTTTGAAGGGTGCCTGTGGCTCGGAGCCGGATAATGCGCCAACATGAAATATGATTCAGCCTATACGGTGCCGTTTGTATCGGATATGTCCCTGTTTCCAGTAAGAAAGGGTAACAGCATCGAGAAGGAGCAAATTGACGAGCACACCGGTCATCCGGAGCTGGTAATGACGTTCAAGGCATAACGCTTTGGATCAGAGCTCACATTTGATTTGATTTTTTGTGAATAGATTGGGAAACATCTTCAGGTTATTGAGGGCGGCCGAGACGTTTTCGTGGTGGAGACGCAAGTCTCGATCCCGATCATCGACATGCCCGCGATCAATGGCTTCGTGCCAGCCAGTCGATACCGTTGAACATCGCCGAAGGCAACGGAAAGACGGCGGAAGCCGATCGACGGCGGTACTTTGAAATTGCGCGCGGGTCGGCATTGGAGTGCGCCGCGATCCAGGATGTCCTTGTCGTTGGCAAGGCGCTCGATGACAAGGAGAGCCAGGAGCGGAAAACCGAGCTCGACCGAATGGCCGCAATGCTCAGCCGCCTGGGGCGAAGGGGTTATAGCTTGAAGGAAGCGGTAGTGGGGTATGGAAAGGAAGATATCGATCCCGATTTCGATAGCGATTTCGATTTCGAGGAGAACTATTATTGCGGCAACGAAATAGACCAACTTGCCCGTCATCCCGGCGGAAGCCGGGATCTTCTAGCGAGCGTTGGTTTGGCATGGAGGAGATTCCGGCTTCCGCCGGAATGACAACCTTGGTACATTTTATTGCCATAGCAATAATAATTGGTGGTTAAGCCCGTCATTATCCAGCCTTGGGCGAGCAAACATTCATCACGGGGAGTCATGAAAATGAAGAAGATCGGCATCATTATCTGCAACCGCTACCACACCTGTGCCGGCGGAAAGTGCCTGCGCTCCATGCGCAATCGCGAAGGGGCGTTCTCCCTTTACCAGGGCGAGGACGTCGAGCTGGTGGGATTTACGACCTGCGGCGGGTGCCCTGGCGGAAATGTGGAATATGCCCCCGCCGAGATGAAGAAGAATGGCGCCGAGGTCATCCATTTGGCCACCGGCCTGGTGGTCGGCTACCCGCCGTGCCCGCGCCTGGATGCCTTTTGCAACTACATCCCCGCCAAGTACGGCCTGGAGGTGGTCATCGGGACCCATCCCATTCCCGAGAACTATTTCCTGACGCATGAAAGGCTTGGCACCTGGCAGTCCGAACGATGGCAGGCCAGGATCAAGCATGTCCTGCCCGACAAGGAAATGCGCCTGGCCTATGATTGATTGTCTGCTGCAATCCGCCCAATATTGGATTGCGGTTTTCTGAAAAGGCCACGTTAGGTCAAGTGCAACAGCTTGAACCACGAAGGATACGAAGGGGGTCATCTGCCCTGGCCGGTTTTCCTTCATGTTCTTCATGGTGGATTCTTGTCTACCTGGAAGGCACGATAACGCTATAGGCCATTGAAATGCCTGGATCCCCGCTTTCGCGGGGATGACAAAACCTTTATTCTTGGACTTTTTACGAACTCATCAAAGAAGGATAACCGTTTCAGAAGGAGATCACATTGGAAGTCAAACAGGTCAAGCTCGTCTATTTCTCACCCACCGGAACGACCCGAAAAGTGCTGGAAAGTATTGCCAAAGGTATCGCGATCGAAGATGTCGCGCATATCGATTTGACCCTTCCGGGAGGGGCGCCCCAAAGCATCCCGCCCTTTTCGGATGGACTCGTCCTTATCGGCGCCCCGGTGTACGGGGGGCGCCTGCCGGCCGATGCCATCGAGCGTTTCAAACAACTGAAGGCGCGCAACGCCTTGGCGGTTCTCATCGTGACCTATGGGAACAGGGAATTTGACGATGCCTTGCTGGAGTTGAAACATCTTGCCGTCGCGTTGGGCTTCAAGCCGCTTGCCGGCGGGGCCTTCATCGGGGAGCATTCTTTTGCGACGAAGGGCATTCCCATCGCAAACGGGCGCCCGGACGGCCAGGATGTTCAAAAGGCAATAGCGCTGGGCGCAAAAATCAAGGATGCGGTCGCAGCCCTGCAATCCGTCGACGATGTCATGGATTTCGAGGTGCCCGGCAGCTTCCCCTATGAAGCAGGTGGCGCGCGGCCCATGGCCGTTTCACCCGTGACCCAGGAAGAGACCTGCACCCTTTGTGGGACGTGTGCAGAGGTATGTCCCAATGGCGCCATTGCAATCGATGCGCGTGTGGCAACTGAAATGGAGCGGTGCATTCGCTGTTGTGCTTGTATCAAGAACTGTCCTACGGGTGCAAGGATCATGGAAGACGGGAAGTGGAAAGATGTTGCCAGCTGGTTGAATGAAAATTGCAGCTCGCGGAAAGAACCTCAAGTCTTTGGGATGGACGCGTAAGGTTACAGATTAATAGGAACTGCTGGCCCGGGAGGGCATTTCCGCAAGCATCCTCGACCTGCGCCGCATTGCGCCGCTGGATCACGAGGCCGTGGTGCGGGATGTCGGCCGAACGGGGCGGCGGCTCGCCGTGGACGGAGACTAAGGGGACTTCGGTTTGACAGGCGAGCTGGCCGCCACCATCCTGGAGGCAGGGCTTGCGCCTCGAGGCATTCATCAATGATAACCATGAAAGGAAATAGGATAATGAAAAAGGAAGACTGCATCCTGTTCAGCGGCGGTATAAAAGGGGCCGAGGAAGCCTTCGGGATCAATGCCGAACGGTTCGGCATCGAGGAGGTCAATTTCTCTTTCGAGGGCCACGACAGTGTCCGGCGGCGGGGAATTCGGATTCTCACCCAGGATGAATTGAAAGAGGGGGATGTAAGCTTTGCGTATATTTCAAAGCTGATGAACCGCCATTATCCCAAAACAGCCACGTTTCGCAAGGTCCTGCAAAGCATCTGGTACCAGATCAACAGCGGCCGGGAGATTTTCGTGGTCGGGCATATTCTGGATGACAAGACGGTGAAGGGCGGCACGGGCTGGGGCGCCGAATTTGCGAAGCTTTGCAACAAGCCCCTGTATGTCTTCGACCAGAGCCGGGATGGCTGGTTCGCATGGAACCAGACCGACTGGCTGGCATGCGAACCGGGAAACGAACCGGTTATAAGCCAGCCCCGTTTCACGGGAACCGGCACCCGCTATCTTGAAGCGAACGGCAAGCAGGCCATTGCAGCCCTTTTCGAGAGAACGTTCGGATAATGTGCAAGCACAGGATGCGCATCATTTGTGGGACGTTCGTGGGTGATGATGATCCACCGCGCGCTTGATGCGTTCTCCGGCGCCGATTAGCATAGCGGCCAATCGCAATCGGGCTGCTGTGAGCGCCTTGCGCCGATTACACCGGGTCAGACGGCTGAACTGGAGTCCGGCCGATTCGCGGTCCACATCCTTTAACCGTTCAGCATTCAATTGCTGCATCGTGTAGGGATCGAGCACGGTGCTTCTCCTTCCCATTCGCGGCCGGGGCAAAAGGCCGAATGCGCACCGCGGACGGTGCCAGGGATTGAATACAGATCTTGCCTCTGGAGCGCAGCGTTGCCTGCTGGCCGCTTTGGAGAATGCAATCGCCGCTCACACCATCGGTAAGCCAGATCAGTCCGGTCAGGCAGGTGATTTCAAAACGACGGCCTTTCAGTGACAAGACCTGGTTGTCGGCCATTTCCATCTGCTGCGTGCGGCGCAACGCGGATCGTCCGAACATGCCCCTCGCTCCTTTCGAAAAGGTTCTTCAGCTTCGAAGGGCACAATAGATGAAGAAAGTTCCCGCCGGAAGCGGCAGCCCGCGAAAAGGCGAGGGGCACACTTTGTTTTTTAAGGCAACTGTACCCATCGATTTGTCAACCAACTGTATATTTTGTTTGTCGTCGCGCTAGCGTATATCTGCGGCAAGGACAGGGGTTTCGGACGGAGGGGTTCCATCGGCAGCCGCAAGGAGCTGGAAATGCAAGCCAAAACAACCCGATATGAGCAGGTATCCCAGCGCATCCGCCATTTGATCGCGAACGGCGTGCTCAAGGCAGGGGACCGCCTGCCCTCCCTGCGCCGGATGAGCGAAGACATGCAGGTCAGCATCAACACCGTCAAAGAGGCGTATTGGCGGTTGGAAAACCAGTGTCACATCACGGCCGTGCCGCAATCCGGCTATTATGTGCGCAAACAACCCCAGCTCAGCCCGGCCGGCGCCCACCTGGATCCCACAACCCTGGATCCCCAGGAGACCACCCTTTGCCAGATTTTCGGAGCCTTCCAGGATGTCGGGCAGTCCACACCGGAAATCCGTATGGCCGTGGCCCACCTGGATCCGGCGTTCTGGCCGGCCAAGGCGCTCGGCCGCTATTTCCAGGAGGCTGCCCGCAATCAGCCGGAGGAAGCGTTTACCTATCTCATTGCGCCGGGCAGCCGGGTGTTGCGCGAGCAGATCGTCCGGCAAGGCATCGCCTGCGGACTGGATATTTCGCCCGATGATGTGGTCATCACCAACGGCTGTCATGAGGCCATCTTTCTGGCCCTGATGACCCTTTGCGAACCCGGCGACACGGTGGTCCTGGAAAGCCCGATCTATTTCAGCCTTATCAATCTGCTGCAGCAGTTGAAGTTGAAAATCATCGAGATCCCGGCGGCCGATGACGAAGGCATCTCATTGGAAACGCTTCGCTTCGTTTTGGACAACCACCCCGTCAAGGCCATGTTCTCCATCCCCAATTTCAACAACCCCATGGGCTTCACCATGCCGTCCTGGAAGAAAAAAAAGCTGGTGCAGCTCCTGGCCCGCCACGGGGTTCCCTTGATCGAAGATGATATCTACGGGGATCTGTGCTTCGGTCCCCGGCCCGAGCCTTGCAAAGTCTATGACGCCAAAGGCGAGGTGATCCTGTGTTCCTCGTTTTCCAAGACCATCGCGCCGGGGCTGCGGGTCGGCTGGATGCTGCCGGGGAAGTATACGCCCCAGGTGAACAGACTTAAGACCTTGGTCAACATCTCCAATGCCTCCATCAACCAGATGGCTGTGACGCGCTTTTTAAAGGAGGGTGGCTACACACAGCATATCCGACGGATGCGCCGGCAGCTCCAAGTTCAGATGGATGCACTACGCGCGTCGATATTGAAACATTTCCCCCGCGGAACCAAGGTCACCCATCCGGACGGGGGCCTCTTCGTCTGGATCGAACTGCCGGAGGTTTGCGACACCGATCTGCTCTACCGCAGGGCGGTCCGGTCCGGCATCCTGTTCGCCCCCGGAAGCCTGTTCTCGATCCATAGTCGCTACAATCACCACTTGCGTCTGAGTTGCGGGACATGGAATGGGCGGGTGGAGAAGGCCATCGCCCGTCTGGGTCGGTTGTGCCACGGAATGCGGGACGAGCGGCTCGACGACCGGGAGCGGCGGATCGCGGCAGGATAAACATGATAAAGATGGCATCGATTCTTTGGCAAGGTTTTGTCCTCAAGGGCCATGAGGCGTGCCGGTTGTTTTCCGAAGATCGGCGCCGGCATCTGGAGGGCACTGCGGCATTCGCATATGAGCGGCAGCCCTGCCGCCTCGATTATCGCGTCGTTTGCGATGAAGCGTGGCGGACCCTGAGCGTGACAGTGCGCGGCTGGCTCGGCAATACGGCCGTCGATATCAAGATCGACACCGATATCTCCCGGCGTTGGCGGCTAAATGGGGTTGTGCAGCCCGCGATGAGCGGTTGCGTGGACATCGATCTCAACTTCAGCCCGTCCACCAATCTCCTCCCCATTCGCAGGCTGGCGTTGGCCATTGGGGAAGGGGCCGAGGTCAAGGCCGCCTGGCTGCGGTTTCCGAGCATGAAGCTGGAGCCGCTCTCGCAACACTATCATCGGCTGGATGAGACCACTTATCGTTACCAGAGCGCCGGCGGCGAGTTTACAGCGGATTTAAGCGTGAACAAATCCGGATTGGTCCTCGCGTATCCGGGCATTTGGGAATCGGTCGTGGCTTCGGAGCGGTAGCGGGTATCCACATCCGGCCCCGCCGCCGGACGGTGCGGCTGGATGCTGCGATGAGGAGCGGAGGGAAAGGGGTGATCGATCTAAGCCATAAGGCGGCCCAGCGGTTCGGTATCCGATGGAAGGACCTCGAGGACCGTAGCGGCGACTTTTGGAAGCTGGATGTTGTGATGGTCGGGCGCGTCCCCATGGTGCTCATGGTCCACGAACACACCTTGTTTACGCTTATTCGGCGCAAGTCCCAATTTCGGGATCTTACCGCCGTGGCAGAGGAGATTCGCAATGCCTGCCCATGGTATCGCGGGCCGCAAATGCTCACCCTAGGGAAAAATGGGAATCCGAGACTCACCGGCAGCATCAACGAGATGAAACGGATGACAACGGGACTTTATTCTCCAGAGCAGATCAACGCCATGGAGATGGTCATTAACCAGGGCCTGTTTTCCTATCTGGCAACAGACAAGGAACACTATTCAAAGCCTTTCAAGGCGGTCGAAGCCTATGTCGAAGGTCGTACGCCCTGGCTTCGGGAATGATAAGGGGCCTGGATCCCCGCCTTCGAGGCTGTGTCACAATTTGCACGAAAGCCATTTGCAAAAAACCGTCATCCCGGCG
>CAYMQN010000161.1:0-8724 GCA_964392545.1 uncultured Desulfobacteraceae bacterium
AAAGCCATCGTTGTTCACAGTCAGGGCCGTACGCCTCGACTGGCCTGGGAAGAGGACCGTGTTTTCCCCATTAGCGCAGCCGCCGAGGCCCATCGGTATGTCAAGGCAAACCGCAATATCGGCAAGGTGGTTCTGGCGGTACGGCCTTAAACCTCAGGCACGGGAAGTTACCGATCGGCATCGAAACGCCGGAAAACAACCGAGGCGTTGTGGCCGCCGAAACCGAACGTATTGCTCAGTGCAACGTTCACCGTCCGCTCCTGGGCCTGGTTGAAGGTGAAATTGAGGCCGGGATCGATTTTGTCGTCATCCGTAAAATGGTTGATGGTGGGGGGGACGCACTGACGGTCGATGGCCAGGAGGCAGGCCACGGCCTCGATGGCTCCGGCCGCACCCAGCAAATGGCCCGTCATGGATTTGGTCGAACTGATGTTGAGCCGCCCGGCATGCTCGCCGAACACGCGGCGGATGGCCAGGGCCTCGCTGATATCCCCGAGAGGCGTGGAGGTTCCATGGGCATTGATGTAGTCGACCTCCCGGGGCTGAACGCCGGCAAAGCGCAAGGCATTCTGCATCACCTTCTCGGCGCCGATGCCTTCCGGATGCGGGGCCGTGATATGGTAGGCATCGGCCGACATGCCGCCCCCGAGCATCTCGGCGTAGATACGCGCCCCGCGTCTTTGGGCATGCTCTTCGGCCTCCAGCACCAGGGCCCCGGCGCCTTCGCCGATGACGAACCCGTCCCGATCCAGGTCGAACGGACGGGAAGCCGTTTCCGGGCTGTCGTTGCGCACCGAAATGGCTCTCATCGAACCGAAACCGCCCAGACCCGCTTCGGTGACCGGCGCTTCGGAGCCCCCCGTTACGAACAGGTCCGCGTATCCCGCGCGAATGTAGGTAAAGGCATCCAGGATGGCATTGGTGGAGGAAGCACAGGCCGACACGGTGGCGAAATTGGGCCCGCAAAAGCCGAAGCGGATGGACAAATAACCGGCCGCGATATCGGCGATCATCTTGGGGACGAAAAAGGGGCTGAAGCGCGGGCGTCCGTCCCCGCGGGCGTACTTGGCCACTTCTTCCTGGAAGGTTTGCAGACCGCCGATGCCCGAGCCCCAAATGATGCCGGCGCGGTCGCGATCCATGCGGTCCAAGTCCAAACCGGCATCACGGACCGCCTCGTCGGCCACCACGAGGGCGTACTGGGTGTAGCGGTCCATTTTGCGGGCTTCCTTGGGATCGAAATGGGCGTCGCTATCAAACCCCTTGAGCTCACACGCAAACCGCGTTTTAAAGGCCTCGGCGTCAAACCGCGTGATGCGCGCCGCACCGCTGCGGCCGGTCACAAGCCCGCGCCAATACGCTTCAAGACGATCACCGATCGCGGTCAGGGCCCCCATTCCTGTGACGACGACGCGCCGAGGTTCCATTGGGCCATCCTTTCAGCATTTAAACGGATAGAAATGATGGTAGCAGTAGGAGCCGATATCGCCATAGAGGATCTCGGTTTCCGCCATGCATTTGCCGATCATGCCTTGGGAGACATCCGCATAATCCGGTTTCTGTTCCTCTTCCTTTTTGCAGGCCATGCAGATGGGCTGATGCGTGTAGGACGATAAAATGCGGAGGTCCTGGGGCGCGATCTGTTTCCCGCAGGAAGAACAGATGGTGGCACACGCCAGTTTTTCTTCCCAATTGTCTTTCATCGCATGCTCCTTTTAGATGCCGGGATGATTAGATTGATTGCCGGGTAAGGCTTCGGGGCGACGAATAAGAATTCCCAACGCGCCCTAAACATCCCGTTCAGGGCGCCGATTGTTTCAGGCGCGCCAGCTCCTCTTGGGACTGCAGCAGGGCCTCCGAGGTCAAGCGCAGGCGGTTGGCCAATATTTGAGCGAACCCCCTGAAAATGGTGTAGCGAAAAGCAAGCTTGGAATCCCCGTAAAGGGCTTCCACTGCCGACATATCGGTCTTCAGGCAAATCGTCTTTTCAACGGCGTAGACCGATGCCGAGCGGGCGGAACCGTCGATAACGCCCATCTCGCCAAACACATCGCCGGTGCGCCGGATAACGGCGATCTCTTTACCGTTTTTCACGATGCGCGCCCGTCCGGAAATCAAATAAAAGATACTGGCCTCGAATCGCCCTTCTTCAAGGATCTGCGCACCAGGCTGAAATTCCTTGACGCTGCTCATTTCCAGCAGGGCCTGCAAGTGCTCTTTCTCGAGCGCCCGCATGGCCGGAATCTTCATCAGCTTTTGGACGATGGCTTCGTTGTCTTTGAGAAACTCGGCATTCACCATGGTCGGCACCCGATCGTGGGGGGCATGCCCGTCATCGTGGATGGATAGAATCGACAGAGAGGCTGCCGCCAGCCGCCTGCCTAGAAATAACCATTAAATACCAGTTAGTTAGGTATCATGTGGCCCAAGTATAGAACCGGCCTGCCACCATGTCAACCGCAGCTTGATTCTTGACACCGTGCGCGAGGTTTTATATGTGTTTCGCGCAACGCCTGACAACAACGCTGTCACACGAGGGGCGACATGGCCGAGACCGTTGACATTGGCATCTATTTGGACCAGGTCCGGGAAGTGGAAATCCTATATCATCTCAAGGCAGATGAACTGGATCGCTTTCTGGCCGTCTCTGAAGCCGTACTCTACAGCAAGGGAGAAAAAATCGTTGCCCAGGGCGACAGCGGCAACTTCCTCTATGCCATTGTCACGGGCAAAGCCGATGTGAGCTTTCGGGACCTCAACGACGATGAAATGTTCGTTTCGTCCGTCGAGGCCGGCGATATGTTCGGGGAGGCGGCCTTCTTTACATCGGAAACGCGAACCGCCAGTGTGACCTGCGCCGACGACACCGTGGCGCTGCGCGTTCACAAGGGCGATCTGCTGCAGTTTATCAAAGACAATCCCCGCTCGGGCAACAAAGTGTTGATGATGATCATTCTCAGCCTGCTCAAGAAGCTCAAGCAAACCAACCAGGAACTGGCCTACGAAAAGCAGTCCGAGATCGATTTCAATTACGCCGACACGCTCATCCAGGACTTTCTGAACGACATTTGACCCTTTTTCAATCGCTTACCTTGTTCGGCTAGCCGACGCTGCCCTCTGCGACGAGACCGTCGTACTTCCGGCACGATCCATACTGCGATATTGGATGGCCTCGCCAATGTGGTGTTCGCCAATGGGCCCGCCCCCATCGAGATCCGCCAGGGTGCGGGCAATTTTCAAAATACGGTGATAGGCGCGGGCCGACAAGGCCAGGGTGTGGATCGCGGATTCGAGCAAGTGTCGGCTGGCGCCGTCGATGGAACAAAAGGTCCGGATCTGGCGACTGTTCATTTGGGCGTTGCAATAGATCGTGGAGCGGCGGAAGCGGGCCATCTCAATCGCCCGCGCCCGGGTGACGCGTTCCCGGATGATCTGGGAGGTCTCCTCGGCCGAACCGGCGGTCAATTCCCGGTAGGCAACGGCGGGCACCTCGACGTGGATGTCCACCCGATCCATGAGGGGGCCGGATATTTTGGAACGATAGCGTTGAATCTGGGGTGCCGAACAGGAACAGGCATGCTGGGGATCCGCGTAATAGCCGCAGGGACAGGGGTTCATGGCCGCCACCAGCATGAAGGCTGCCGGATAGGTGAGGGTCGAGGCCGCACGTGCTATGGTGACACGGCGGTCTTCCAGAGGCTGGCGCAATACCTCCAGCACCTGTTTTTTGAACTCCGGCAATTCATCCAGAAAAAGGACGCCGTTATGGGCCAAGCTGACTTCACCGGGACGCGGGATATGACCGCCGCCGATAAGGCCGGCATCCGAAATGGTGTGGTGGGGCGAGCGAAACGGGCGCCGCACCACAAGGGCCTGGTCTTTATGCAGCATCCCCACAACACTGTAAATCTTGGTGGTCTCGATGGCCTCCTCGAACGTCAGGGGGGGCAGGATGGTGGGAATTCGGCGGGCCAGCATGGTCTTGCCGGAGCCGGGCGGTCCGATCATGAGCATGTTGTGGCCGCCGGCTGCGGCGACTTCGATGGCGCGTTTGGCATGTTCCTGGCCTATGACCTCGGCAAAGTCGTTTTCCTGAGCGGAAGGCGGATCCCAAAGGCCGTCCATGTCGCGATCGGCGGGCTCCAGTGGTCCTTCGTCCCTCAAAAAGGCCACGACCTGGGACAGGCTTTCAGCCGGCAGGACCTGGATACCATCGACCACCGCCGCCTCCGGTCCATTGCCGGCCGGCACAATGATCCCCTTGTAGCCGGCCCGGCGTGCTTCCAGCGCCATGGGCAGGGACCCGGCCACGGGTTTGACGCGCCCATCCAGCGACAATTCCCCCAGAATCCAATAGGTCGCAAGGCTTTCGATCGGAACGTGGCGGGTTGCCGCCAGGATACCGATCGCCATGGGCAGGTCGAATCCCGTTCCGTCCTTCTTGATATGGGCCGGGGCCAGATTGACCGTGATGCGGTCATCCGGAAAACGATAACCGGAATTCTGAATCGCCGATTTGACACGCTCGCGACTCTCTTTGACGGCGGCTTCCGGCAGACCGACCGTCGTAAAACAGGGCAATCCGGAGGAAATATCCACTTCGACTTCGACCAGGTACGCATCAATGCCGATGACCGCACTGCTGAGAACCTTGGATAACAAAAGGGCTCCTTGGCATGGGGAATTTATGTCGCGCGCCGCGCTAGCGCATGAAAATGCGCGCCAACGGCAGTGTCCGAATGGTCGCTCCGGGTGGGACGGTATGGCCTTGCGCTGGCCCAGTGATTGAATTTATATCAGAATATGGCGCTGAAAGCAATCCGCCCCGCCTGTGCGCCTTGGGATACAGGTGTCTCTCGAAACGCACATGCGCGGAAAACCATTGCTTTCCTGCGGTTCGGCCAATGGGGAACCAAGCCTTGACTCTGGATAGAAATTTTGTAAGAATTTAATGTGTTAAATACATGACGGGACCCTACCGGCAAACATGGTACGCTCCTTGCTCACGGAGGCGGCCATTGCAAACGGGCCCTTTCAAGCGTCAACACCAACAGGATTCCAACCGAATGAATAAAGATCGCTATCCCTTGAAACAACGCACGGTTGCCGGCAAGGCTCACTGTCGCGGCATCGGCGTGCATTCCGGTAAGGAGGCCCGGCTGACGATCAAACCAGCCGTTCCCAACCACGGCATTCGTTTCGTTCGCACCGATCTTCCGGGCGCGCCCATGGTTCCGGCACTATTCAAGCAGGTTGTCGATACGAGCCTGGCGACCGTCATCGGAAGCGAGGGGTGCATTATCTCCACCATTGAGCATTTGATGGCCGCCCTTTCGGCCCTCTCGGTGGATAATGCCCTCATTGAACTCGATGCCTACGAGATGCCCATCATGGATGGCAGCGCACGCCCCTTTTTCGACTTGATCAGCTCGGCCGGTATCGAAGAACAGGCGGCGGACCGCTCGTTTTTTGTCATCAAGGAATCACTGGAGCTCAGTGATGGTGACAAATTTGTGGCCGCTTATCCTTATGAAGGCCGCAAGCTTTCCTGCACCATCGAATACGACCACCCCTTGATTCAAAATCAATCGATTACGGTGGATCTGGATGACGAAGTATTCAAAAACGATATTTCGCCCGCCAGAACGTTCGGCTTCGTGCACGAAGTGGAGACCATGAAGCGCTTCGGACTGGCCCGGGGCGGGTCATTGGATAACGCTGTCGTGGTGGATCGATCGGCGGTGGTCAATCCCGGAGGCTTGCGCTATGAGGATGAATTCGTGCGCCACAAACTGCTCGACTGCATTGGCGACTTCTCCCTGCTGGGAATGCCGATCATCGGCCACATCGTGACCAGACGCTCCGGCCATGCCTTCAACCATGCTTTCCTGGAAAAGCTGTTTCAAAACAAGGCCGCATGGCAAGCGCAGCCTTTCTATGCGGCCATCCCCGCGACCTGGGCGGTCACCCCGAAAGCGCTTGCTATTTGAACCCTTTTTCGAGCAATCGCTAATGCAACCAAACGCCACTTCCCAATGGGTTCTGTGGACTGCTGCCTTCTGGCTGCTGTGCGTGACAGCCACCAGCGCCGGCGCCCAGGAAGCACGGCTGAAAAATATTACTATCGCGAGTGCGGAAGAAAAGCTGACGGTCTCCCTGGAAGTCGAGGGGGCGTTTACGCCGGACGTCATGGAGGCCATTTTGCGAGGGGTTCCGGCTGATTTCGCCTTCTTGATCAGACTCGATCGCAGCCGCGACTGGTGGGCGGACGAAGAGCTTGTGGACATGGAGATTTCGCACACCATTCGATACGACAATTTAAAGAAGGAATTTGCCGTTTATCGCTCCTGGGCCGATCAAAAACCTTACATTACCCAATCCCTTGCCGAAGCCCAGGCCATGATGAGCCGCATCGATGGATTGCCGATTATCGGCATCGACCGCATGCAAAAGAACCAGCGTTATGAACTCCGGGCGAAAGCCGAGCTCAGCAGGATGACCCTCCCCTTTTATCTTCATTATGTCTTCTACTTTGTGACCTTGTGGGATTTTGAAACCGATTGGCACTCCGTCGTATTTGTGTACTGAACACGGCGGCCGCCGGCAGCCAACCATGACCGAGAGATCTTCAACATTATTTCAGCCTGCCCGCCCTGAAAACGAACGGCGGCGGCGCAAGCGTGAACTTCTCCTGATCCCGGGCATCCTGGGGATCGTCGCTCTGCTCACGTTTATTGAAACGCGTCTGATTCGCTTTGGTGCCGACATCCCGGTCTCCAACACGATTTTGATGTTTATCCTGATCAACATCAACCTGTTGCTGCTGGTGTTGGTTATTTTTCTGGTTTTTCGAAACCTGGTCAAGCTTCTCTACGACCGGCGGCGCCATGCCGTTGGCGCCAATCTGCGCACCCGGCTGGTCGTGGCCTTCGTGGCCCTGACCTTGCTGCCGACCACGATTTTGTTTTTTTTCTCCATCAACTTCATCTCCACGAGCATTGAGTTCTGGTTCAATGTTCCGGTGGAACAGGCCCTGCAGAAATCCCTCAATGTGGGGCGTCGGGTCTATGAGCGCATCGAAAGCAACAACGCGTTCTTTCTCGAACGCATTGCCTACCAAATCGATACCAACACCCTTCTCGAGGAAAGGAAGCACAAGGCGCTTTCCCGCTATATTCAGGTCGTGCAGCGCGAATTCAATATCGATGCCGTAGAAGTCTATGACCGTTCCATGCAGCGCATGACCTTTGCGGTAGCCCCCAAACTGGAAAATAAATCCTTCCCCACCATCGCCTCGGAAGTCTTCAGCAAGGACGACGTTTTTAAAAAAGTGCGAACCCTTACGGAGTTCACTCAAAGCGGAGAGCACGTGCGCACGGTTGCCACCATCCCTTTCGGTGTCAAAAGCTATGAGGCTCAGGGCTTTATTGTTCTCTCCATCGTGGTGCCACCCACCCTTGCGAATGAAATGAGTGCCATCTCACAGGGGTTTGAAGAATACCAACAAATCCAACTTCTAAAAAAGCCGATCCAAATCACGTATTACATTTCCCTGTCCATCGTCGCCCTGCTGGTTGTCTTCTGTGCCGTCTGGTTCGGCTTTTACCTGGCCAAAAGCATTACCATCCCCATCATGGAGCTGGCCGACGGTACTCGCCGCGTGGCCGACGGCGATCTCGAGTTTCATCTCGATTCGTCGGCCGACGACGAAATCGGCATCCTGGTCGATTCCTTCAACAAAATGACGCGCGACCTTCGGACAGGCCGCGATCAGCTTGAATTGTCCGCCGAAATGTTGAGCCAGCGCAACATCGAGATCGAAGCCCGGCGGCGATACATGGAAATTGTCCTGAAAAATATCTCCGCAGGGGTCATTTCGATCGATGCCCACAGTACCATTTCGACCATGAACAAGGCGGCCGAGAAAATGCTCAATCTAAACGCCGAGGACATCATCGACCGCCGCTATTCCGATCTTCTGGGGGGACACTATCTCGATCTGGCCAACGATGTTCTGCAGGAGCTCAATTCCGCCAAAAGCAATACGGTCGAATTTCCCATTCGGCTGAATGTTCAGGGACGCCCGCGAAGTTTTCTGGTCAATTTCAGCGCCCTGAAAGACGATGCCGGGCACCACATGGGCGTCGTCATGGTTTTTGACGATTTAACGGAACTGGAGAAGGCCCAGCGTATGGCGGCCTGGCGGGAGGTGGCCCGCCGTATCGCCCACGAGGTCAAAAACCCGCTGACGCCGATTTCACTGTCAGCGCAACGCCTCAAGCGCAAATATGGCAGCCGGATCGACGATCCCGTTTTTGATGAATGCACCCGCATGATTATCGACCATGTCGACCTCATTCGCAACCTGGTCAATGAATTTTCGTCGTTTGCCCGCTTTCCGACGGCCGATCTTGCGGCCTGCGACCTGCCGCGCATCGTGGAAGAAACCGTGGCCCTCTACAAGGAAGGGCATGAACATATCCAATTCGAAACCCGTGTGGAAGGGGATCTGCCCATTCCCCGGATGCACCTCGATCGCCAGCAGATCAAGCAGGCCATGATCAATCTGGTGGACAACGCCATCGCCGCCGTTAGGGGGCGCGGTCGGGTGGAAATCAAACTGGTCTATCAGCATGGCTGGGATCATTTGCGCATCGAGGTTTCCGACGACGGGCCGGGTATTTCGGACACCGACAAATCGCGGCTCTTCGAACCCAATTTCTC
>CAYMQN010000162.1:0-6901 GCA_964392545.1 uncultured Desulfobacteraceae bacterium
CTGGCCGCGGTCTACAACATCGACAGCTATTACCGGTGTTTGAAGTAGGGCCCATCCAGCCCCGCCGCCGGCCGGCGGGGCTGGACGATGAAAGCCATAAAGAAGAGCCAAATGTACTCTGAACTTGTCCTGACCCCATCCGGCCGCCTGCGCTTGCAGCATGGCCGCGACGCCGGCGGCCCCTCTCCCGATGCCTGGATGAAGCGCGTGACGGCCGCTTTTGCCGCCTCTCCGGCGGCGGGGCTTTTCGCCCTCGCCGCAACCAGGCCCGAAGCGCCCCCACCGCCTTCCTTCCTTTTTTGGCGGGATTTCGCTTCGCGCTACCTGACCCAACTGTGCCGCACGCCCGAATCCGCTGGCAAGCGGCTCGATCCCATCGCGGCGCCCGGGAAAGACGAGTGGACCGGCGTGCTGCTGGCTGCGCCGCCCATGCCGGGGGCCGAGTATCTGAGCGCCGCGGTGCTGACGGATCACTGGGTGCAATTGGACGAATGGGTGCGGCAGGCGGTGGCCGCTTCCAAGGTCGGCCTGGCCCAATGGCTCAAGAAGAACGCCGCGATCTGGCGCCAGGTGGGGCGGGTTTGTTTTCACCTGGCCGAGAACAAGCAGGACCGCGAACTGCCCTTTGCGTTCCTGGCCACCTACGCCCCCAGCCTTTCCAGGGCCGGACGCGTGCAATACCAGCCCTTGGGCAGGGCGCTGCAGGAATACGCGGGCCAGCGCAACAAGCAGGCCTTGATCAACCTGCTCGCGCCCGTGCAGCAAGCGGCGGAGAAAATCACCTTTGTCAAGGAAATGGTCGCGTCCGGAGATATCTTCCACCCCCTGGCCTGGACGCCGGGGGAGGCCTATCGCCTGCTGCGCCATGCGCCCCTCCTCGAAGACTGCGGGCTGCTGGTGCGCTTGCCGGACTGGTGGCGCAAGCGGCCCCGCCCCAGGGTGTCGGTGACCATCGGCGAAAAGCGGCAGAGTCGGTTCGGCATCGACACGATGTTGGATTTCAAGGTCGGCGTGGTCCTGGGCGGCCAGAAACTGACGGAGAAGGAACTGCGCGAGATCATGGCCGCCCAGGACGGCCTCGTCCATGTCAAGGGGCAGTGGATCGAGGTGGACCGCAACAAGCTGTCCGAGGCGCTGGCCCATTGGAAACGGGTGGAGGCCGAGGCCGCCGGCGAAGGTCTCTCCTTTATCGAAGGCATGCGCCTGTTGGCCGGCGCGCCGGCGGACCTGGGGGCGGAAGGTGCTTCCGCCGGCAGTCCCCAGTCGTGGGCCTTCGTGGATGCCGGCCGCTGGCTTTCCGGTGTTCTGGCGGGCCTGCGCAAGCCCGAAGGGTTGACCGGGGCCGCGCCCAGTCGGGAGTTTCGCGGCACCCTGCGCCCCTATCAGCAGATCGGCTGCAATTGGCTCTGGTTTTTGTCGAATCTGGGACTGGGGGCGTGCCTGGCCGATGACATGGGCTTGGGTAAGACGATCCAGGTCCTGTCGCTCCTGCTGAATTTGAAGCAAAACCGGCCGGGGGCCGCCAAACCATCGCTGCTGGTGCTGCCGGCCTCCCTTCTGGCCAACTGGAAGGCCGAGATCGGGCGCTTTGCGCCGAGTCTGGCGACCGCTTTCGTGCACCCCTCGGAAACGGATCCCGCAACCCTTGCCGCCATGGCGGCCAAACCCGCGGAACGCCTTGCAGACACCGACCTGGTCCTGACCACCTATGCCATGTTGCCCAGGCACAAATGGCTGCTGGATATCCCCTGGCGGCTGGTGATCCTGGACGAGGCCCAGGCCGTCAAGAACCCCGCTGCCAAGCAGACCCGCACGGTCAAACAGCTCCGGGCGGACGCCAGAATCGCCCTGACCGGGACGCCGGTGGAGAACCGGCTTTCCGATTTGTGGTCGCTCTTTGATTTTCTCTGCCCGGGGTTGCTTGGCACGGCCGCCAAATTCAAACAATTTGTCAAGGGCCTGGAAGATCGGGAGCACGACCGGTACGCCCCCCTGCGAAACCTGGTGGGCCCCTATGTCCTCAGGCGGCTCAAGACCGACAAGCGCATTATCGCGGATCTGCCCGACAAAACCGAGATGAAGGCCTTCTGCGGCCTGACCAAAAAACAGACCGCACTGTATGCCGGGGCGGTCGGGGAGCTTGCCGCGGCCCTCGACGGGCTGGACGGCATCCAGCGGCGCGGGATCGTGCTGGCCTTTCTGATGCGCTTCAAGCAGATCTGCAATCATCCGAGCCAGTTCCTCGGCGACGGCGGATACGCGCCAGCCGACAGCGGCAAGTTCGACCGGCTCCGGTCCATTTGCGAGGAAATCGTGTCGCGGCAGGAAAAGGTTTTGGTGTTCACCCAGTTCCGCGAGATGACCGAGCCCATCGCCGCCTTTCTGGCGGACGTGTTCGGTCAGGAAGGTCTTGTTCTGCACGGCGGAACCGCGGTAAGGAAGCGTCGATCCCTGATCGAGCGGTTCCAGGAAGACGACGGGCCGCCGTTTTTCGTGCTCTCCCTCAAGGCGGGCGGCACGGGGCTCAACCTTACGGCCGCCTCGCACGTGGTGCACTTCGACCGCTGGTGGAACCCGGCCGTGGAAAACCAAGCTACGGACAGGGCTTTTCGCATCGGCCAGCATCGCAATGTCGTGGTGCACAAGTTCATCTGCCGGGGCACGATCGAAGAAAAGATCGATGCCCTGATCGCGGAGAAAACGAGCCTTGCCGACGATATCCTCAAAGCCGGCGCCGAAGCCCTGCTGACGGAGATGAGCAGCGAGCAGTTGCTCAAGGTGGTGGCCTTGGATATCGATCAGGCCCAATGGTAGGAGGAGTCTGATGAGCTGGTATGGCAATTTCAGGCCGTATGTGCCGGTGGCCGTGCGCCGCGCGCGGGCGTTGAAAAAGATGGCGGCGCTGCGCAAGAAGGGGCACGATATCAAGCCCGTGGAGATCAAGGGCCGCAAAATTGTCCTAACCTTCTGGGGGCAGGCCTGGTGCGAGCATCTCGAGTCGTTCAGCGATTTTGAAAATCGCCTGCCCCGGGGCCGCACGTATGCGCGCAACGGATCGGTATGCCACCTGGACATCGAAAAGGGCCGGATCCATGCCATGGTCTGCGGCTCCGAGCTCTACACCGTGGAGATTGCCGTCAAGACGCTTCCCAAAAGCAAATGGCGCGAGGTGAAGAACCGCTGCGCCGGGCAGATCGGCTCCCTGCTGGAACTGCTGCAGGGCCGGCTATCCGAGCACGTGATGGCGGTTGTGACCGACCGCCGCAAGGGCCTGTTTCCCCTGCCCGGGGAAATCGAGTTGCGGTGCAGTTGCCCGGACTGGGCCGTGATGTGCAAGCACGTGGCGGCGGCCCTCTACGGCGTGGGCGCGCGGCTCGATCAGGCGCCGGAGCTGCTTTTTGTGCTGCGGGGGGTCGACCACGAGGAGCTGATCGGCGCCGAGGCCGGCATGGCGGCGGCGTTGAGCGGCACCAAGTCTGGTCGCCGGCGCATTGCCGAGGATGCCCTGGGCGATGTGTTCGGCATCGAGATATCGGCCGATACGGCATCGTTGGAGCCTCAGCCGCCAGCGCGCCGCAAACCGGCGACGCCCAAGCCGAAAAAGGCTTCCCGGGCGGCTGCCATGGGGAAGACCAAACAGCCGTCGAAAGCCGGCGGGCGGCAGCCGAAGGTTAAAAAGGCGCCCGATTCCAAAAAACCCGCGGCCACTTCTTCGTCGCAATCCGTCCGCTCTGCCCGTCCGGTCACCGGCAAGGCCATTGCCGCCTTACGGTCGAAATTCGGTATGTCCCAGCGCGACTTCGCGCGGCTTCTCGGGGTCAGCGTGGCGACGGTGGCCAACTGGGAAAAGAACACCGGCGCCCTATCCCTGCACACGCGCACCCTGGCCGCCTGGAACGCGTCAAAGCGATTGACGAAACGGCAGGCCACCGAAAAACTGCACGCCTTAAGGTTGAGGAGCTCGAAATAAGTTCGTTTCCCCTTCCAAACGTCATTCCGACGTTCGAGGCTTTGTCCAATTTGCACGAAAAGGATTTCCCATAGGACGTCATCCCGGCGAAAGCCGGGATCTCATACAATTTCATGCCGTTATCCCAATGAGATGCCGGCTTCCGCCGGCATGACGGGCAAAAACGGATTACTTCGTTGAATTGCGACACAGCCCCATTCGCCGGAAGGAAGATATAACCCTTTTTGCGGATCCCTCAATACTTGGGGACCATTTAGATGGCGCCGCGCTTTGCAGCCCCTACCAGATGGTCCGGACGGGATATTGCCGTATCATTTCATCGGGTGTGAGTAGAATGAGGCCGTGGACGAGGGCTTGGCAGACCAACATGCGGTCGAATGGGTCCTTGTGAAGCTCCGGCAATTTGGCAAGATGCAGGGCCGCCTCTTCTTCCAGGGGCAGAGGGGTAATTGCGTGCCCGATACGCATGGCAGGGACGAAGCGGTCCGGCGCATCGGGCAGCGGCAACTGTCCGAGGGCATGCTTCACCATCATTTCCCAAACCGAGATGCTGCTCAAGTAGATGCTATTGGTCGGGTCCTGAAAACAGACCCGAGCCGTGGAGGAGAGATCCGGGGCGTTTTGCGTAATCCATAGAAAGGTGCAGGTGTCCAGCAGGATGTTCAAGGCCCGTCACCGGTGAAAGCGCTCGCCATATCATCTGGAAGCGGCTCGAAAAACGCGGCCGGGATTTCGAAGGTGCCTTCGGCAAGCCCGATCGGCCGGGGACTTGTGCGCTCCGGCGGTAAAGGCCGAATCTCGGCGATGGGAACATTGCGCTTGCACAGCATAATGGTCTCGCCTTTGGCCAGATGGGTCAGATAGCGGGAGAGATGGGTTTTGGCTTCGTTGATGTTGATTTTAATCATGACCATTCAATAGATCATTTACATGACCATGTCAATGGTTCACTTGTGGCCCGGGAATAACATTGATGCGTTCGCAAAAAGTGATTTATTTGTCATTCCGGACTTGATCCGGAATCTCTAACAGCTTGATATCAATAGATTCCGGCTTTCGCCGGAATGACGTCTAGATCGAAAATCTGACTTTTTACGAGTCCATCAACATTAACCCCTTTACATTTGCCCAATCTTGCTATTGCCCTTCGGAAGACCGTGCACAGGCAATGCAGGTCAGGGCGCTGGGGTCCGCGCGCAGCCGGCCTTCGGCGATGTCTTCCTCGCAGTGGATGCAGTAGCCGTAATCCCCGGTGGCGATGCGTTTGAGCGCCGTTCGGATGCGCTGCTCCTCCAAATCGGTCAGGCGGCCGGCCGCCTGGGCCATGGCCTGCTGCTGCATGGCATCCATCCGTGACAATCGGCCCACCCGCCCCTGGTCCAGTTCGACGGGGTCGATCGTCCGCCTGGCCTCTTTGATTTCCCCGAGCCGCCGCTCGAGGCGCTTTTTGAAATGGTCGAGTTCGATGTCTTCGCGCATGGGGTGTTCCCTTCGTATCGTTTTCGGGCTGGCGATGTAAAATTCAGGAATTTTACCGGAAGTGTAATGCGCCTTACATATTTAACCGTTCTCAACCCAATATACTAGACTGGCAACAAAAAAATAGAGGCCGGCTGTGTAATTCAGATTGGCAGCCCGGTCAAACTCAAGACCGATTGGGCCGGCCCATAACCCTCAAATTGTCGGAGGACGTTGACATGGGATTCCAGGCGAAACAGGTTCTTTTCATCTTGATCGGCGCACTTGCCGTCAACTGGAGTGCGGGCGCAGCAACAGTTATGGCCAAGGTTTTGAAAAAGGAGGATCACATCTACATCGTCGACCGGACCGGCGAGCACTGGGACATCACCCAGGCCGCCGCCAACGGGTACGATCCGGATCATTTCGAGTTCGGCATCGGGCGGCATGCCTTCCAGCCCTTGGGCGAGCGTGATTGGCTTTCAAAAACCGGCAACATCCCCGACAACCTGCGGGTTATCGGCGTGGCCGGCCATGGGGAAGCCCACGCCTATGCGGTGGAAAAGTTGCGCCACCACGAAACCGCCAATACCTTTCTGGGACCCCGGGCCATCCTCGCCGCCTACTGACCGCTGGCGGACCTGGCGGCTGTGTACAGCCGCGAAATCGATGGCAAGGTCCTCACCATCGCCCCTTCGGGATGGACGTACAAGCGCACCTTCGTTCTGGTCGACCGGGAGACCGGTTCCCTCTGGTACCCTGACGAAACCGGTTTGAAAAGCATCCAGGGCGTCTACCTCAACCGTCGGCTCCCTGAAATCCAGTCCGCCGATACACGCTGGTCGAAATGGAGGGACGCACATCCGCATACCAAAGTGATGAAATGACATTGTTACCAAACCCAAGACACCCATGACGAAAGGAGGGCGCTATGGCCCGATTGCCGGTCATTACCCAGGAGAAAGCCGATGGCGACACTCAAAAGACTTATGCCGCAATCAAATCCAAATTCGGCATGGTGCCGAACATCTTCAAGGGCATGGCCAACAGCCCCGTGGCCCTGAACGCCTACTTGAAGCTTGACGAGCTGATTGCCGGCGGCCGGTTTTCGCCGGTCGAGCAGGATATCGTGCGCATGACCGTCAGCCAGTACAATGGCTGCGACTACTGCGTGGCGGCCCACAACGGGGGCCTGCTGGGCAAAAAGGTGGACCCGGAGGAGATCCGCAGAATTCGCAAGGGTAAGCCGACCGATCCCAAGCACGCGGCGCTCATCGCCTTTACCCTGAAAGTGATCGAATCCAAAGGGTTTGTCAGCGACGAAGATCTGGCTGCATTCAAAGCGGCCGGCTATACGGACGCCCACGCGGCGGAGATCACCGTCATCATCGCCCAGAAGACCCTGTCGAACTATTTCAACCACATCAATGAAACGGATCTGGATTTGCCGGAAGCGCCGGAAATCTAAATCGT
>CAYMQN010000162.1:7001-8632 GCA_964392545.1 uncultured Desulfobacteraceae bacterium
CATGGTATCGCCGATTGCCCGCCGGTGGCGAAAATGAGCACGGCGGTCGCCGCCATGATCCAGGCCGCGGTGGCGGAATAAGGACCGAGAGATCCCGCCGTTACCAGCGGTGGTATCGATGCAGGCGGCCCCGGTCGATCCCGTGATGACGTGACTCCGGAATATGGTGCCGATCCCGATGAAGATAGCCTTGTCTCATATAGTACCGGCTCGGTTTGTGATTTAGACGGGTCACGCATACAAAAATCACAACTTCAGGAAAGTGGCACTATGGACACCGAACGAACGGTCGACTTGAATGTAGAGGCTTGGGTCGATACCTACGGCGATGCGCTGTTTCATTTCGCTCTGGCGAGGGTCAAAGACAGGGCGGTCGCCGAGGAACTGGTGCAGGAAACCTTCCTGGCCGCCCTTCGCTCGCAATCGCGCTTCAAGGGACTTTCCTCTGAAAAGACATGGCTCTTCAGTATCCTGAAACATAAAGTGATCGACCATTTCCGCCGGACAAAAGCCACCCTGTTCATCGATGACGTTTTCGATCATCCCGATGACATGGACCGGTATTTCCGTGCACACGGGGCCTGGGAGGTCCGCCCGGGGCCCTGGCACGTCGATCCCGAAGCGGCCCATGACACCAAGGCGTTTCTGGACTATTTTTATCAGTGCCTGGCCGGATTGCCGCAACGCACAGCCGACGTGTTCGTCCACCGCGAGATCGACGGCCTGAGCACCGAGGAAATCTGTGAGGCGTTCGGCATTTCCGCGTCTAATTGTTGGACGATGATTTACCGGGCCAGGATGTTATTACGCAAATGCCTCGAAACCTACGAATAGCCTCTTCAGGCATGGGAGCAGACTAATGGGCGCCTGGTTCCTTTGCTGCCGGGATGTCAGCCGAAAAGTATCCCAGGGTATGGACGCCCCCCTTCCGCTCCACCAGCGGTTGGCCGTCCGCATGCACCTGGCGATGTGCCGTCACTGCAGCCGATTTAAGCGGCAATTGATTGCGCTTCGGAAGTTGAGCCGCCAGACCGAAGACCCAACGCCAGGTGAAGGTTTATCCCCTGAGGCCAAAAAGCGCATCACGAAGGCCCTGCATCCATAACCCCCCTCTACCGCCCCCCGATCAGCCGATCCAAATATTTCAGTTCGTCCGCCGATTGAATTATTGCCGTCATAACAAATAGATGGGGGACTAAAGTGTTTCAAATGGAGCGATTTGAGCTACGCTTCGTTGACAATATGTATATCAATGAATAACAAAGTTAATCAAAAGGATAACTTTTTAACTCCAAAGGAGCTTGCCAATGGCGCGACTCGATCTCATGCCGATATTCATCTGCTTGAAAGCAAACTCGAAGAAAGCCTGTCATCTGGTTTTTCGATGTTTCCGGGTTGGTGGTGGACATGCGGTCCTTGGATTTAACGCATTTCAGGGACACCGTGTACGATCTCTTGGTTCGGAGACCGGCGCAAGCCGATCACGGCGCTGGTGGCGTCTGATCGTTATGACCCAATAGGAGGACAAGCATTGGAAAGACTGCTCAACATAAAAGAGGCCGCTGAATTTCTGAACGTCTCGGAGATGACCGTGCGCCGCTGGACGAACAAGGGGGTGCTGAAATGCTATC
>CAYMQN010000163.1:0-8579 GCA_964392545.1 uncultured Desulfobacteraceae bacterium
GGCTACGCCGAGGACCGACCGGAGGCGAGAACGCCGCCAGGGGCCGAAAGATGCCATGTATGGATGGGCACTAGTTAGTAGCAAGCCGTGTGCCAGAGCCTGCGGCAATGGCTCAAACGCGCTTGGACCCCATCGGGTGCGGCCTGATCCGCCCCTGATCGCCGTCCGGTCACAGGGATAAGGTGTCAGATTTTTTTACAGTTGGCAATCGCTAAGTACCGCTCACCGCAAGGCGATGAAACAGGCCAGCATGATCAGGGTGGGAAGGACGGCGGCCGCCAGCAGCATCAGCGGGGAAATGCCGTTGGCGAAATATTTTTTGAGGATGCTCTGACCGGCCGGATTGGGAGCGTTGGCGATGACGGTCAACCCGCCGCCGGAAACGGCGCCCACCACCACGGCATATTTGAGGTTGTCGGTCAGATCCGGCACCAGGGTGCTCAGGAAGGTGATCGCGGCATTGTCGTTGAAGGCGGTCAGCACCGTGGCGCTCAGCATCAGGGGGATGTCCGCAAGGGCCCCCAGCACCGGTGCGATCCACCAGCCCTGAACCCCGCCGTGGATGACCAGACCGCCCAGGAAGAACCCCACCAGGAGGGGCGCTTTCAGGTCGATCCGGTTCTGAAAGGGCGCCGTCACCTGGGAGAATCCGAGGAAAAAGAGCACGCCGGGCACAAAAATGGCGGGATCGTGGGCATTGAGAATGGTCCAGGCCATGAAGACCACATGAAAGGCGATGACCCAGTCCGGCACCGGATCATCCCGGTTGTCCCATTCGGGATCGCGGTAATGGGGGCGCTGGTCCTCGGGCAGCAGGCCGGGAAAGACCCGGCGCAGGTTCTGGCGTTTGATCTCTTCGAAGCGCTGATCGAAGGCCGCCCGGGCCAGTTGGGGGTCGATGCCCCGCCGCCGGAGGTCGGTCTCGTATTTATGCCTGAAGTTGCTTTCGATGGTCTGCTTGAGCGCGGCATACCGGTTTTCCACAGCCTGGCAAAAGCCCAGCTCCTGGCCCAGTTCGCCGCCCAAGCGGTCGAACGCCGGTTCGATTGCGCTGCGGGGAATGTAGATGCGCTGGACCGTGTCCTTGAGGCGGGTCATCGCCGCCGGCTCGGTGATGAGCGATCCCAGCATCGGACCCAGGGTGAGCAGCGTCAGCCACCAGGCCTGCAGGGTGCCGCCCAGTAGTGCGGAAACGCGGGCCAGAGCGGCTTCGGCCAGCTTCAGAATGGGCCGCGTGGCCGCCAGGGTCATGATCACCACCACGAACATGGGTTCCGTGAAATTGACCCGCTGGGTGATGTAGGCGTGCAGGGTGGCCCAGTCGTGGAAAAAGAAGATGGCCCAGGTCAGCACGGCCGCCCACAGGCCGAACACGACTTCGATCTCCCCCAGGAAGTGGAACAGCTCGGCGCCGATGTGCACCGAATGGCGGTCGGCAAGGCCCTTGCGGATCCGCTCCCGATGCCGACGGGCCCAGCGGTTGGCGATGGCCATGAAGCGGCTGGTGAGAAAAGTATGCAGGATGGCCGCAAAGAAAATCAGCGTGCCCACCAGGTTGAAGGGCTCCTCGCCGGCGCGGTGTATTAGTACCGCCCAAAGGCCGTCGGAAGGATCGTCATAACTGTCGAGAGCTCGGGGGAAATCGAGACTCGCGCGGCCGGCAGGCCCGCCGCCGGCCGCCCAAATGGGGTTGGGCACCGCAAACAGCACCCCCAGGGCCAGGATGACCGCAAAACCGATGCATTTCCCCAGGCTGAGCTCTCTTCTTTCCAGTAGCATGATCCGCAGCAATCGTCGCAACCAGGTGGGCACCATGGTGGGGCACCGGTCAAGCTCATCGTTTTTTAACCATCATCGGCGCAGCCAAGCTGCGCCGATGATGGTTAAACAGCCTATTTTTGCCAGTAGGGGTTGATGAGGTCCTCAAAAATCGTCATGGCCGCCTCCGCGCCCATGCCGGTGGCGGTGACGATCTGCTTGTAGCCCCCTTCCACATCGCCGGCGGCGTAGATGCCGGGAATGTTCGTGCGATGTTTGGCATCCCGGGCGATGTAGCCTTCCGCGGTCAGTTCGACGCCGATCTTACGGGCCAGTTCCACGGCCGGGGTGTAGCCGATGGACAGAAAAACCCCGTCCACCGGAAGGGTGGTCGTTTCCCCGGCTTGATTGTCGACCAGTTCCACCGCCGTGACGCGCTCTTCGCCCAGAATGTCTTTGACCTCGGTGTTCCACAGGACGGGAATGCCGGCCTCCTCGAGGCTTTTCACGAGGTATTCCTGGGCGCGCAGCTTGTCACGGCGATGGACGATGGTGACCTTAACCCCCATGTGGTACAGATGCAGGGCCTCCGTCACCGCGCTGTTGCCGCCACCCACGATAAGGACCTTTTTGCCCTGGAAGAGCGGCCCATCACATGTGGCGCAGTAGCTGACCCCGCGGCCGCTCAAGCGGGCCTCGCCCGGCACCCCGAGTTTGCGGTGGCTGGCGCCGGTGGCCAGAAGGATCGTCTTGGTGACGAACCTGCGCCGGGTGGTCAGCACCTCGTGCGGCGATCCGGCTTTGATATCCACCACCTTTTCACCCTGGAAGATCTGCACATACTCGAGGGCGTGGTTGACCATGATGTCCACCAGGGTCTTGCCGCCCACCTGGGTAAACCCGGGATAGTTCTCCACCACCGAGGTGGTGGCCACCTGGCCGCCCAGGGCATCGGCCTCCACCAGGGCGGTCCTGAGGCCGCTGCGCACTGCATAGATGGCGGCGGTAAGCCCCGCCGGACCGCCGCCGACAATGGTCAGGTCGGTTTCCACCACCTCGGCGTCCACGTCGGGGATAAAAATCGTCTGGGGTTCGAGCTTCTGGAGCGAGCTCATGAAGACCTCTTCGGCCTGGGCCCCCTGGCCGATCAGGGTTTCGTTGGCGTAGGCCATCGGAACGCTGTGCGCGCCGTACTGCTGGGCGATGTCCGGTCGACACTGGATGTCGATCAGCTCGAGGGAAACCAGGTCGGGACGCGCCACGGCGGCTTTGGCACCGTTGACCGCCTGTTGGGGGCAGTAGGGGCAGGAAGGGCTGATGAAGACCTTGACCTGCCGGGGAGCGTCGATGCGTTCGAGGACCTTCAGCGACTGGTCGCTGGCATTGCTCTGCCCCGATCCCACGAGGATCAATATTTCCAGGAAAGTGCGGGCTTCCTCGCCCATGGGTGCGCCGATCCAGTGAATGTTGTAGCGCTCCGGGGCGATCACCAGGGTGGGGGCTTGGCTCACGCCGTATTGCCGGGCCATCTCGTGGTCGAGATCGTATTCGCGCAGGGAGATCTTGTCCGTCAGCTCGCGGAAAGCGCGGATGACCTGCCGATTGGCCTGCTCAAAAACGTCATCCCGACCCTTTTCGGTAAAGAGCAGAAGCGGGATGTCGTTGGGCATCTTCGCAAACGTGTCGCGCAGTTGATTGAGAAAGGCTGCGCCGTCAGCGCGGTTGGGGCCCGTTGTGGCGTCCATGCCTGCCATTTCCGTCATTTTCCATCCTCCTTCGCGGCGTCGGAACTGCGTGGCCGCACGGTTTGTTTTAGGGGTTGGTTCATTGCCTGTGGTTGTGATAGCTCAATACGCAACCTATAATTATAGGACAGTGGCTCAAAATGGCAACAATCCCCGCGGGAATCATCATCGGTGTCATGGGCGGCGGCCAGGCGGACGACCAGGCAACGCAAAACGCCTATCGGCTGGGGCAATTGATCGCCGCCGAGGGTTGGATTCTGCTAAACGGCGGGCGGTGCGCCGGCATCATGGACGCCTCGGCCCGGGGCGCCCGAGAGCGCGGCGGCATCACGGTGGGCATCCTGCCCGACGATCATCCGGCCCATGCTTCCCCCCATATCCACATCCCCATTCTCACCGGCATGGGCAGCGGCCGCAACTATATCAACGCTCTGACGAGCCGCGTCATGGTGGCCTGCCCGGGCGGCGCCGGCACCCTCTCCGAAATCGCCCTGGCGTTGAAACACGGTCGTCCGGTGCTGTTGATGGGCATGCCCGTGGGAGATTTGTTCGCGGCCGACAAGGCTGCCGGTCGCCTGAAAACGGTGTCGGGGCCCGAGGAAGCCATCCGCGAAATCCGCACTTTCCTGGAAAACGGCCGGTTTCGCTGACCGCCTGCGAACGGGCGGGAGCTCAGACCGCGGGCCGACCACGTCATCCCACCCGCCGGCCATGGCGCCAAAGGGCCTCGGCCAGGTGCAAATCATCCGGCGTCGTGATCTTGATATTGAGGCGACTCCCCGGCACGATGGCCACGGGGTGCCCCAACCGCTCCACCAACTGGGCATCATCGGTGCCCGCATACCCGGCTTCACGGGCCCGCTGGTGGGCCTCGCGAATCAGGGCCAACCGGAACCCTTGGGGGGTCTGGGCCAGCCAGACGTCGTCCCGCGGCAGCGTTTGCACAATGGCGCCATCCGGCCCCGCCTGCTTGAGGGTGTCGCTGGCGCGCACGGCCAGGACACACGCACCGCTGCGCTGAGCGCTGTCAAGGCATTGGCGCAAAAGGGCGATGGATACAAAGGGCCGCACGCCGTCGTGGATCAACACGACGGCATCGTCGCCACCACGGCAGGCCGCCAGTCCGTTGTAGACACTCTCCTGGCGTTCGGCCCCGCCGATGACCAGGCGGACCGCCGGCGGCGCTCCCGGGGCGGCGAGAAGGGTCTCTCGACAGTAGTCGGCATCCGCCCCGGGGACCACGAGCAGGATATCCTCGAAGAGACGGCTTTCGGTGAAAAGCCGCAGGGTGTGCCCCAGAATCGGCTCGCCGTCCAGTGGCAGGTATTGTTTGCGGATCGATCCGCCCATTCGGATACCCTGACCGGCGGCTACGATGATGGCGGCATTCATCTCAGGTACAGAAGCTCTTTGGGCAGCGGTACCCCCTTGCCCATGGTATCTTCCCCGTAGTTGACGCCGGCCAGGATTTCGATATCCCGCAAGGCCCGCACATCCCCCTCGAAAACGACCTCTTTGATGTTTTCCTTGTTGATCTTCCCCCCGGCCCACTGGATGTCGAGCACACTGCTGGCATCGAAGCGGTCGTCACCGATGCAAAGCTCCACCTGGCCGCCGAAGTGCTGCACGATTTTGGCCACCAGGAGGCTGGGGCGGCTGTGGAAACCCAGCTTTACCGGAATGCCCACCGTAATCCGGCCGCGCTCGATATTCTCGTTGAGAATCTCCCGCGCCAACTGTTTGCCGGACGTCAAAAAATGACAGGCATAGAACAAGCCATAGTTGATGGTGCGGTCCAGCAGGGTTTCCGGATCCACCAGGGTCGAAAGGCGCTCCTGGACCTGCTGGTAGATGTTCTTGAAGCTCGACTTATGTTGGTGGCGCTCGTAGAAATGCAGCAGCCGGCCGATGAGCTGCAGCAGGTGGAAGACCACCGAAAAATGGCTGCGCAACTGCTTGAGCTTGCGGTTGCCGTAGCGGTAGCCGCCATGAATGACGTAGGAGTCGAATGCGGATTGCAGATTGTGCACCAGCATTTCAAAGCGGCGAATTTCGACCTCGTTGACCTTCTTGGGTACGATCGTCAGGATTTTCTCCAGCGGGTAAGGCTCGTAGAATCCGAATTGATCGAATTTCTGACAGATGCTGAGAAACTCACTGGCGATTTTGACGATGTGCTGCTTCTGGAGGTCCTTGTTCTCGTCCTGGATGTCGTAATCCAGAAGATCGCTGGAAGTGATGCTGGGGAATTTGGTTGGATCGAAAGCCCTGCCGGGCGCAGGGATGTCGAGCCGCGCCGCCTCGGCAATGATCACCGGCGCCAGCTTGCACAGACATTCATTGAGAAAATCCAGTGCGCGCTCACCCTGAATCGTAAACTCCTCGGCGTCCGGCAGATCGTAGTAAACCAGGCGATTGGCGATGTGTTTCTGGGAATAGGCCCCCAGACTGAGGTGGCGCACCGTGGCCGTCAACTCGCGATAGTAATACCAGTCGTTGTTGTTCTTGGCACCGTGAAAATCGAGAAAGTCTTCCATCAATTGGGTGGTGCTGATCAATTTTGCGTAGAGTTTTTTGGTAAAGAAGCGGGGGGCGCCTTCGGAGTCGATGATGTATTCGCAACAGCGCAGGTAATCATGGGAAAAAATGCGCACCTTGTCCAGAAATGATATGCCGTATTCTTTCAGATCATCCATGAGCGTCTCGATCGTGTTGCAGGAGGTGGTTGGGGGAGATGCCGGCCGGAGCGGACCGTAAGCCGAATTCTGTTCCCGCCGCGGGTTACCCCTTGGCGGGCGACGATCATTCATCTGGGGTATCCGTTGCCGGACACCTCTTGCGACCTACCCGGGAGCTTGGGCGGGCCGCCCTCGAACACTCCCCTATTTGGTCTTGCACCGGGTGGGGTTTACCCAGCTTCCCCGGTCGCCCGGGGAACTGGTGCGCTCTTACCGCACCGTTTCACCCTTACCCCGCCGCGAGAGCGGGGCGGTTTGCTTTCTGCTGCACTTTCCTTCACGTCGCCGTGACTCCGCGTTACGGAGCACCCTGCCCTGTGGTGTTCGGACTTTCCTCCGGGGACGCATCCCCAGCGATCGTCTGGTCCGCTCCGACCGGCTGCCGCACATTGGGCGCCGATGCACTTCCGGCCAATCAACCCTTGTCCCAATATAAAATTCTATTACAGAAGGGGCACAGTTTCAAGCTGTCGAACCGCTGGACTTCATTGTACATCTGGGGCGGAATGTTCATGTGGCACCCCATGCAAATCGCGTTGCGGACCGGCGCCAGGGCTTTGCCGTCAGGACTCATTTTCTTGATCCTGCCAAAGGCCTTGAGCAACTCGGGGGCAATGTCGGCGGTCACGCTTTCCACTTCACGGGTGAGATCGGCATAGCGGCTTTCGCTCTCGGAAGCTTCTTCGGCAACGGCCTGCTTGTCGGTCGCGACCTGCTCGTCGAGCTGCCGGTATTCCTCTTCCTGCGCCTCGATTTTGCTGGTGAGGTTTTCGATTGCGTCCATGCAAGCCAACATGTCATCCTCGACCTGTGCTTTGCGCGACCGCAGCTGCTCTTCTTCCTTGAGCAGGGATTCGTATTCGCGATTGGTTTGGACCGATCGCCGTTTGGCCTCGATTTTTCCGATCAGTGCCGTATTGACCTGAATCCGCTCCTCGTAATCGCTGTAACGTGCCCTTAGCTCGGACAGCGCCGCCTTGTCCTCTTCGATGACCCGGAAAAGATCGTTGAGCTCCTTATCCAAGGCGGCGATCTTTTCGGCGACCGTATCGAGAACTTTCTGCACTTCTCCTTTCTGCAGCTCGATCTCCTGCAGATTCAACAGGGTTTCCATCTGAACGCGTGTCATTGCTGTCATGGTCTTTCAACTACTCCTTTTCAATGGCTACGGCGCGGGGCGTATCCGCGCAACATACAAAGGGCCTGCAACAGCCCGCAAGGTTCTCCTGATCATCCGACGGCATCTCAGGCGCCGCCGGGAACGTCCGTCGAACGCCGGGCATCAGATCGTTTGAAACGGCGCGCTTTCACCGGTACATGCCTCGACCGCCACCGTCAGGCCGCGGGCGTTGAGATGCTCGCGCAACTGCCCAGCGAGCACCTCCAGGACGATGTGTTCCGATTCGTAGTGGCCGATGTCGATGACGCCGCGTCCATGGGCCTCGATCTCCCGCGCATCGTGATAGCGCACGTCGCCGGTTACAAAAACCTGGGCCCCGGTGTTCAGGAACGCTTCGATAAGGCTCGATCCGCTGCCGGAGCACAGGGCCACCTGGTGCACCTCAAGGGTCGGATCGCCGGCAAACCGCAAAGAGGGCAGCGCCATGCGTTTTTTGACGACGGCCGCCAGATCCCCCAGCGCCGTGGGTGCCGTCAGGGAGCCGATACGACCCAAACCGCATTGGGCGTCATGGAGGGAAGGCTGCAGGGGCGTAACGGGATCGATCCGCAGCATCCCCGCCAGGATGTCGTTCACCCCGCCCTTGACACTGTCAAGGTTGGTGTGCGCAGAAATGAGGGCCAGGCGATCGGTGACCAGCGCCTGCAGCATGGCGCCCAACGGGGTATCCAGATCCAAGGCCGGCAGCGGCCTGAAAAAAACCGGGTGATGGGTCACGAGGGCATCGGCCTGCCGCCGCCGCGCCTCGCCGATCACCGCAGGTGTTAGATCGAGGGCGGTCAGGACGCGCTGGACAGGCCAGTTGCGGGATCCGACCTGCAGCCCGACCGAATCCCATGCTTCGGCCAGACGGGCGGGCGCCTGCGCTTCAACGGCAGCCAAAATATCCGCGACCGTTGCCGTCATGACGGTATGCTCCTCCGAGTCCTTCCATCGCCAACAAAAAAGGCGTGGTTCTTAAGTGAACCACGCCCGCGGGGAGTTTTGGCGGGGAGCATTGCCATGGCGCCCCCTCGAATTGTGCAACAGCCCTCAACCATGCCGACCATCGTTGCTTGCCTAAACCGTCACCGTGCAGCCGGTGATCGCTTGAATGAAACAATATGGGCCCACCTGGGATCGAACCAGGGACCTACCGGTTATGAGCCGGTGGCTCTG
>CAYMQN010000164.1:0-8575 GCA_964392545.1 uncultured Desulfobacteraceae bacterium
CCATAAAGGGCATCTTTCTGGACGGACACATCATGCCCAAACCTATCGGAATCTGGTGAAGATATCAAGGTGGGAATGGCGCAGCGCATCCCTCCACATGGGCATGCACCTGCCAGCGACGGCCCCGGGTCCTCAGGCTTATGGCGCCATGGCCATCGGTGCGCAAAATCCGGCAGCCCCGCCGCTGATAGCGCTTCAGGACGGCGGCATGCGGAAACCCGAAGCGGTTCAACCAGCCGGCCGAGAAAATGACCCAGCGAGGGGCGACGGCGTCGATAAAATCGCCGGTACTCGAGGAGCGACTGCCGTGATGGGGCACCACCAGCACTTGGCTGGGAAGCTTGGCGCGGCAACGGGACACCAAAGCGGCTTCGGCCTCGGCCTCGATATCACCGGGGAACAGAATGGCGCAATTCCCGGTGGCCACTTTCAGGACGATCGAGCGGTTGTTGTAGGTCGCCCCCGAAGCGGTTGGTTTTCCCGGAACAAGGGCCGGTGGGTTGAGGATATCGACGACCGCATCGCCGACGCGCAATTGCCGCTCGGTGGTTTGCCAGGGGGCGACCTCGGCACCGCTGCGGTCGAGGGCCTGGGAAAAGCGGTGAAAGCTCAACGTCGGCGCTTGGTCGCCGGTCCATAGCACGCGCTTGGGGTGGAAATGGGTCAGAATGTACACCAACCCGTTCATGTGGTCGGTACTGGGATGGCTCAATACGACGGTATCGACCTTCAGGATTTTGCGATGACGTAAAAATGGGGCCACGATCCGCGCTCCGATATCGAAATAGCGATTGTCCGTATAACCGCCGCCGTCGATTAACATGGTGGCACCGCCCGGGAATTCAACCAAAGCGGCACTGCCCTGCCCAACGTCTAGGACGGTAACCCGCAGATCCCGATGCCAATACCGTTGGTACCCCCAATACAAGCCGTCGGCACACAGCAACACCAGCACCAGGAGCACGGCCCAGCGCCGCGGCTTGAAGGTCCGCCGCACGAGGAGGAGGCCCAGCGCCATGTAGTAGCAGAACATTTCGAAGGGCGAGGGGACGAAGGTTTGCAGGGCCGCGGCATCCAACGCGCTGATCATCTTCATCACATGCAGGCCTTGCTCCAAGCCCCAGCCCGCCATCTGAATGCCCCAACCCGCCGGGCCGGGGTGCAAGGCCAGCGCGAACAGGGCCACAAGCCCCACCGGCAGGACCCACAGGCCCATCAGCGGCACCATGAAACAATTGGTCAAAAGGCCCACCAGGGACACTTCCTGAAAATAGCGCATGGTGAGGGGAAGCGTCCCTGCCGTGGCCCAGACCGTGACCCCTACGAAGGTGATCATCCGCCGGCGCCAACCAAGGCCCCGCGCACGGCCCCCCGGATGCGGTTCGCCTCTTGGCGACAGCCCCAAAACGATCCAGAACACGGCGGCAAACGACATCTGGAAAGAGATCGAAAACAGCGCCGGGGGCGTCGCGATCAACATCAACAGTGCGGCCAGGGCCAGAAAATTCAGGGTGTCGCCATCCCTGTGCACGAAGTAGGTGACCATGAAGGCCAGCACCATGATCAGGGCCCGTTGGGTGGCCGGCGACAACCCCGCAAGGCAAGCATAGAACACAACCGGCCCGACGGCCACGAGGGTGGCTGCCCGGCGCCCCCAGCCCCGTTCCAGAAGGAAGGGAATGCGATGCATCAGCCACAGGCCGACCCCGAAGACAAACCCGCCAACGATACCGATATGCAAGCCGGAGATCGCCAATAGATGGCCCGTGCCGCATCGGTTGAAGATCCGACGGAGATCCTGGGAAATGGCCTCGCGATCGCCGATCAGCAGCGCCTTGAGGATCGCCTGGGTATCCTCGTCCGGGTAACGCTCCACCAGGCGACGGGCGCGCTCGCGGTAGCGGCCCAGGGCCGCCCCGCCACCGTCGTGGGCGACAGGGGATATGTGAAGGCGGTCGCCGTGCACGAATGCGGATCCGCTAATGCGCTGGAACGCCATGTAGCGCCGGTAGTCAAATCCGCCGGGGTTGTTGAAGTTATGGAACGAGCGGATACGGCTTGCAAATTCCAACCGCGCCCCGGGCGGAATGGGTGCCCGGGGCGCTACCACGGTGACACGGATGAGGCCGCTGGCTGCGATGGTGGTCGGACCGTCCTGCAGGCGGGTGACCGCCAAAACGAGCCGGAGGCGACCATGACGGTTGGGGAGGTGTTCGACCACGCGGCCTTGAATCGACCAGCGGTGGGAATCCGTATGGTGGGAAACATGCGTTTCAGGAAGAACGCCCGGCTGCCAGGGAGAGATCAGGGCATAGCCCGAGGCGGCCAGCAGAAAAAGGGGGGCCAGGGCAGAGGATCGGTGCCGGTGAAGGGACCAGGCAACCCATGCAAGGGCCGCGATACCGGTGGCGGCCATCCAGGGGAGATGGCCCGGCCAGGTGCCGCCGATCCCGATGCCCGCGGCCAGGGCGATGGCGATCGGAATCAGGGGACGATGATAAACGAATGGGCCGCTTCCAGCGGCGGCCGACCGATGCCTGGCTCGGGCTGTCACGTGCCGATCCCCCCGGGCCGGCTTTCCTGCCGGAAAGCCCGCCCGATCAGCGAATGCGGGGCGTCCCCCATCCGCTAGCACGCCGCCTGTCGAGGGTCGTCCTCCAGACCCCAAGGCCGCTCCGCCCGCCGAAAGGACGGTATCGGCCCATGCGGCCGCAGCAGGGGCTGCGGCCGGCCTGATGTTCAGCGATTATCCGCGTTCACGCCAGATGGAAGCGCCGAGTCGGCGCAATTTTTCCTCGATCCGCTCATAGCCGCGGTCGATATGGTAGACGCGGTTGATTTCGGTGGTCCCCTCCGCCACCAAACCGGCCAGAACCAGGGAGGCACTGGCCCGCAGGTCGGAGGCCATCACGGGCGCGCCTAAAAGTGCCTTGACGCCGCGAACCACCGCCGTGTCCGCGGAAACCGTGATGTCGGCCCCCAAACGCCTCAGTTCGCTGACGTGGATGAAGCGGTTTTCGAAAATGGTTTCCTTGATAATGCTCTGACCGTCGGCGCAGGCCATCAGGACCATGAATTGGGCCTGCATGTCCGTCGGAAATCCCGGATAGGTCTGGGTGCGCACATCGACGGACGTGAGGGGGCGATCGGCGACCACCCGGATGGCGGCCTCCGACACCGTCAGTTCGACACCGGCCTGCCGGAGTTTGTCGCACACGGCACTCAGGTGATCGGGTTGACAATCGGTCAGGGTCACATCGCCGCCGGTCACCGCCGCTGCGGCCATGTAAGTGCCCGCCTCGATACGGTCGGGGATAATTTCGGCCTCGACGGGGTTGAGTTCCGACACCCCTTGAATCGTCACCACCGACGTGCCGGCGCCCCGGATATCCGCCCCCATCCGTGTCAACACCCGGGCCAGGGCCACCACCTCCGGCTCCCGCGCGGCATTGCGCAGGACCGTAACCCCGTCGGCCAGAGCGGCCGCCATCATGATGTTCTCGGTTCCGGTCACGGTGACCGTATCGAAGTAGATCTCGGCGCCCTTGAGGCGATCGGCCCGGGCTTCCACATAGCCGTGGCGGATATCGATGACGGCCCCTAGCCGCTCCAGTCCCTTGAGGTGCAAATTGATGGGGCGGGCACCGATGGCGCATCCCCCCGGCAGGGAGACCCGCGCGTGGCCGAGCCGGGCCACCAGGGGGCAAAGTACCAGAATGGAGGCCCGCATCTTGCGCACGAGATCGTAGGGGGCCTCACTGGCCTCCAGACGCGCGGCGTCGATGGAAACCGCACGGGCCTCGGCGCTGACTTCCGCTCCGAGACTTTCCAGCAGGCGCAGGATACTGCGGATATCCTGAAGATCGGGCACATTGGTGTAGGTGCATCGTCCCGTCGTGAGCAGCGCCGAGGCCAGAATGGGCAGCGCGGCATTTTTGGCCCCGCTGATGGCAACGGACCCGGTGAGGCGCTTGCCGCCTTCAACAATGATTTTATCCATTCAGGACCCCATTGGCCGGGTGTGTTCGAAAAATGAAACGTTATCCGCCGCACCTTCTTGGGAACGTGCGGTGCCGCCCCCAAATAAAAAGCGCTTCCCGGCCTTTCATATCGAGGATCGAGGAAGCGCTGGGAACCGCTATCCGGACAATTCAGTGATGGTGCCCGCCATCGCCCTGTTTGGTTGCCAGGATGGCCTTGATAACGCAAAACGTCATTCCGGCGCCAATGATGCCGAGAGCGTACCACAGGCCACCCATGAACACCATGTGAGACATGTCCCACATCCACTCGAAGTTAAAGGGAAACATAGCACAGCCTCCTTATAACCGGTTTACGCTTCAGCCGGCGTCAGATCCGGATTGTCAACCGTCTCCGCCGCATCGCCAGGGGCTTCGGCACTGGCCGGCGTATCGGGGTCGATGGGATTCAGCTCGGCCTCCTGGGGGAAAATCGGTAAATAGCGATAGCTGATCATGATCAGGATGATGCCGTAGGCCACCGGGAGGATGGTCGTGGCCACTTCCTGCCAGCTTGGATAGTACATCGCCCATTGGTCGAAGGACATGACCGGCACCGCCATGACCTGCAGCACCATGACCCAGCGGTTCAAACAGACCCCCAGAACGGCCAGTACCGTGGCCAGGGTGAGCAGCAGACGGTTGCGGCGAATTTTAGGGGTCACCAGCATCAAGGCGGGAACAACCCCGCCCAGCACGAGTTCGGCAAAGAGAATCCAGTAACCGTAGACCGGATTGTTGGTGTAGAAGTCACTGAGACTGAAGCCCAGGGAAGGCGCCGTGGTGGTGGCCCAGTAGACGGTATCGATAATTTTGGCAATGATGTAGGTGAACATCATCCAACCGGCGATTTTGGCCAGAAGCTGGATGGTGGCATCCTTGACCAGCTGCTTGCGGGCGATCTTTTCCGTGATGCGGGTGACCAGGAGGGTAAAACAGGGGCCATAAGCCGCCGCCGACCAAGTAAACAGGAAAAAGGTCCAAGGCCAAATGAACAGGTGTTCGCGAAAGGCGAACGGTCGCCCGAACAGGACACCGGCGACACCGCCCAGGGAGCCCTGGTGAAAAAAGCTCAAAAAGGCCCCGGTGGCGGCAAACACGGCCATATATTCGTGCATGGAATGGCTCAAATTGTGGACGAAGGGGACCTTGTCCAGTTGCCGGTTTTCAAGAACGAGCGGGATATATTCAATGGTCAGGACAGCGAAATAGGCACTCAGGCAGAAAGCCACCTCGGTCAGCATGGAGTGCACATTCGCGTGCCAGAAGATAAACCAGGAGCGCAACGGCTGACCCACATCGATGGCCAGAATGAGCAGCGCACTGCTGTAGCAGATGAACCCGATCAACACGGCATAGTTGATGATATTCTTCAGTTCGTCCTTGCCGAAGATATATTTCAACAAACCGGTGAAAAAGGCCCCGCCGCCCAGGGCGATGACGGCCAAATCCGCCCAGATCCACAACGCGAAACCATAGTAATCGTTCATATTGGTCTGGTTCAGGCCTTTGAACCAGCATAGCAGCATGGCATAAACGCCCCACAGCAGGACGGCCCCGACAACAGCAAGCCCCAGTGCGAATTGCCAGATCGGGCAACGTTTGACTCCGTTGGGTATCAATGCAGAATCCATAAAACCCGTGCTCCTAAAAAGCTGAGGATTGATGGGTAGGGCCGGCTCCCGACCGACCGCGGGTTAGTGGGCCGGCTTGGCATCCAGCAATTCCGGCTTGTGGCAGGCCTCGCGAACCCATTCCTTACGGGACAGGTAATAGACCTTCGGATTGGTCTCGAGTTCTTCCAACAGCCGGAAGGCTTTGGGATTCCGCGGGCGCCCCCCCTCGTTGGGATCCGGCTGGGCAATCTGGTGAACCTTGTGCTCCGGGTTGTTCAGGTCTCCGAAGATGATGGCGCCGGCCGGGCAGGCCTGGGTGCAGGCCGTCTGGTATTCGTCTTCTTCGATCTCCCGGCGGCCTTCCAGATGCGCCTTTTCGAGCGCTTTCTGGTAGCGGTGAAAGCAAAAGCTGCATTTTTCGACGATCCCCCGCATACGGGCCGACACATTGGGATTGAGATACTTCTGCATGTCGGCGGGCCAGACCGGATCCCACCAGTTGAAATAGCGGGCATGATACGGACAGGCCGCCATACAGTAACGGCAGCCGAAGCAGCGGGTATAAATCTGGCTGACGATGCCGCTACCGCCGTCGTAGTCCGTAGCGGTCGCCGGACAAACCGAAACACAGGGGGAGTGGCCTTCATGCTTGCCGGCACAGTGCTGGCAGGGACGGGGTAGGTAACAGACTTCGGTGTCGGGATAGGGCTTGCCGTTGGTCAACCGGTAAACCTTGAGCCAGGTGATGCTGAGCAGCTTGTCGGTCTCGTCTTCCTTGAAAGGAATGTTGTTTTCGGCCATGCAGGCCACCATGCAAGTGCCGCACCCCGTACATTTGTCCAGATCGATAACCATTCCATAACGTTTGGGCTTACCGAAATCGCCTGTTTGTGTCATCAGAACCTCGTGCAGTTGAATTAGGCTTTCACCAGAGATGCAAGGATGCCCCAGGCCGCGTCAAGCCCGGAAACCGGATCCTCGACCGGACCGATCAGGGCGTTGGCGTTGACGCCTTTTTCGGCCAAAAAGCGGCTGTAGGCCGTATGCCCCAGGCCTCGCGGCATGGCGACCAGACCGGGCATCAACCCGTCGGCCAAATGCACGCGCACGGTCGCGCTGCCGAGGGGGGTCTTCAAAACAGCAGGATCGCCCTCTGCGAAACCGGCCGCCCGGGCCGTCTCCGGATTCACCTCCACCAGCAGGGTTTTGTCCTGGAGAACGGTGTCGGAGACTGTCTTGATCATAAACGGCGGGGAACCGACCGGACCGCCGGCGATCCGCACCGAATCGTAGGGGATCAGCTTCAGCGTATAGCTGCCGTCGCCCTCCTCCGGCTGGGGCGGCGTAAAAAGCGCGCGCAAATCGCTGCCGGCGGCGCTGAAGTCGAATTTGCCGCTGGGGGTGGGAAACGCCGCCGACCAGTTGTCCGGTCGGAAAGCCTCGTCAACCCAATAGCCCTTTTGGGTGAGCGCCCGCCACCGGGAAGGCAGCCCCGCCTGGAGGCAGGCCTCGATATTTTCCCAGGGCATCGAAGCCGCCACACTGCCCCCCAACGCGGCCGACAACCGCAGCAGCGCTTCCTCGATGGGCATCGTTTCGAGCTGCGGCGCCACGACGGGCCTGGCCAGGCCGACCATCGGGCGGTGATAGCCCCCCGTAACGGGAACGGCTTCCCAACGCTCCAGATGCGCATGGTCGGGCAGCAGGACATCGGCCATCTGGGCCGTCTCGTCCAGGTGGGCCGCAAAACTGACGATAAAGGGAATCTGTTTGAGAGCCTGGCGCATCGCCTCGGACCCCGGCAGGCTGTAGGCGGGATTGGCGCCGTGGACCAGAAGCGCCTTGAGCGCATAGGGGCGCCCGGATTTCGAGGCTTGCGGGAAGCGGCTGAAGAGCTGATCGGCGAAGGGATAGGCAGCGGACCCGGCGCCGTCCAGCCGTGGTTTGGCCAGGCCGGCCTCGGCCTGGGCATCGAGAGTCGGTGCCGCCCAGCCGTCCATCCCGGGCTGCGGCAGGGCCCAGACACCGCCGGGACGGTTGAGATTGCCCACCAGGGCATTCAGGGCATGGACCGCCACATACTCGCCCAAGGCCCCCGGCACCGTGCCCTGCCCCCGGCCGCACAGGGCCAGCGGACGCCGCGCCCGGGCGAACTCGCGGGCCAGCGTTACGATGGTCGACTGGTCCACGCCGGTCTGCTTGGAAACGTTGCCGGGACTGTAGGCGCCCAGCACGGCGTTGCGAAAGGCCTCGAAACCCGAGGCGTAATTGTTGATGAAATCGTAGTCGTAGAGGGATTCCTTGAGAATGACATAGGCAATCCCAAGGGCCAGAAGACCTTCCGTGCCCGGCGCGATGGGGATCCACTGATCGGCTTTGGCGGCGGTGTTGGAAAGACGCGGTTCGACCTGCTTGAGGGTGGCCCCGGTATCCTGCCAATGGCTGTGGATGCGAATCATGTAGGCCGTGTTGCCCCACCCTTCGATGAGGCCGCTGCCGAAGCTGAGGATGTAATCCGCGTTTTGCAGATCGAAGCCCAGCCGGCCGCCCACGCCGTGCATCCGCTTGAGCGTCATGGCATGGGCATCCTCCATGGAGGGGGTTACCATGAAATTGGGCGAGCCGAAGGCTCGCATGAAGCGGTCCAGCAGATCGGCCGTCGAGCCGTATTTGCGGCTGGTGAGAAAGCCGACGGTTTCCGGTGCCCCCGCCTGGCGGATCTCGCCGAGGTGCTCGGCAACCAGGGATATCCCCTCGTCCCAGGAAATCCGTGCCCACTGATTGCTCCCCCGTTCGCCGACCCGTTTCATCGGATAGGGAATGCGGCTGGGGCCGTAGAGCTTCTGGAGGCCGGCCATACAGAGATTGCAGGCCCCCCCGGCGTTGGTCGGATAGTCTTTCCGTCCTTCGATTTTCACGGCCCGCTCGCCGACTTTGCGG
>CAYMQN010000165.1:0-8461 GCA_964392545.1 uncultured Desulfobacteraceae bacterium
ATACCGGAATTTCGATTGGGGAGCGGTCTAGCATGGGCCGAAGCGGCTGTCAACCCCCGCGTCCGTCCACGCTCCGGCTTGACCGCAAGGAAGGGCTGTTTTATGGAAGGCGTCGTGGATGCGACAGCAACCATCAAAGCACAGAAGGGAACAAAACATGGGCGAAATCAAAAGCACCCTGGACCTCGTCATGGAGCGCACCCGCCATCTTTCCATGTCGGCGGAAGAAAAAGAGGCCCAGCGCCGGGAAGACTTTGCAAAACGGCTCCAGGGCCTGCTGCAGCAATACGCGGACGAAGCCCAGCCCGTTGATCGCCTCATGGAGGACCTGGACGAACTGCAAGCGGAAATGCAGCTCAGCGACCAGCAGCCGGCGATCCGCGCCGTGAAGGGCCGGATCGCCCCCGACCGGGAGAACGAGCACTGGATGGCGCTTATGGAGCGGCTGGCGCCGGGGCTCTGCGCCCCTCTGCAAGCGCTCCTGGAGGCCCATCGGCAAAAAGAGGCGCAATGCCTCCAGGCCGCTCGGGAAACCATGGCCGCGCAGCTCGCAGGGCAGTACGCCATCACGGGGTCGGCCGCCGTGCCCAATCCCCGCAAGGACGCCGCCGCGCGGCGGGAGCTCGCGGCGCTCGGGGAAGAGACCCGGACAGCCATCGACGCGCTGGGCGAAACGGGGGGGTGACGCCAGGTGCGTCAATCGGCATTTCCGCCGCCGTTTGATCGGGAAGCTATCGCTTTACCGAAATCGCTATCGGGCTCGAAATCGTGTTTTAACAAATGGATGGGCGCTAGATATAATCGAACCACACCTGCTCGACCTGCTCGAAGTTTTTTCGCACCGCGTCGGCTCCGGAGATCACATCCCCGTGGCCGGAAAGCAGCCAGCTGGCGTCGAGGGCGGCCATGCGCTGGATGCTGTCCTTGAGCTGGGGGCCGTCGCCGCCGGGAAGGTCGGTGCGCCCCAGACCGCCCTTGAAGATCAGGTCCCCGGTGAAAAGGGCCTTTTCCGCCGGCCAGTAAAGGGTAACGGCACCAGGTGCGTGCCCCGGGGTGTGGTAGACCTCGAGTTGGATGTCGCCCACTGACAGGGCGCCCTCCTCCAGGAAGAAATCCGGCGCCAACGCCTCCAGGTCCACGCCCATGGAGGCCTGCAGATAGGGCGCCATTTCTTCCACCAGCCGCCATTCGACGGCGCTCATGGCAAACAGGGCGGGGGCGTTCGCAAACAGGCCCACGGCCTCGATGTGGTCCGGGTGAGCGTGGGTGCCGATCACCAGGTCGATATCCGCGGTGGAGAGCCCCAGACGGTTCAGCCCCTGGTCGACGTGGTCGAAATAGGCGACATGCCCCGGATCGATCAGGATGTGTTTCTCGGGCGATCGAAGCAGGTAGGTGTTGCAGTTGTTGGCCCGGGTGGAGGTCCATAAAAATGCATGCAGATTGGGGGTGAGTTCCATTGGGTGCGTCCTCTTTTTCGATGAAGTGGGGGCCGACGGCTGTCGGCCCGTTCCTTTGTCCATCATCTCAACCACTCAAACCACAGTGGATCGACCTTTTCCGCCATCCAAAATAAAAGCATTCCCACGACCACCGTGCCACCCAATGACCGTGTCCACCAGGCAAAGGCGAAGGTGGGCAGGGCCACCCACCACTCGGGACGCAGGAAGTCTATGTGACGCGGGTTATCACCGAGAACCAAAACCGGCAACAGCAGCGCACTTAAAATGGCGGGTGGGATCAGTTCCAACCACTGGATGAACCAATCCGGAAGGGACCGCCGTGAAAGGTAATGCAACGGCATCCAGCGGGGCAGGTACGTCACCAACCCCATTCCCACAAGCAACGTCAGATAATCAGCCATTGTCCCTTTTCCTTCGCAGGGCGTGGTTTTGGATGATCACGCCCACCGTGGCGGCAATCACAGCGGCGATGACGATATAGGTGTTGCCCTTGGTCGTCAAAGCCAAGCCCACAGCAGTTATGCCGGCGATCACAGCGGTGAGCAGGTGAATCCATTTCCTAATCTGGTAGATGAGCAAGCAGATGAACATGGCGATAAGGGCGTAATCGATGCCCAGGGCACCCTCGGGGATGAACCGGCCGCCGATGCCTCCGGCCACGGTGCTCAAAAACCAGGTGAGGTTGGCCGCCTGGTTGACCACCAGGGCTCGCCCCAGACTCCAGTTGTGAGCGTTGAATCGGGGAAGGTTTACGGCAAAGCTTTCGTCTGTCACGCCGTAGGCGTAAAGGGCGAGCAATCCCCGGTGCGTCGACTTCAAATAAACGGCGAGGGCGGAACTCATCAATACGTGGCGCAAATTGACCACAAAAGTGGTCGTGATGATGGCCGTTGCCGAGGCCCCAGCGGAAATCATGGAAACGGCGATGAATTGGGAACTGCCGGCAAACACCATAATGGACATCAGTCCGATCTGAACCGGTGTAAGCCCTGCCTTCTGGGCCAGAACCCCGAAAGCTATCCCGATGGGTAGGTAACCCAGGCAGATGGGCCACCCTGCGATCAACCCATCCTTGAAAGGAGAGACGTCTGCTGCACCAGAGTCGGATGGCATGCGTGAATACCTTGTAGGCTAAACAGGATGATGGAAGTTCATATACAATGCCTGCAACCCTACAAATGAAAGCAGAATATTGCAATTATTTATTGTGTTGAAATTAATTTTGCAAATAGTTAGCATAATTTTTATTTCAATGTTAATTTCATGCTCTAAGATGGGGATGAATGCCTCAGCACGCAAAAGGTTTGCAAGTGGTCAAACTTGACGATTACGACAGGAAGATTATTACGGCGCTTCAAGCCAATGGCAGGCTGTCCAACATCGATATCGCCGAGCAGGTCAACCTGTCCCATTCGAGTTGTTCACGCCGGATTGCACGACTCGAAAGGGAAAAGGTCATTGTCGGTTATCGGGCACTCACCGATCGGAATAAGCTGGGCCTTTCCGTTCGCGCCTATTGCGGTGTGATCCGCGACGGGGCCGTGGGATGGGAAGAACTTGCTGAAAATCTGGCCAAAATCGAGGGGGTTGTCAGTGTGTTTGCCGTTTCTGGGGACGTCGACCTGATGCTGGAAATCGTCGCCCGGGATATGCAGCATTATTCCCAGGTCGTGCTGCAGGACGTATTCAATGCAAAAGGCGTTTCCGCCACACGCAGTTCCTTCATTCTGGCGGAGGTCAAATCGATTTATTGATTTGTAGTCGGATGATTCAGTCACCGACTTTAAAATCTGTCATTTTTTCCCTTTAAACCTCATTCGATACCGAAGATTGGCCCCCGAAGGCTTATACCCTGACCGCGCCTCCATCCCGTGCCGCCTCCGCGCAATCGCGGCTTGACGGCGACGCGGCCCTCGTCTAAGTTGTGTCCGTCCACCAACTTGCGGCTTTTGCCCTTTATGACACCCCAAGAGGAGCAACTCATGAATCCCAAAAGACCCCTTGCCGTTTCAATTTTGCTGATGGTCGCCTGTACCGGCCTGGTTTTGGCTTGCAGCGTCGGCTCGGCCGATGCCGCCGCCAAGAAGCTCAAGGTGGCCTTTGCCCTCCTGTGGACCATCGACGACCAGGGATGGACCACGGCCCACTACCACGGCATCGAACACCTCAAGGAAAAAATGGGCGACCAGGTCGACATCAGCTACACTGAAAAGGTCCTGGCGGCCGATGCCGAACGGGTCTTCCGCAACTATGCCGAGCAGGGCTACGACATCATCTTCGGCACCACCTTCGAGCACATGGATCCCCTGCTCAACGTGGCCCAGGATTATCCGGAGATCGTCTTCGAGCACTGCTCCGGTTTCAAGACCGCCCCCAACATGGGCAACTACTTCGCCCGCATGTACCAGGGGGAATACCTGGCCGGCTACATGGCCGGGTTGATGGGCTTCAAGAACGTGGGCACCGTGGCCACCAACCCGATTCCCGAACCCATCCGGGGCATCAACGCCTTTACCATCGGGCTGCGCAAGGGGCTCGCCGAAGCCGGTCATGCAGCCGGCGGCAAGGTCAACACCGTGGTCTGGCTCAAGGCCTGGCGCGACGCCATCAACGAAACCACCCTGGCCGAGACCCTGGTGGCCCGCAAGCACGACCTGATCCGCCAGATGGCCGACACCCCCGACAGCTCGGTGGCCGCCTGCGCCGCCGGTGTTCCGGCCGTCGGCTACGGGGAGGACGCATCGCGCTATGGCGCCGACTGCGCCCTGGTCTCCACCGTCTGGAACTGGGGGCCGATCTATGTGGACAAGGTCCGGCAGGTCATGGAGGGCACCTGGGAGCCCCGCGAATACTGGGGCGGCTTCGAGGAGAACAACATCGTGCTGAGCGCCTTTCACGCCTCGGTGCCGGAAGACGTACGCGCGAAAGTGACCGCCGCAAAGCAAGCCCTCGCAGCCGGCCAGGACGACATCTTCGCCGGCCCCCTTTACGACCAGCAGGGCAAGCTGATGATCCCCGAGGGGCAGAAGGCCTCGGACAAGGACCTGCTCACCATGCGCTGGCTGATCCAGGGCGTCGGCGGCAGCATTCCCCAATAGGTCATATTCCTGCGCGCTCCGCGCACGAATATAGAGGAGCTCCCATGGACATTCTGGGCGGATTGGAATCCGGCGAAAAGTATCACCTCAAGGTGCCGGGCCTGGGCTATGCCATCGAAATCCCCTACACGGTCCTGCCCTCCGACGAACGCGGCCTGCGCATCGCCTCCCTCAACCTGGTGGGCCAGACCCGCCTCAACCGGGACCTGGGGCGCCTGCTGGCGGGCCGCATCCGCGAGGCCTTTCCCGACCTGTCGGGCATCGTGTTCCTGACCGCCGTGGAAAAGGCCCTCATGCTGGTCCAGGCCGCGGCCCAGGAGCTGGACGTGGAAGCCGTGGCCGTGGCCTACAACCGGGTCAAGCCCCATATGGAGGCCGACCGCCGCCCCCTGATCCAGGTGGGCTCCTCCTCGGTGACGAGCGGCAGCAAATTCATGGCCCTCTACGAACGCGACATCAATCTCATCGGCCTGGCCTCCCGGGGCATCGTGATCATCGACGATGTGGTCAGCACGGGGGGCACCCTCCTGGCCCTGGAGGATCTCCTGGAGGAGGTGGCCGCCCACCGCGACCACCCCCTGCCGGAAATTCTGGGGGTGTTCTGCGTGGCCCAGGAAGGCGAGCTGCAGACCCTGCCGGCCTACCCGATCCACTTCCTGACGCGGCTGCCAATGCCCGAGTTCGTCTGATCCGCAACGCCCATGACGGTTTCCTCTGCGCCGGTACTCGCCTTGAAGGGCATCACCAAACGCTTTGGCCCGGTGGTGGCCAATCGGTCGGTGAGCTGGGCCCTCGAGGCCGGCCGGATCTATGCCCTGTTGGGGGAAAACGGGGCCGGCAAAAGCACGCTCATGTCCATTCTGGCAGGCCGCTATCAGCCGGACAATGGTACCATCGAGCACAAGGGACGGCCGGTGCGCTTCCACTCCCCGGCCCAGGCGTTGGCCGCCGGCATCGGCATGGTCTACCAGCGCTTCATGTTGGTGGCGTCCCTCAGTGTGGCCGAAAATATCCTGCTGCGCCGGGGACCGATCCGTCTCGCAGGGGCCAGGCAGACCCGCCACATCCGCGAATTGGCCGAACGTTATGGCCTGGCGGTCGATCCCCTGGCCCCCGTGCGCAGCCTGTCCATGGGCGAGCGCCAGCGGGTGGAGATCCTCAAGCTGCTCCACCGTCATGCGGAACTCCTGATCTTCGACGAGCCCACCGCCGTGCTGAGCCACGCCGAGATCCAGGGGCTTTTTGAGGTTTTCCGGCAGTTGAAGGCCGAGGGCAAGACCATTGTCTTCATCACCCACAAGCTGGAAGAGGTCATGGCCGTGGCCGACGAGATCGCCGTCATGCGGCGGGGCCGCATGGTCAGCCGGCTGCCCGCGGGCCAGGTGCGCAGCCGCCAGGATCTGGCACGGCTGATGGTGGGCCGGGAAGTGATCCTGAGCGTGGACAAGCCCGCCGTTGCCGTCGGGGAGCCGGTTTTGCGCGCCAGGGGCTTGAGCGGGCCCGCCGGCAAGGGCCGCCCCAGGTTCGCGAATGTCGACCTCGAGGTGCGGCGGGGGGAAATCTTCACCATCACCGGCGTGGCCGGCAACGGCCAGGAGCACCTCGTGGCGGCCCTGGCCGGCCTGGCGCCCCTGGCCGCGGGGGAGATCACCTTTCGAGCCCGCGCCTACCCGGCGGCCCAGTGGCACCGAAAAACACATGACCGCCTGGCCTACGTTCCGGAAGACCGGGACCGGACCGGATCCATCGACGCCTTCAGCCTGGTGGAAAATTTCATGCTGACCCGGCTGGAGGCCTTCGGCGGGCCGCTTTGGATCGACCGGCGGGAGGCCACCCGGGCCGCAACCGCGGCCGTGAAGCGTTTTGCCATCCAGGGCGGCGGTCTCCGGACGCCGGCCGGCCATCTTTCCGGCGGCAACCGCCAGAAGCTGATCCTGGCCCGGGAGCTTTCCCGCCGGCCGGATCTGCTCATTGCCGAGCAGCCCACCCAGGGGCTTGACGTGCGGGCCACCGAGGAGATCTGGCAGGCCCTTCTGCGTCAGCGGGAAACCGCTGCGGTCCTGCTGGTGACCGGCGACCTCAAGGAGGCCCTGACCCTTTCCGACCGCATCGCCGTGATGTTCCGCGGCCGGATCCTGGACGTGGTCTCCGCCCGGGCCGCCGCCGACATCGACCGCATCAAGCTCCTCATGGCCGGACTGGAGAACCCTTGATGCGCTGGCACATCGAAAAGCGGCCCGGCGCCGGGCTCCGCACGCCTGTGTGGGCTTTTCCCGCTTCCCTGGCCATCGCCGCCCTAACCGGAGCCATCATTTTCGCAACCCTGGGCGTAAATCCCCTGACCGCCTACGGCGTCATGCTGAAGGGCGCCCTGGGTTCCGCATTCCGTATCTCGGAAGTGATCGTACGCGCCATTCCCCTGATGCTGACGGGCCTGGCCGTGGCCCTGGCGGCCACCATGCTCCTGTGGAACATCGGCTGCGAAGGCCAGCTCGTGTGGGGCGGGATCTGCGCAGCGGGCACCGGGCTCTTCCTGGCGCCGCACCTGCCGCCCTTGGCGGTGATGCCGGCCATGATCGCCGCCGGCGCGGCGGGCGGCGCCCTGTGGGGCCTGATCCCCGGCCTGCTCAAGGCCTACCTGGCGGTCAACGAAATCCTCTCCTCGCTCCTGCTCAACTACATCGCCATCATCTTCATGGAGCACCTCTATTTCGGCCCCTGGCGCAACCCGGAAGGATATGGCTTCCCCGGGACGGCCCAGATCGCCGAAGCAGCCCGCATCCCCCACTTTTTCGGCACCCGCATCCATCTGGGCCTGGTGCTGGCCCTGGTCTGTGCCGGCCTCCTTTTCCTGGCGCTGCGCAGCACCCGCTGGGGCTACCGGGTGCGCGCTATCGGCCTCAACACCAAGGCCGCCCGCTACGCCGGGTTCCGCATCCAAGGCCAGATCGTGGTCGTCATGCTGATGAGCGGCGCCCTGGCCGGACTGGCCGGCATGGCCGAGGTGAGCGGCATCCATTTGCGCCTGCAGCAGGGGGTGGCCGTGGGCTACGGTTACGACGGCATCATCGTGGCCTGGCTGGCCCGACTCAACCCCCTGGCCGTGCCCTTTGTGGCCCTCTTGCTGGGAGCCCTGATCGTCGGCGGCGAGCAACTGCAGTCCGGGCTGCACCTGCCGTCGTCGATCAGCGTGGTGCTGGAGGCCGTCCTGCTCTTCGGCCTCCTGCTCAGCGAAAGCCTGGCCCGCTATCGCCTGGTGCGGCAACCCACATCCGATGAAGCCGCCACCGGCGAGGGGCGGACCCCATGATCGAGGAGTTCGCCTTCATCGGGCAGATTGCCGTCAAATCCTCCATGGCCGTGCTGCTGGCGACCCTGGGGGAAATCATTGCGGAACGCAGCGGCATCCTCAATCTCGGCGTGGAGGGCATGATGCTGGCGGGCGCTCTGTGTGCCGCGGCCGCCGGCATGGCCACGGGCAACCCGCTGGTGGCCGTGGTGGCCGGGGCCCTGGCAGGGGGATTGCTGGCCCTGGTGCACGGCTTTTTCGCGGTGACCCTGCGGGTCAACCAGGTCTTGTCCGGCTTGGCCCTGACCCTGCTGGGCATGGGGCTGACCAGCTTCCTGGGGCGCCCGCTGATCGGCGCGGCGCCGGGCGTGCGCCTGCGGGCCCTGCCGGTGCCCGGCCTGAGCGACATTCCGGTCCTGGGCGAGATCTTCTTCCACCAGTCGATCCTGGCCTACCTGGCCTATATCCTGGTGCCCCTGTGCTGGTATCTGCTCTTTCGCACGGGCCTCGGTCTCAAAGTCCGCGCCGCCGGGGAGGACGCCGCGGCCGTGGACGCCGCCGGCATCGCCACCCAGACGGTGGTCGAGAAGCGGCTGATGGCCCGGGGGCAG
>CAYMQN010000166.1:0-8452 GCA_964392545.1 uncultured Desulfobacteraceae bacterium
ACTCTACGAAGCGTTCGAACAGCTCGAGCGCGAGCGCATCGGTCCAGGCAAGCACGATGAATTCCACGGGTTGCTGGATCGGCTGCAGGACACCTATCTCGGATGCTAGAGACCCAAGTGACGGGCACCGGCCACGATCGCCACACCCACCAGCATGGACAGGAAGACATTGCCCGTCTTCCATGTCAAGAGTGCCGTGACGCCGGCGGCCAGGCCGCCCCACAGGCCCGCGGCAAGGATGCCCGGCGCCACCAGGGAAAGCAGGATCGTGCCGGGCAGGGCGTCCATGAAACGACGAAAGGCGCCGGTTTGCGGCAGGCGGTCGGCCAGCAGCAGGCCCCCCAGACGCAGCCCGTAGGTGGCGGCGGCCGCGCCCAGGATGGCGGTGACGGCGGCGGGATCGGCATCAAACAGCATCGTCGCTTTCCTCCTCGCGCGGCTCCTCTTCTCCCGGACGCAACATCGGGACCAACGCGCCGGCGATGCCGCCGGCCAGAATATACCACTTTCCGGGCAGCAGCTTTTCGGCACAGACGGCCACCACGGCGGCCACCAGCCAGGGCAGAAGATCCCGGCGGCCGCGCCAAAGGCTTACCGTCAAGGCGGTGAACACCGCCACGAAAGCGAAATCCAGGGCATAGGCCTCGGGGTTTTGCACCACGGCGCCCAGCCGGTGGCCGATGAGCGTGCCGGTGCACCAGGCCGAAAGGACGCAAAGGCCGCCGCCGAAGAGAAAGGCGGTGGATGCCGATCGATTGCGGTGGGCGGCCATGGTGACGGCCCAGTTTTCGTCGGCCACCAGGTGCATCATGGCCATTTTGTGGCGCAGGGATCGGCCGCGGAAAAGGGGCTGCAGCGAGGCGCCGATCAGAAGATACCGCATGTTGATGATCATGACGGCGATAACCATTTCAACGATGGGCAGCGGTGCGACCCACATGTCGATCATGACGAACTGGGCCGAGCCGGCGAACACCGACAGGTTCATCATCAGCAGCATCAGCCAGCCCATGCCTTTTTGGGCGGCCAGCACGCCCAGCACGCTGCCGTAGGCGGCCACGCTGGCCGCTACCGGCAGGTTGGCGATGAAGCCGCTGCGCAGTTGCACGCCGGGGGATGGCTGAAAATCGCAGACAGTGGAAGGGGTTGTCGTTGCCATAAAATGGGCGATGCTCGCGGGGACTGTGGCGCTGAAAGATGATCGTATTTTCTAACGGCAATTGATCGTCGATAGCAGATGCAGGATCATCAGACCATAACAGATTGCCGCCGCCGCCGCTACCCTCATCGCCGCCACAGCTAGGCTTCCGCTATATCCGCCTGTTCGGCGCACGCGAAGTTAAGATTGTTTCGGGGCTCAGCTCAGAAAAGAGGCGATGATGCGGTTGACCGCCTCGTCGTAGGTCAGGCCCAGGGACATGAGCTTGACCAATTGCGCGTTGGCGATCTTGCCGATGGAGGCTTCGTGGGTCAGCTCGGCATCGGGGTGCAGGGCCTTGAGCGCCGGCACGGTTTCGTTGCGGCCGTCGTCCATGATGATGGCGTCGCACTCGATGTGTCCGAAGCACTTGGCGCGGGCCTCCAACGTGACAAACAAATCCTGCCGGGATTCGCCCTTGATCACGGACCGCGACACCATGTTGGACCGGCTGCCGGTGCCGGCCAGGATGATCTGGTTGTGGGAGGAGGCCCGCTGCGTGCCGTCGGTTTGCACCCGTTCGGATACCAGAAAGGTGCTCCCGGCACGCAATTCGGCTTCGTTGACCCGGTCGGCCCGGTCCACGCCGCCGGTTTGGACCAGTTCGAAATCGGCGTAGCTGTTCTCCGCCAGGAAAACCCGCGTGGTGGGGTTCAGGGTGCGCCGTCCGCTGCCCTCCCCTACTGCGACATGCTTTTCGACATAACGCACCCGGGCGCCCGCACCGACATGAAATTCGTGGATGCCCTCGTGGCCTTCCGGCTCGGGTCCGCCGCAGTGGATGCCGCATCCGGCGATGATGGTGACATCGGCGTCGGCGCCGATGTTGAACCGGTTGTAGACCACATCGTGCAGCCCGGCCTGGCTCAGCACCACGGGAATGTGGACCGACTCGTCCTTGGTGCCGGGCGCGATGTCGATCACGATCCCGTTGCCGGCCGCGTTGGTTTCGATGGCGATGTTGGCCGTGACCTCCCGCCCCAAAAGCGCTCCGTTTTTGCGGATGTTGTAGGCCCCCTTGGGCAGTTCTTCGAGTTCGGCCACGCTGGACAAAAGGGTTTTATCGATAGCATCGAGCATTGCCTTCTCCTTCGCATCCTTCCGTGTATATGCACACCCGCAAATCTTCGAGAATCGGTTCGGCGGCCGCAAATTCCCCGTCATAGGCGATCGCCCCGTCCTTGATGAGCAGCAGGCGGTCGGCGGCTTCGAGAAAAGCCTTGTTGTGGCTGATGACGACGGTGGTGGTGTTGTGCTCGCGGCATTCGCGCCGGATCAGGTCCACCATGGGGCCGATGGTCCACAGGTCGATGCCCGTGTCGGGCTCGTCGTAGATCGCCACCTTGGGATGCCGCGCGATGGTGGTGGCCAGTTCGATTTTCTTGATTTCGCCGCCGGAGAGTTTGGCATCCACTTCCTTGTCCAGATAGTCCTGGGAGCAGATCCCCAGGCGGGCCACCAGTTCCACCAGTTGGTCTTCGTCTTCGGTGCCGGCCGCAATGGACAGGAGCTGTCGGAAGGACATGCCCTTGAAACGGGCCGGATGCTGGAAACTGTAGGCAATGCCCAGCCTGGCGCGCTCGGTGAGGGACCGTTGGGAAATCGTCTCGTCGCCAAGGAAGATGTCCCCCGTCGTCAGGGGCAGGATGCCCATGATCAACTTGGCCAGCGTGGTTTTGCCGCTTCCGTTGGGACCGGTGACGGCGTAGAGCCGGCCCTCTTCGAAACGGTAGTCCACGCCGTCGATGATGGTCACGGGGGCAGCGCCGCCCTCGACCTCCTGGGCCGAAATCCTGTAACCGACATTCTTCAGAGAAAGCATGCCACCTCCTGTCGTGTCATATCTTGCCGCCCCGGTCGGCCTCGTAGCACTTGCGTTCGACATACCGGCCGGTCTCTTCGTCGAAGACGGCCTCGTTCTCGTGGATCAGCTTGGGCGGGCCTTCCCAGGCACCGCAGGCCAGCACCACGGGATCGCCCATGGTAAAATGCTTGCCGCAGGCCGGGCAGGTTTTGAGCCGCATCAGCATTTCACGGTCGATGATGGTTTTCTGCGCACCTCGGTCTCCAATAGGCATGGTTTCCTCCATCGATCGGGGTTATGGGAGGTTCCCCTGCGTTTTGCCCCCGCCGCAGGGTCACAACACCAACGATTCCATAATAGTGCCCATGTGTTCAACTTAAATGGGGAGAGTGCTGTATTTGCGAGGTGATGAAACCTTCTTTTCGGGAAGGACGCAGGTCCCAACAAATAGTGCCCATCCAGAAGCGGTAGATTTTGGTTCCTGGTCCCGCTATGCGGGATTTCACGTCTGATCTTAAAAAACCGATGGCGTTCAACAAACCGCAGCCGACGGGCGCCGGACGGCGCAGCCGTAGGAGCGTCAGCGATGCGTAGCTTGGCTACGTCGAGGACCGACCGGAGGTGAGAACGCCGCCAGGGGCCAAAAGATGCCGCTTCTGGATGGGCACTAAATAGGGCTTCCACCCCATTTACAATCGCCTCACACTTTCCTCTAATCGATTACCCTATCCAACCGAAAAGCATCCCAAAAGAGACGGAAGGAGCACACTATGGAAATGGTTACCATTCCGGGAACGGATATCGAGGTTTCGCGCATTGCGTTGGGCACATGGGCCATCGGGGGCTGGATGTGGGGCGGCACGGACGAGAAAGCGTCGATCGCCACGATCCATGCCGCCCTGGACAAGGGCGTGAACCTGATCGATACGGCGCCGGTTTACGGATTCGGTCGGTCCGAAGAAATCGTGGGCCGGGCCCTCAAGCAGTACGGGCAGCGGGGTCGTATCCGCATATCCACCAAAGCCGGCCTGGAGTGGCAAAACGGCAAAATTTCACGAAATTCCCTGCCATCGAGAATCGCCGAGGAAGTGGACGACTCCCTGCGCCGGTTGCAGACCGAGGTTATCGACATCTATTTTATCCATTGGCCCGATCCGAAAGTGCCCTTCGAGGAGACCGCCCGGCTCCTGGAGAGCCTGAAGGATCAAGGCAAGATCCGGGCCTGCGGGGTAAGCAATTTTTCTCCAGGACAGATGGATGCCTTCCGCAATGCGGCCAACCTCCAATTGTGTCAGCCCCCCTATAATATGTTCGAGCGGGGCATCGAAAACGATGTCCTGCCCTATTGCAAGGAAAACGGCATCCTGCTCATGACCTACGGCGCCCTCTGCCGGGGCCTGCTGTCCGGCAAGATGACCCCCGACCGCGAATTCCCCGGAGACGATCTGCGCAACCACGATCCCAAATTCAAGTCTCCCCGGTTCGGCCGCTACCTCATGGCGGCCGCCCGTCTGAAGCAGCTCGCCCGGGACAGCTATCAACAGACCCTGCTGGCGGCCGCTGTGCGCTGGGTGCTCGACATGGGCGTGGAAATCGCCATCTGGGGCGGACGCCGCCCCGATCAGATGGATCCTATCGCGGATGTGCTCGGCTGGCAGGTCGACAAGGATTTCAAACTTGCGGTGGACGAGATCCTCTACGAGGTTATTACGGATCCGGTGGGGCCTGAATTCATGGCGCCTCCGGCCCGGTGAGGCGGCGTTCGGTATTCAACTGCGGTAGGGGTGCCGATGACCCTCCATGCGGTCCCGCGCCGCAGCTCTCGAGGGCAAAGGGGGGCGCGCGATGAAAAAAGCGCTTTTGGCCGCCGGGTTGTCACCCGAATTCTGGTCGGCCATCAAAAGGGGGCGGCTCCATATCCCCGAAGAGACCGTGCGCCCTTTTATCGAGGAAGCTTTGGCAGATGAAGACAACGCCCGGTTGACGCATTGCACGTTTAAAGATGAGGGCATCACCCTGGCGATCCGCGTAAAGAAGGCGGGGTCGCGCTTTACCCTGCCGCTGACGGTCACCTTGGACCAGGTATCCGTCAGCGGCGATGCGCAATTGCTTGAAGCCGGCTTCGCGTGGGATAAGCCCATGGGCGATAATTTGCTGGGGCGGTTGGCGGCCGCTGTCGCCAAGGGGCTGATCTTCAAAATGGCGGCCGGCAGGATGGGGGGTAACCCCGACGCCCGGGTTTTGGAAACGGACCGGGGCGGCGGTCGGGTCAGGGTCGACCTCAGCGGCCTGAAACCGATCCGGAAGCTGAACCGCACACTTCCCGTTATCAACACCTCGGTTTTGGACCTCGTGACGGTGCAGGGCGCACAGCACGTGGAAAACGGCGTGGAATTGAAATTGCGTCGGGGTGGTCAGCGGTGAATCCATCCGGCCGCTGTCGATTCCGCGTCAACACCGGCCGAGGCCATCCGCCTGGTGGACGAGCACCCGGGCAGGATCGATCTTCTGGTAACCGACGTGGTGATGCCCGAGATGAGCGGCAAGGATCTCTCCGATCGGCTGCAGGCAAGCCATCCGCATATCAGGACACTCTTTATGTCCGGCTACGCCGCCGGTGCGATCGCCCATCGCGGCGTCCTAGAACAGGACGTGGCCTTTGTTCAAAAACCCTTTTCAAGGGAAGCGTTGGCAGTCAAGGTCAGAGCGGCTTTGAAAAGACAGGATTCCTGAGAACGTCACTTTTGCGCAGGCTTCCTGTATTTTCACGCATTGCGACCCTCGCGCCGGCTGAGGTCTTTTTGTTGGATGCGGAGCAGTGAAATGGCGCTGCCTTGATCCGGAGCGCCGGGACGGCGGCGATGGGCCAGCACCGCCGCCCCCTTGGACATCCTGCGGGAAGACATCACGGAGTGCCCCGCCTGGCCCACTGGGCGTAGCAGGTACCGCAGAAGCGCTCGTTCAGAAACCGCTCCACTTTGTAATCCACCGGTTTGAGCTGCATGGCCAACATGCTGTCGACCAACTCCTCGCGGTGGGTCTGCAGGAAGAGGGCCTTGCTGGCTTCGCGATGCCCTTTCAGGCGCAGATTCACCGAGCGCGAATCGCGTAGCTCGCTTTTCTTCAGACAAGCGGCGATCTCCTGCTCGATCGCCTTTTCATAATAGGCTTGGAGCGTCTGAAGTTCTTCGCCCGCCTGGGCCCCAAAGGCCACAAACATCCCCACCACTACAACCAATACGGAAATCAATGTTTTCATCTTTTTTCCTCCTTGCCGCCGTTAAGATTGCCGTTGCGGGCCCGCCGTATGGACGAACCTGACCCGCTGCCCGCGTCGCGGGCGTGATGCGATGGACCGCAGAGGCGATCCTTCGTTTCCTTGCATGTGGCCGTCGCGAAATGCTTCGATCGACGACAGGCCGGCTGAGGGGAAAGGGACAACACGGAGATCAAAAGGGATGGTGCAAGAAGAGCAAGTCGGATGCGTTCGATGGGCCGCTGCTGGGGTCGATGTGGTTGGTCTTCCCTTTGGCGCCTATGCAAAGCACGAAACGTGCCAGCGAAGGCAGGCCATCCGGGCGCCTTCGGGGGAAGATAAGCTGTCTGCCGCGAATGATTCGAAAAACGGCCCGCCCGGTAGGGGAGGATCATTAGGCGGGCGGTCCACCCGGAACGACAACGATGTCAACCGGCTTTACACCCTTTCCCGGCCAACCGCCAAGAGTTTGGGCGCCAGGGAAACGGACTGCCGCCGGGAAGCCGGGATTTCCCCCCTTGGACGGAGGGGCGCACCTCGACGACAGCACGGCGCCGTGCTTTGCTTGGCGCCGCAGTGCCGCATTTCGACCTGGGGCGCCGTTTAGCCACGGCCTTCCAAGGGGCTCAACTACCAGACGGATCCGGCGGCGCCTTGCGATCCGTATCGCGGTCCCCTTCGCCATAGGGGCCGGGATAGGCTGTTTGCGGGGGTTGGTCCGATTTCTTCTCGGCATAGGTCCGACCGGCGTGTTCGGCTTCTACGCCCTGGTAGCCGTCGGTTTCCTCTCCCACCGGGGGCGCTTCCCGTTCGCGGCTTTTACGCATCTGTTCGAGCGTCTCCTGAATCCGGCGCGAGGTGCGCTTGACCGTCTTCCGCGTTTTCTCGGATCCGCTGCGCAGGGTTTCGAACATTTTTTCGGCACCTTTGCCGCTGCCGACCGAGGCCCTGATTTCTTCGTATTTGTCGCGCAGGGAATCCGCAACAGCGGCCGGACCAAAGACCCGTCCCAACAATCCCTTCCGCTCGGTATCCGGCGGGGTGATGCGCTCTACGTAGTGGGACGGCACCACGACCACGTCCGGTCCCAGAACGATATCCTCGGCATCCACCTCAAGAAGGGTGTCGTCCTTGAGAATGATTTCCGAAATCGTACCGTTTTCACGGTTCACATTGAGGTCCGCCACTTCGCCGATCCAGGCGCCGTCCCGGGTGGCAATTTTGAAGCCTTTGAGCTGCCGCAGGCTGCTGGGGGTCATATCCTCGGTTAAGGGGCTTGCCGCCGCCCGGCCCGAAACGATGATGACATCTCGGCCCATCTTGAGAATGTCGGAAAGGTCGACGTAGGCCTCGTTCTCCTTACCCCACAATCTGTTCCTGAAGGAAATTCCCTGAATCCGTTTGGCACTTTTGTCGATAAAGACATCGTGCACCCGACCCAGCCGAAGCCCTTCCTCGAAGGCTACCACCGGCACTCCGTGGAGGGTGGCCAATTTGTCGATAGGTTCCATAACATGCTCCTTTCAGATGTTTATGGATTTACAATTGCTAAACAGCGTCGCATCCTGCTGACGCGGGCACACCTGTTGTCTGCAATGCGCCTTGTCTTTGGGCGGCGGGATGCTCGCGCGCGATGGCGACTGTCTTATGTTTTGCCGCGTTGCGTCCGGTATCGGAAGGAAAGATGCGAATGCGTATCAGCGGATGGGCGTAATAGTGCCAACAGGATATGACACTGTGTCTCGGCTATTTGAAAACGCAGGTCTTTTCGCCCCTGTGGCGTTCGTTTTGGCATTTGGATATTGATTCACCGCCATTCAGGCAATCCGCTTCGAAATGCACGCCCTGTTCGTGGCAATCGATTACGATTGACGCTCGGGTCATGTGAAACACCTCCTTTTATCGATCCGCGGTCCGGCGTGCCAGCTGGCCGCGCCGAACCCGGCGGACCCTACAATTTACGTTTAGCATTGTCCGGAAAGGTTCAAGGGGCAGTGCCGATTTTCTTGACATGGCCTGTTGCATTCATCCGGCATTCATTCAGGATCAGCTTGCCCGCAGCCTGGAGCGCCTCAATTTGGCCACGGTGGATATCTATCTGCTCCACAATCCCGAGTACTATCTCAGCTGGGCTTCTGCCCAGGGCATCGCCGGTACGACGGCCCGGGCGGAATACGATCGTCGGCTTTTGGCG
>CAYMQN010000167.1:0-8416 GCA_964392545.1 uncultured Desulfobacteraceae bacterium
ACTTCAGAAAGAGGCCTGGCCGGGAATCAGGGGGAATGGTGGAACACGCTCCCAACCCCGATTTCGATCCCAAAAAGACCCTAGTGCTTCAGGCCGTCACCATTTTCGTTGTCGTAATCGTTTTTTCCTAAAACCCAAAGCATCCGATGACGACAACGACCACCGTTCCACTGGCGCTCCACCGACCACGCCAACGATGAACGGCATGCCGAAAAATCCCGGCCTATCCCTTGCACTCGACGGCGTTCCACGCTAAAGAAAGCCGCTTGACCGTTTTGTCTGATGCTAATGCCCGACATGCGTGGGCCTTGAAAGGCGGGGAGTTGCCATGGCTGCACCAACCAATGAATTTGAAAACCGCCGGCAGAAGCTGGAGGCCGTCGCCGCTTCCGGCGAAGTGGTCTACAAGGACCGCTTCGCGGTCACGCATGACCTGGAAGCAGTGCGTCTTCTAGAAGACGGCACCACCGATGTGGCGGTGGCCGGCCGCATCGTCAGTCTGCGCAAGATGGGCAAGATGACCTTCGGCCACATTGCCGACATGGACGGCCGGTTCCAGTTCCTGATGAAAAAGGACTTCCTTGCCGACAGCTACCAGCGTTTCAAGGACACGGTCGACATGGGCGATTACATCGGCCTCGAGGGAGAACTGTTCACCACCCGCACGGGGGAGAAGACCCTGGCCGTCCGGCAGTGGTCCCTGTTGTCCAAGGCCCTGCGCCCCCTGCCCGAGAAGTTTCACGGGATCACCGACAAGGAGCAGAAATACCGCAAGCGCTACCTGGACCTGATCGCGTCGCGGGAGTCCGTCGAGCGCTTCAAGCTGCGCCACCGGTTCATCAACACCCTGCGCAGCTACCTCAACCGGCACCGCTTCATCGAGATCGACACCCCGGTTTTGACCAACAAGGCCAGCGGCGCCCTGGCCAAGCCCTTCAAGACCCACTACAATGCCCTGGACATCGACGTCTTCCTGCGCATCGCACCGGAAACCTACCTCAAACGCGCCATCGCCGGCGGCTACAACCGGGTCTACGAATTCGCCCGCTGTTTCCGCAACGAGGGCATCGACCCCTCGCATTTGCCCGACTTCACCATGCTCGAATACTATGCCGCCTACTGGAACTACCAGGACAACATGGCCTTTACCGAGGACCTGATCAAGACGGCGGTGGCCGAGACCATCGGCGGCCTGCAGTTCAGCTACCAGGGGACGGCCATCGATCTGGACGGCGATTGGGAGCGGAAATCGTTCCGGGAGTTGATCCTGCAGGACAGCGGGATCGACCTCACCCAGGCTGGCGACAAGGACAAGCTCGTGGCGGCCATCGAAGCGAACGGCATCGTCATCGAGCGCGATATCCGCGACCGGAGCATCGGCTACGGCACCTTGGTGGACCTGCTCTACAAGAAGGTGTCGCGCCCCAAACTGATCGATCCCACCTTCCTGACCGAGCACCCCCTCGACATTTCACCCCTGGCGCGTAAAAACGATGCCAACCCGGCCATCGTCGACCGCTTCCAACTGGTGATCAACGGCTGGGAGGTGGTCAACGCCTACTCCGAGCTCATCGATCCCATCGACCAGATGGAGCGTTTCCAGGCCCAGCTTCAGGCCCGGGAACGGGGCGACCTGGAGGCCATGGAAAGCGACGAGGATTTCGTGACCTGCATGGAGTACGGCATGCCCCCCATGTCCGGCTGGGGCATGGGCATCGACCGTTTCGTGGCCCTGTTGACCGATACCGAGCATCTGCGCGACGTGGTGCTGTTTCCGCTCTTGAAGCCGGAAAAATAGCCCCTGCTTTCGACCTGTTTGTGACCGTCATGCAAGGGTCTGACGGCACCCCTTGCGGCAGCCCCTTTTTTGATGGGCGTCTCCCTTGTCGGTTTCTGATCTCCCCCCGTTTAGCGTTTGTCATCCATCTAACACTATGCTAACAATACGCTAACATTTCGTTCGGCCGCTGTCGGGGCGGGCTTTGGGCCCGCCCCGTGGTCTGTGGGTGTTCGGCTGTTGTGGAATCACCCGCGGTGTTCAATCCCGAATCCGAGGTTTTCATGGAACTGTATGGCCTTGCCGTGGCGCTGCTGTTCGCCATCGCCATTGCGGATCTCATGGTGGGCGTCAGCAACGACGCCGTCAACTTTCTGAACTCCTCCGTCGGCTCCCGGGTGGCCCCGCGGCATGTCATCATGGTCGTGGCCAGTCTGGGCATTCTGGCCGGGGTGACCTTTTCCAGCGGTATGATGGAAGTGGCGCGCAAGGGCATTTTCCATCCCCGCTTTTTCCTGATGCCGGAGTTGATCACCATTTTCCTGGCCGTCATGATCACCGACATCGTCCTGCTCGACCTGTTCAACACCTTCGGCCTGCCCACCTCCACCACGGTGTCCATCGTGTTCGAACTGCTGGGGGCGGCCATCGCCGTTTCCCTGGTCAAGATTTTCCAAAGCGGCGACAGCATGCTGGCCCTGGCCGACTACATCAACACCGGCAAGGCCCTGGCGATCATTGCCGGTATCCTGCTGTCGGTCATGATCGCCTTCGTCTGCGGCGCGTTGGCCCAGTTCGCCACCCGGCTCGTGTTCACCTTCGATTACGAAAAGCGGCTGCGGCGCTACGGCGGGCTCTGGTGCGGCCTGGCCCTTTCCATGATCGCCTATTTTATCCTGATCAAGGGGGCCAAGGGGGCTTCCTTCATGACGCCGCCCATGGCGGCCTGGATCCTGACCCATACCTGGACCGTCATCGGCATCGGCATGGCTAGCTTCACCATCCTGTTTCAGGTGCTCGCGCTCACCACGCGCATCAATATCCTGAAGCCCATCGTGCTGACCGGGACCTTTGCCCTGGCCATGGCCTTTGCGGCCAACGACCTGGTCAATTTCATCGGGGTCCCGCTGGCCAGCTACCATGCCCTCATCCTGGCCAAGGCCAGCGCCGCGCCCCTGACCATGACCATGGAAGCCCTGCAGCAGCCGGTGCAGTCCAACACGTTTTTCCTGCTGGCGGCGGGCGCCGTGATGGTGGGGACCCTCTGGCTGTCCCGCAAGGCGCGCACCGTCACCAAAACCGAGCTCAGCCTGGGGCGCCAGGAAGAGGGGCTCGAGCGCTTCGATTCCTCCCATCTGTCGCGGATCATCGTGCGCATGGTGACCGGGATCTTCGATGCCGTGCGACAGGTTGTTCCGAAACCCCTGCGTCGTGCGGTGGTGCGTCGCCTGGATACCAGCGACTACCAGCCGCCTCCCGGTTACGACGGCACCATCCCGGAATTCGACCTTTTGCGCGCCAGCGTCAATCTCATGGTGGCCAGCGCCCTGGTTTCCTGGGCCACCAGCATGAAGCTGCCCCTGTCGACGACCTACGTCACCTTCATGGTGGCCATGGGCACCTCCCTGTCGGACCAGGCCTGGGGCCTCGAGAGCGCGGTCTACCGGGTAACCGGGGTGCTCATGGTGATCGGCGGCTGGTTTTTCACCGCCTTCATGGCCTTCAGCGTTTCGCTGGTATTCGCCTTTGCCATCGCCTATCTCGGCGGCTGGGCCCTTTTCCTGCTGATCGCCATCGTGGGCCTGCTCATTTTCCGCAATTTCAAGATTCATCACAAGCGGGAAAAGGCCGCCCGGGATTTGGAGGTGCTGGACCTCAAGCGGGTGGCGGATGCCGGTTTCGCCATCCAGACCTGCTTCGAGCACAGCGGGCGTCTGCTCGCGGTGGTGCGCGACAAGCTGGATTTGTGCTTCGAAGGCATCCTGACCGAGGACCGCAAGCCCCTCAAGCGCCTGCGCGGCGAAACGAGCAGCATCCAGGTGGCCTCCAACATCATTGCCGCCAACATTTTCAAGACCCTGCGGCTGCTGCAGCATGAGGACGTGGCCCAGGCCGGCAAGTACAGCCGCGTCATTTCGGCCCTGCAGGAGATTGCCGAAAGCCTGCGGGACGTGATCATGCGCTGCCACGTGCACACCTCCAACAAGCACGCCGGCCTGCTGCCCGAGCAGAAAAAGGAGTTGCAACAGATCCGCAAGTGCGTGGAGGCCCTTCTGGACCATACCGCCCGCGTCCTGCTCAGCCATGAGCCCTTTAAATACAAGGAAGTGGCCGCGCACTACGTGAAGCTCAAGGAACTCCTGGACGAATATGACGACAGCCAGGTGGCCCGCATCCGGTCCGGTGTGTCGAAAACCCGCTTGAGCATCCTGTTTTATGGGATCAACAACGCCTGCCTCAAGATCAGTGAACAGGCCCTCCAACTGCTGACCATTTTCGACGAAACGTTTCCGCAAAAGGACAAATCCTGATCCCGCTCGCGAATGCAGCGCCATGCACGGTAAGTGCACCGACCAGAAAAAGCGGGCCACCCCTTGGGATAGGCCCGCGTTTTCTGATATAGAAGAAACACGATGGACCGCCCGTTTTCAGCACCTGGCGCCATTTGGTTCCAAGGCCCTCCTAAAGCGGGCAGGAAGACGGCTGGATGAAGACCGAACACCACCTTCACATATGCGACGCGCGGCGCATGACACCGTTGCCCAAGGCCAGCGTGGATCTGGTGGTGACCTCGCCGCCCTATCCCATGATCGCCATGTGGGACGATCTTTTCAGCGGGCAGGATGCCCGGATCGCCAAGTCCCTGAGCCAGGGACGGGGCCTGCAGGCCTTTGAGGCCATGCACCGCCTGCTGGACCCGGTCTGGCGCGAGGTTTACCGGGTTCTGAAGCCGGGGGGCATCGTCTGTATCAATATCGGGGACGCCACCCGCACCCTGGGAGGGGAATTTGCGCTCTACCCGAACCATGCCCGCATCCTGCAGCATCTCGTGGCCACGGGATTTGCCATTCTGCCCGACATCCTGTGGCGCAAGCCGACCAATGCACCCACCAAGTTCATGGGTTCGGGCATGCTGCCCGCCGGCGCCTATGTCACCCTCGAGCACGAATACATCCTGGTGGCCCGCAAAGGGGGCAAGCGGGAGTTCCTCAGGACCGAGGACAAACTGAAGCGGCGTGAAAGCGCGTTTTTCTGGGAAGAACGCAACCAGTTTTTTTCAGATGTCTGGATGGAGGTCCGGGGTGCCTCCCAGGTGATCGCCGCCAACGAAGCCCGGACGCGTAGCGCCGCCTTTCCCTTCGAGGTGGCCTATCGCTTGATCTCCATGTATTCGGTCAAGGGCGACCTGGTGCTCGACCCCTTCTGGGGGACCGGGACCACGAGTGCGGCCGCCATGGCGGCCGGCCGCAACAGTGTCGGGCTCGAAATCGAGCCCGGACTGGCCGGGGCGCTGGAGGCTCTGGTGCCGGGCCTGGCGAAGCGGGTCAACGCCTACATCGAAAAGCGGCTGGCCCGGCACGTGGCTTTCGTGAGCGAGCGCCTGGCCGCCGATAAGCCGGTCCGGTATCGCAACAAACCATATGGATTCCCGGTGGTCACCCGACAGGAGATGGATCTGTTGCTCAATGCCGTGACAGGGGTGGCCCTGAACGGTGGGGGCACGGCGGCCGTCGACTACGCGGCGGCGCCTCAGCCCGCCTTCTGCGGCGATTGGGAGGCGGTCGAGGAGGTCGCGCGCGAGGGTGGGAATGCCGGGCAGCGCCATTCTCCGGATCCGCCGGCGGGTGGCCGGCAGTTGAACCTGTTCTGACGCGGTAGGGAGTAGCGCAGCATGGCCCTTGCGGCCCCAACGACGATTTTGGCCCTGCGCCACGGGGAAACCCGCTGGAACGTCGAAGAACGTTTCCAGGGCCATGGAGACAGCCCGCTCACCGACACCGGCCGCCGGCAGGTGGCCGCCCTGGCGCGCCGGCTCAAAACCATGACCTTCGACCGCCTGGTCAGCAGCGACCTGGGGCGGGCCCGGGCCTCGGCCGAGATTATTGCCGCGGCCACCGGCCATGCGCTGGAGACGGACACCCGCCTCAGGGAGCGGCACTACGGCGTCCTGGAAGGGCTCGGCATCACCCAGATCAAGGCCGAACATGCCGCTATTCTGGCCCGCTTCAACGCCGACGATCCGGACTATGTGATCCCGGAAGGCGAAAGCCATCGCATGGTCTACCAACGCCACATCGCCTGGGTCGAGGAACTCCTGGCGGAGCATCCCGGCCGTACCGTCGCGATCGTCATCCATGGCGGTGTTCTGGACAGCCTGTTCCGCTTCGCGGCCCGGCTGCCCCTGTCCCAACCCCGCTGCTACGTTACCACCAATGCCAGCCTGAATATTTTCAGTCACGGCCGGTTCTATGGGACCGACCGCTGGGTCATCCAGAAATGGGGCGATACCGGGCACATGGCGGACATCGGTCACTATCAAGGCCTGGGGTGAAGCCGGCGACGCCCTGCGACACGGATCCGCAGCCTGTCAGGCCGATTTGGCAGGGGCCTCCGCCGCGCCGCTGGAGTAGACGGTTTTTTGCTCCAGGGTTTCCTCGACAACAACCCCCAGTTCCGCCAGGTTGCGGAAACAGTAGGCACGCGCGGCATCGTCGAGTTGTTCCGGCACGAAAACGCCTTTTTCGGTAAAGGCGTCCTCCACCATCATCTTCACGAACACCGAGGCGCACTGGCCCGTGAGGTAGGCTTCGTGGCTCAGGCCCGAGGTCTCGAAGGCTTCCACCAGTCCCGGACCGGTGACGTAGCTTTCGATCTTGACGGGATTGCCGCCCTTGAAGCCTTCCACGCGTACCAGAAAAGCGCCTTCCTCCCTGACCACCCCGTCGGTGATGATCGCCTTGATTTCTTCCGGATATTTCGGGGCCGGGGGGCAGAGGGTCAGAATCAATTCCATGGGGATGATGTCCCGATCGCCCACCTTGACCGGCTTCGAGGAGAGCAGGCCCATCTTGTAGAGCAGCTCGGAAAGCTTGACGCCGTAGCCGCCGTACTTGAACTCCACGTTTTTGACGCCCTTGAGCACGCTGTCGGCCAGAATCCCCATGGTCACCGGTTCGTCGTGCTCGTGATCCACCAGGCGCACCTTGCGGTCGATGCCTTCGAGCTTCATGCGAACGGGGCGGCTGAAGGGCTTGTCGATGACATGCTTCCCGTTTTCAAAGCGAAACGTCTTGTAGGCCATGTCCCAGAAGGCCACTTCCGGCGACCACCAGAAGGGGGTAAAGCGCTTGGTCATGACGTTCTCGTAAATGCAGATGCTGATGCTCTCGCAGCGGTCCATCTTTTCGACGGATTCCCGGGCGATGAGGTTGGCCAGGCCGGGGGACGATCCGCCGCCGACGAGGGCCGTGAGGCCCTGGGATTTGAAACGCTCGTGCCAGACCGAAAACAGAAGCTGATAGCTTTCGATGAACCCGATCTCTTCCATGGGGCCGGCCATATCGAAATAGGCGGCGTTGACGGCCAAGGCGGCCTCCATGACCCGCAGGTTGTATTCCAGCGGCAGACCGTTGACGATCAGGTCACAGCCCCGGGCCGCTTCGATGATGTTCTCGACGCGGCCGGCGTCGAGCTGCAGCGGTCTGGCCTTGGCCACCGTGGCGCTCAGCGCTTCGGCGGCTTTGCGGTCGTAATCGGCACAGATGATTTCGGCGATGCCGGGATGGCCGTCCATGCGTTTGGCGATCGTGCTGCCCTGGGCTCCGACGCCGATGATGATCAGCTTTTTCATAAATCCTCTCTGTTAAGGGTTTTGCAACGTCCGGCACCTAGCGGCCGGGCGGGGGGAGTCGATCCCTAAGGCACCCATCGGTGGTTTGGCTCGTGGAAATCCTCCACGATTTCACGCGCGGTGCCGCAACCGGGAGCGGTCCCATCATGACGGTTGGACTATATGACAGTCAGGTTTTTATTACAATAAAAATTTTGAATAAATTTTCGGAATCAAGTAAAGTATGATCAAAAAAGCGTGGATTCCACTTCAAAGTGGACAGGGATCCTTTAAGGCAAATGAAAAATCGAAGGGAGCCGAAGTCTATGAAATCCAACCGCCCCGGAGCCGTAAAACTCGACGCCATCGACCGCCGCATGGTGTCGCTGCTGCAGAAGGACGGCCGCATGCCCATCGTGGCCCTGGCCAAGGAGTTGGGAACCTCCGAGACCACGGCCCGCACCCGTTTGAAACGCCTTATCCAGGAGGACATCATCAAGGTCGTCGCCGTGGGCAACCCCCACAAGCTGGGTTTCGAGATCATCGGTAATATCAAGCTCGACATCAACCTCAAGTACAAGGACGCCATCATCGCGGCGCTCAAGGAAATCGACGCCCTCAACTATGTCGCCCTGACCACCGGCGGCAACGACATCGACATCGAGTTCATCGCCGGTTCCATGGACGAATTCAAGACCCTGATCTTCGAAAAGATCAGCGGGATCGACGGCATCAATGCGGTGGAGACGTCCCTGATCGTCGAGATCATCAAGGACACCTGGGACTATGGGACGGCGTGGGATCCGCCT
>CAYMQN010000168.1:0-8374 GCA_964392545.1 uncultured Desulfobacteraceae bacterium
CGGCGGGAGCGCTGGTGCCACAATTTTCACCCAAGGGGTCGGCACGGACCGTCATCCCGGCGAAGCCGGGATCTTCTCCATTTATATACGCCTATCCCAACGAGATGCCGGCTTTCGCCGGCATGACGGGCATAAACGGGAAGTTTAAGGCCACTCCAACACGGCCTCGAAAGCCGGCATCCAGTGTTTTTTATAAAAGGCGCCGTTATTTTTATGGACCTCATGCCGATCACATTGCCCTTACTGCGCCTCATGCTAGCGGCGACGGTCTTGATCCAGCTCGGACTGCTGGTGGCGGTGCCCGTTCCCAGCCCGGTGGCGACGCGCCGGAGGATGCCCTGGCGCCGATCACCGGGAGGGTCCCCTGCGGCGGACCCGTGGCCGGCCCTGCTGATGCCCCTGGTGGCCCTGGTGGGTCTGGGCGCGGTCCTGGCAGCCGCTGCCCACCCTGAAGCCTTGTCCTGGCTGGTCCCGAGGGGAGCCCACTTCCCGCTGTGGCTGGCGCCCGCAAGCGGCGTCGCATTGTTTGCGGGGAACCTGCTTGTGGCGGCGGCTGCCCTCACCCTGAAGCGCCGCACGACCTTCGATGGGGACGGGCAGAGCGCCGCCCTCGTCACCGACGGCGTTTTCGGCCTGGCCCGCCACCCCATCGTTTTGGGGCTGGCGCTGATCTATCTGGGGTTCTTCCTGGCCCTGCCCAGCCCGCTGGTGCTGGTCGGCCTGACCGGCTACCTCGGGCACCAGCATCGCCGGCTGGCGGCGGAGGAAGCGCTGCTGGAAAAGCGCTTCGGCCGGGCCTACCGGGCCTACCGGCGTCGGGTGGGGCGCTTCGGGCCTGCCTGGCGTGCGCCAAAACAGCACTGCTGAATCGTTGACAGAAAGGGAGCATCACCATGTACCGGCTTGCCATGGGGCGCGCTTTTGCGGCGCGCCACTATCTCGTGGGCGGCGACTGGGGGGCCGAAAACGAGCCCCACGCCCACGCCTATCGCGTGGAAGTCCGTCTATCCACCGAAGCGCTGGACCGACACGGCTACATCGTGGACCTGGAGGAACTGGAGGCCCTGCTGGAGCGCATCGTGGCCCGCTACCGGGATCGCCTTCTGAACGACCTGCCGGAATTCGAGGGCCTCAACCCCAGCATCGAGCACTTCAGCCGCTGCATCTTCGAACGACTGGCCGATGGGCTGGGCCGCGGCCGGTTTGCCGAAATGGAAGTGCGCCTGTGGGAAACCGAGGACGCCTGGGCCGGCTACCGGGAGCGATTGCGGTGAAGGTGGGGCTGGTGATCTACGGCGCCCTGGACACCCGCACCGGCGGCTACCGCTACGACCGGGAGATGGCGGCGGCCCTGGAGCGGCGGGGTCACCGGGTGACGGTGATCCGCCTGCCCGCCGTACCCTATCTCCTGAGGCCGGCCCTCAACCGGCGGGCGGCTGTTGCGACGGCGGACGGCCTGGATCTGCTTATCCAGGACGAACTCTGCCATCCGTCCCTGATCCAGCCGAACCGTCTGCGGCGGTGCGGTGACCCGCCGGTGGTGACGGTGGTCCACCAGGTGCTGTGCGACGAACCCCGTGCCGCCTGGCAAAACCGTCTTTTGCGCGTGGCGGAGAAGCGTTACCTGGATGGGGTGGATGCCTTCATCTTCAACTCCCGCGGCACCCGGGACACGGTGTGGCGGTTGACCCCGCCGGATCGGCCCCATGTGGTGGCGCCCCCCGGCGGCGACGGCCTGGCAGAGGGGATGCCGGACGCGGCGATCGCCGCCCGGGCCCGGCGCCCCGGTCCGCTGCGCCTGCTTTTCCTGGGCAACCTGATCCCCCGCAAAGGGCTGCTGCCCTTGATCGGCGCTCTTGGGAAGCTGCCCCGCGGGGATTGGATCCTGCGCGTGGCCGGCCGCCTGGACATGGATCGGCGCCATGTGCGCAAGGTGCGGCGGATGCTGCGCGACCGGGATCTCGCGGACCGCGTCCACCTGCTGGGATGGCGTGAAGGCGCCGACCTGGCGGCGGAGCTCGCCGAGGCCCAGGTGTTTTGCATGCCTTACGCCTATGAAGGCTTCGGCATGGCCACCCTCGAGGCCCAGGGCTTCGGGCTGCCGGTCATCGGCTGCCGACAGGGGGCCACCCCCGAGTTGGTGGAGGATGGGGAGAACGGCTTTCTGGTCAGCCGCGGCGATCAGGACACCCTGGTCCGCACCGTGCGCCTGCTGCAGGCCGATCGGGCAAGGCTTGCCGCCATGGGGCGGTCCGCCCGCCGGCGGTTCGGGCGCCATCCCACCTGGGCGGAGTCCATGGGCCGCCTGGCGTCTTTTCTGGAAGACCTGGCCCGGCCGGGCAATGCCGATCCCGGCGCTAGAGGCGGCCCTACCCGGGCGGGCAGGGCGGACACATGACCCGGACCGGTCCCGCTCGCCATCCCCTGGGCACCCCGGCAGGCTTTACCGCGGCCTGGCTGGTGTTGAATCTCTTCATGACCGTCGACATCCCCCTGCCGCCGTCCTTGTCCTTCAAGCCCCTGCTTCCCTCCCTGGAGATTTGGCTTCTCCTGGTGGTCCTTAGCGTGCTGGCCTGGCGGAGGGTGCCGTTCACGGGCCGGGTCTACCTGCCGCTGATGGCGCTTCTGGTCTTCGGACGCCTGTTCCGCGTGGGGGACGTGGTCATGCCGGTCTACTTCAACCGGCCCTTCAACCTTTACATGGACGTGGGCTACCTGCCCGGCCTGGGCCATCTCCTGGCCCATTCCTTTACACCCCTCGAGATGGCCCTCTACGGCGCGGCCGCGGCGGTACTGGCGGCCGCCGTTCTCTGGGCGCTCCAACGCGCGCTGCGCACCGTGCACGGCGCTTTTCAAAGCGCCGGGGCGCGACGCGGGTTCTGGGCCCTGACGGCAACCCTCCTGCTTCTGGTGGGCGCGCACCGCCTGGGCGCCTGGCCCGAAAGACTGGGGCCGCCGGCCGTCTCCCTCACACCGCGCGTGGTGGCGGAGGCGGCGTTCATCCTCGACATTCGCGCGATTCGGCAACGGGGCCTTTCCGTCGTCGAGATGGCCGAAGCCCGCATTCCGGACTACGCCGCCCCCCTGGCCGGGCTGGGGGGCAGGAACGTCTACCTGTTTTTCGTCGAATCCTACGGCGAGACCCTCTTCGGAAATCCGGCCCACCGGAAACCGTTCGCGCCCACGCTGGCCCGTTTCGAGAGCGATCTGGCGCGGGGCGGGTACCACGTCTATTCCCGCTTCATGCGTTCGCCCACCTTCGGCGGGGCCTCCTGGCTGGCCTTCGGCACCCTGGAGAGCGGGGTCTGGCTGCCCAACCAGCTGCGCTACGGCTATCTCGTTGCCAGCCGGGTACCGCCCCTGGCAACCTATTTCGAGCAGGCCGGCTACCGCACAATTTCGGTGATGCCCGGCACCACCATGCCCTGGCCCGAAGGGGGCTACTTCGCCTACCAAAAGGAATATCACGCCCGGGACCTGGATTACCGCGGACCGCCCTTCGGGTTCGCCCCCATGCCCGATCAATTCGTGCTCGACCGCATCCGGCACACCGAAATCCTGCCGGCCAAGGATCCGCTCTTCATCCGCTACGTTCTCGTGAGCACCCATGCCCCGTTCCACCGGCAACCCCGCTTTGTGTCCGATTGGGAGGAGATCGGCGACGGCCGTGTCTATCACCGGATGGCGCCCGTCACCTTCCCCAACAACTGGCCCGACCTGACCGATGCCTTCGGCGCCTACTTGACCGCCATCGATTACGAATTCAAGGTGCTCGGCGACTACCTGACCCGCTTCGACCACGGGGCGGCGCTCATCGTCATCCTGGGGGACCACCAGCCCAACGCCCACATTACCGGCCCGCAGGCGCCCTCCCTGGTGCCGGTGCATGTTATCAGCCGCCATCCCGAATCCCTGGCGCCTTTCCGGGATCTGGGATTCGCCCCCGGCATCGTGCCCCCCGTTGCGCCGCCGTTTGCCGGCCTGAACACCTTCCTGCCCGACTTCCTGGGGGCCTTCAGCCGCTGAGCGGATCGCGACGCAAACGGCCAGCCGATTCAGCCCCCGCCGATCCTATTGAGCGTGCCAATCGTAAGGCCCGGTAAATATCGAATTAATCGATTTGACCCATAGAAAAAATACATGTATCACCCCTTTCGTGAGTTTTCGCTCATTATAAATGCCCCCCAAACGCGAAACAGGAAAATGATGCCGGGAGAGCTGAAGTGAAACTGGTTTTTGTCTGTCCCCAGCACAACGCGGCCTTCGAAACCGACGACTACCGTGTCCTGAATAACAAGGGTGTCGTCCTTGATGGGGACGGCAACAAGATTTTGGACGCCAAGGTGGCGCTCAAGGCCCCTTGCCCCTTCTGCGGTGCGCAGCATGTCTATCCTGCCAGCGAGCTGTCGTGCCCGCTTGGCCGTTGATATCCGTCGACACTCAATCTCAAAAGGGAGAAGGTTTCTATGCAGGGAAAAAACATCTTCGCGACACGGTGGGGCATTATCGGCGTGGGGGCGGCCATCGGCATCCTGGCGCCGGTCTTGCAGAAGCTTGGCAACCCCGGGAACATGGGGATCTGCGTGGCCTGTTTCGAGCGGGACATCGCCGGCGCCGTGGGGCTCCACCGGGCGGCGGTGGTCCAGTACATGCGCCCCGAGATCATCGGATTCGTGCTGGGGGCCATGCTTGCGGCCTATCTGTTCAAGGAGTTCCGTCCCCGGGTCGGCTCGGCGCCCATCGTGCGCTTCGTCCTGGGGGCCTTTGCCATGATCGGCGCCCTGGTTTTCCTGGGATGCCCCTGGCGGGCCGTCCTGCGTCTGGCCGGCGGTGACGGCAACGCCATCCTGGGGTTGCTGGGCCTGACGTTCGGCATCTGGATCGGCACCCTGTTTCTCAAGCAAGGCTTCAACCTGGGGCGCACCCAGGCCACCCACACCACCGTGGGCTGGATGCTGCCGCTGCTCATGGCGGGCTTCCTGGCCCTGCTGCTGATCTTTCCACCGGTGGCGGAGCAGGCGCGCAACGGGGTTCTCTTTTACAGCCTCAAGGGGCCCGGCGCCATGCATGCCCCGATCGTATTGTCCCTGGTGGTGGGCCTGGGCATTGGGTTTCTGGCCCAGCGCAGCCGGTTCTGCACCATGGGCGCCATTCGGGACACGGTCCTGTTCGGTCAGACCCACCTGCTCAGCGGCTTCATCAGCCTGACCGTGGTGGCCTTCGTGACCAACCTGATCCTCGGCCAGTTCAAGGCGGGGTTTGCGGGGCAGCCCGTGGCCCATACCCTGCACGTCTGGAACTTCGCCGGCATGGCCCTGGCCGGCCTGGCCTTCGCCCTGGCCGGCGGCTGCCCCGGGCGGCAGCTCTTCCTCTCCGGGGAGGGGGACGGCGATGCGGCCGTATTTGTCCTGGGAATGATTGTGGGGGCGGGATTCGCCCACAACTTCGGCCTGGCCAGCTCGCCCAAGGGGGTCGGCCCCCACGGCATCGCCGCGGTGATCGTGGGGTTTGCGGTGTGTTTGTTTATCGGGTTTACCATGCGACGCAAAGGGGCGTAACAGGATTCTTGTTTACGCCCGGACTGTCAAGGAGGCAGCGATGGCAGCAACAGTGGATGCACGGGGACTTTCCTGTCCCCAGCCGGTGATCATGACCCTGGACGAAATCAAGCAGGGCCGGGATCAGGAGATAATCGTCCTCGTGGATACCGACACCTCCAAGGAAAACGTCATCCGGGCGGCCGAGAGCCAGGCCTGCCGGGTCACGGAGGTCGCGGCCGAGGGCGAAGGCTATCGGATTACACTTGCCAAAGGATAGGCCGTGCTCGGTTTTTGGAAACGCAAGAGGGCGCGTGCCCGCGAAGAGAATGCCCGGGCCGCGGTAGGCCGCGGCCTCCTGGTGTTCGAAAACACCAGCGAGGTCATCCAGGCCGAGAACCGGCTCAAACAGGCGGGCTGGGCGGTCCGCGTCATGGGGCCGCCCCCGGAGATTCGCACCGGCTGCGATCTGGTGATTGTCTTTCCCCTCATCGAGGAGCTCGAGATCCTGCGGGAGCTGGCCCGTGCCGCGCTGGCCCCGCTTCAGGTGGTGCCGGTCTCGGCCCCCCTGCTGGCCCCCGTGGATTTGTTTCAAACCAAAGATTTCGGGGACTACCTGATGGTGCGTGCGGCCAACATGAAAATCACCATCGCCAAGCACGACCGCCGCATCGTGAACATCTCGGGAGGCGGCTGCCCGGACGTGCCCTACCTGGCCCAGGCCATGATCGGCAAGACCTTGGGCGAGGCGCCCCGGCCCCGGGAGCTGGGGCACACTCTCTGCGGGTACGCCCTGGAGCTGGCCTACGAGGAGCTCTTGCGGAGATGATCGGCATTGTGGGTACAGTTCCCGACCGGGAGTTTCCGCTGGTGCACGGCAGGGTCCGCTGGGCTGCGGGGCAGCTCAGCGTGGACGGCCGCCGCGTCCCGGTCAACCGCTGCACGCCCGCGCTCCTGGCGGCCGCCCTGCGCACCGCGGACGTCATGGGCGGCCCCGAGGTCTACGCCTTCCTGGTGGGAGACATCGGCAAAGGCGACGGCAGCCGCCGGCTGTATCGGTTTTTGTCCCGGCATCTATCCGAGTTCGACTTCCGCGTGCTGGCCTTCCATTACCTGCAGCCGGACGTGGACTGGCACGGCCCGGTCCTCTTCGCCGTCCAGGCCATGGCGCGCCGACCGATCCTGATCGCCGACGCCGGCTTCATGTATGCCGCCAAAATGAGCGGCCAGTCCGACCAGTACGACTTTTTCACCCCGGATGCGGGGGAGCTAGCCTTTCTGGCCGATCCGCTCGCGCCGCACCCGTTTTACACCCGCGGCTTTATCCTGCACCAGGAAAACAACGTACCGGATCTGATCCGGCAGGCGTACGACAACGGCAACGCGGCGGCGTGTCTGGTGGTGAAGGGGGCCGTCGACCACATTGCCTGCGGGGGGCAGGTGGTCCGGACCGTGGCGCGGCCGAGTTTCGCGGCCATGGAAGCCGTCGGGGGCACGGGCGACAGCCTGACGGGTATTCTGGCGGCCCTTTGCGGCGCGGGCTACGAGCCCATCGAGGCCGCGGTGCTGGCCGCCCGGGTCAACCGCGGGACCGGCACCCTGGTCGAGCCCACCCCGGCCACCCAGGTGGCGGAACTGATTGACAAGATCCCCCAGGCGTTGGAGAATCTGCTGAAATTGGAGAAAAAGGAGCAGATTCAGCATGACCGATCGTAACCTCATACGTCTCACCCAGACCGTGGCCGGAGCCGGCTGAGCGTCGAAACTGGCGCCAGGGGACCTGGACCAAGCATTGTGCGGCATGGCGTTTCCCACCGACGCGAACGTCCTTGTGGGACTGGAGCGCAGCGACGACGCCGGGGTCTACAAGATCTCCGACGAGCTGGCCCTGATCCAGACCGTGGATTTTTTTACGCCCATCGTGGACGACCCTTACTGGTTCGGCCAGATTGCGGCGGCCAACGCCCTGAGCGACGTCTACGCCATGGGCGGCACCCCCAAGACCGCCATGAACCTGGTGGCCTTCCCGGTCAAGGACATGGACCTGTCCGTGCTGCGGGCCATCATCCAGGGCGGGATCGACAAACTGGCGGAGGCGGAGGTCGTTCTCATCGGCGGTCACAGCGTCGAAGACAAGGAATTGAAGTACGGCCTGTCCGTGACCGGCTTCGTGCACCCCGCCCGGGTCCTTACCAAGCACAGTCTGCAGGCCGGGGACCGGCTGGTGCTCACCAAGCCGTTGGGCACCGGCATCGTCAACACCGCCATCAAGGCCGGCATGGCTTCGGCCGATCTCACCGAGCAGGTCACCCGCCTGATGGCCGCCCTGAACCGCACCGCCACCGAAGTCATGGCGCGCTTTGCGGTCCATGCCTGCACCGACGTGACCGGCTTCGGCCTCCTCGGGCACCTGGCCGAAATGGTCTCCGGGTCCGGCCGCAGTGCGCGGGTGTATGCCGAGCGCATTCCGGTGATCGAGGACGCCCTCGCCTTTGCCGCCATGGGGCTCATCCCCGGCGGTGCCTACAAGAACCGCGAGTTCCGCGCCGGGATGGTGGAAGCCGCCGAGGGCCTGGCGCGCGCGCGGCTGGACATCCTCTTCGATCCCCAGACCTCCGGTGGGCTCCTGATCAGTGTGCCGGAGGCCCAGGCCGAGGCTCTCGTTGCGGCAATGAAAGATGCCGGACTCGGCGATGCGGCTGAGATCGGTGAGGTGCTGGACGACGCCGCCGAGAAGATCCGTGTGGCATAACGTTCTATCGTCTTTCTTTGGTATAAAAATCGGAAAAGCGCGAATCATCCGCCATCGAAATGGACAACCGCCTGTCATCCCGGCG
>CAYMQN010000169.1:0-8345 GCA_964392545.1 uncultured Desulfobacteraceae bacterium
GCCCGGACCAGCGTCCCACCCGATCCTGCGGCACCAGCTGGGGCAGCATGGCGTTGTAGAAAATCGTGGCATACTCGGCGCCGATGATCCCGACCCCCACCAGGATCAACGCCGGATAGAGGCAGGAGGCCTGCGGCCGGATGAACCACAGGGAGGCCGTGGCCGTCACGCAGAGCAGCGTGAAGACCACCAGCCAGGGTTTGCGGCGCCCGTTCTGATCGGCGGTGGCCCCCCAGAGGGGGCCGCCCAGGGCCACCAACAGGCCGGCGATGCCGACCATGTTTCCCCACAAGGCGCTGCCGCTGACGCTGTCCGGAGCGACGCGGCGGGTAAAATAGGCCGAGAAGACGAAGGTCAGGATAACCGTGGCAAAACCGTTGTTGGCCCAGTCGTAGAAGGCCCAGGCCACCAGCGTGGTCCGGGAGGTCCCGCGGCGCGGTGTTGAGGACCGGGAGGATTGGGAGGGGGTCATGGCCGCAGACGGCTTTCCAGACCTGCCACCTCATCGCGCAGGGCGGCGGCGATGCGCTCCGGATCGTCTTGGCCCCCGCCTTGGCGGATCAGCTCGTCGGGCGGCACCGGTTTGCCGAAGACGACCGTAATGGCCTCCCGGCGGGGGACCAGCCGCCCCGGCGGCAGAATCGTGGCGGTGCCCTGGATAAAGGCCGGGATGACCGGTACCGCCCGATGGGCCAGGAGAAGACCGACCCCGGGTTTAAAGGACTGCAGGCGGCCGTCGGGCGAGCGTTCTCCTTCGGGGAACCAGACCAATCCCTGGCTTCGATCCAGGACCGCCGCACCGAAGGCTATGCTCGATATGACGCCCTTGGCGGGGTCGATGGGCACCGAACGCGAGAGGCGGCTGAAATAGCGCAGGAAGGCATTGCGGAAGATAACATCGGTGGCGCCGGCCCAGAAAACCTGCGGAAACCGCTCCCGGCCCAGAGCGACCGCCAGGGCCGGGGCATCGAGATAGCTCACGTGGTTGGGGGTGATGATAAAGGGACCGTCCTGCGGCAGGTTTTCGGATCCCCGGACGTGAAGCGTGAACAGGCCCTCCATCAGTCTCTGCGCTAGGCCGTAGCCGCAGCGGGCGATGCGCCGCTTGAGGGGCGGCAGTGGTTGGAGCCAGCGCATCTGTTCCGCCGACAACGTTTCCTCGGGGGCTTCCAGGGGCGAGCGGCGGGAGGCGGTTCGCCCGGCCTGGGCTTCGCCGACCACGGCCTCGAGGAGATCCCGCACCGTGCTGATTTCCGCGATGGTCTCTTCTTCCAGCTCGATGCCGGTGCGTTGGCGGATTTCCATGGTGATGGTAAGCCATTCCATGGAATCGATACCCAGGTCGAGCCCCGGGCTCGTATCGGGCGCCAGGTGCCGGTCATGATACCGGTCGGCCATCCAGTCCCAGACCTCGCGGGCGGCGTTGTTTTCCAGCAGCCGGCGGTCTTCGGCGGTCATGTCCGCCACGTCCACCGGTGTGGCCGCCTGGTCTTCGGGAGCGGCTTCCCGGGCTTTGGCGGTCTCGAACAGATCCGCCAGGCGATGGCGGCGGATCTTGCCCAGCCGGGTGCGGGGCAGCGGCGTGCGGGAGACGGCCAGATCGTTGAGATGCTGGTAGGACGGCAGCTTACGGCTGCGTTCGGCCACGGCCGCCTGGACCGCAGCCTTGGGATCTCCGTCCGCCGCCTTGTCGATTTCACTGAGCTCGGGCACGATCACCGCGGCCAGGGTGCCGTCGTCGAGGGCCAGCACCCCGGCCTCGCGAATCACCGGATGTCGCTCCAGATGGCTTTCGATGTCGTCCGGCTGGATATTTTCGCCCCCCGGCGTGACGATCAGGGTGGATACCCGGCCGCTGATGCGCAGATAGCCCGCGTCGTCGAGACGGCCGATATCGCCGGTGCGATACCAGCCATCCTCCGTAAAAGCGGCTTCGGTCTTCTCGGGCAGATTGTGATAGCCCGCAAACACGTTGGGACCGCGGGCCAGGATTTCGCCCTCCCCGGATTCGGTCCCTTCTTTGCGCTCTTCGGGCAGGGCCGAGGGGTCGATCCGCAGCCGCACCCCTTCCACCGCCCGCCCCACGCTGTCGAAGTGGGGGTCGTCGGGCATCTTGATGGTCAAGAGGGGGGCCGTCTCGGTCAGGCCGTAGCCCACCGCCACCCCCCATCCCAGGGCGGCCAGGCGGGCCCCCAGATCAGGCGATAGCGGCGCACCGCCGGAGGCCATGATCCGCAGATCGGGCGCCATGCGGCGCCGCAGGGGACCCAGCAGGGTGTGCCCCCATCGGGCGAGGGGCGATCCCTGCACATCGGCCAGCATCCCCAGGCCCCGGTCGAACAGGATGCGGCTTGCGGCATGGCTTTCGAAACGGGAGGCCATGCCGCTGAAGAGCGCATCGTAGAGGCGGGGCACCCCCAGCAGCACGGTGGCCCGGCCCTCCCGCAGGGCCCGCAGCATCTGGGGGCCGGTCAGGGCATAGGGACGCACCAGGGTGAGGCCCAGGGCCAGGGGGGCCAGGGTGCCGATCACGAAGGGATAGACATGGTGCATGGGCAGGGGCTGCAGGACCCGGTCGTCGGCTGTGATCAACCCGGTGCGGCGCACCGTCTCGATCTGAAAGACGAGGTTGGCGTGGCTGAGGGGCACCCCCTTGGGCGGACCGGTGGTGCCGGACGTATAAAACAGGGCCGCCCGCTGGTCGGAGGAGATTTCCGGCAGGGAGGGCTCCTGATCGGAGAACAGACCTTGCCAGCTTTCGGCATCCGCCTCCTCGCCGTCGGTGCGATAGATGGGGATGCCCTCACCGCCGGCGTCCCGCATTCTGCGGGCCTGGTCCGCATCGGCAAAGATGACGGCCGGCCGGCTGTCTTCCAGGATGCCGGACAGGGTGTCGCGCTCGAGCTGGCGATCCAGCGGCATGACCGTGGCGCCGGCCCGCAACGCGCCCAGACAGGCGGCGGTCCAGGCGAACCCCAGGGGGGCGGCGAGTCCCACCACATCTTCGGGTCGGACATCCCGCTCGTGCAGCCCCCCGGCCAGACGCCGGGCCGCCCGGGAGAGATCACGGTAGGTGTGCGTCTGGGTGCCGTCCCGCTGGAGCGCCACCAGAAAAGGCCGGTCGCCGTCTTCCGGAAACCGATCGACGAGGTGCTGGAGGGTTTCGAGTGTCTTCATGAGGATACCATGCGCAAGGGCATCGCCCCCGGCAATGGGGTGCTTTCTTTATTTTGCCGGTGAAGGGCCCGATTCGGTAGGGGGCGTGGTCGTGGTCGGTAGTCGAAAATAGTCATTTTTAATTCTGGATGCTGGATGCCCGCATGCGAGACTGTGTCGTAATGCCCAAAAACCTCCCATTTTTTCCCGTCATGCCGGCGGAAGCCGGCATCTGGTGGGGCTAACGACATGAAATTGTGAGAGATCCCGGCTTCCGCCGGGATGACGTTTTATGACAAATTGCTTTCGTGTAAATTGCGACACAGCCTGATGCGCGGGCATGACGGTGGGGGCTTTGTTTTAGCCGTTCCTAATGACAAATGACCAATGACCGGTTTTCCTTACGGACCACTGACCGCCTGTTCTCCGGACTTGAGGTAGGTCGCCAGCCCGGTCAAGGCCAGGCTGCGCTGCCAGAGGCGGGTCCGGGCCTGTTCGTCGTAGGCCTGGTCGTGGGCCCGGGCTTTGGATTTGCGGTCGAAATATTCGCCGCTGACATCCGCCAGCTCCGGGTCGGTGGCCAGATAGACCTCCACCTCGGCCCCCGAGGCGGCGCTGCCCTGGGGCTGGGAAAAGGCCCGGCGCACCATTTTGGTGTCCAGCAGGGTGCCCGGATGCAGGCAGTTGACGGTGATCGCCTCCTTCGCCAGGCGCTGGCTCAATTCCATGGTGAACATGGCCAGGGCCAGCTTGCTGCGGGCGTAGGCATGCATGGGGGCGTAGGCCGTGTTTTCGAGCATGAGGTCGTCGAAATCGACGGTTTCCTGGGCCGCTGAACTGACATTGAGGATCCGGGCCGCCGGGGCGGCGCGCAAAAGCGGCATCAGCAGATGGGTCAGCAGAAACGGCGCGAGGTAGTTGACGGCCAGACACAGCTCGAAGCCGTCCGCGCTGATCGGCCGTTCGCCTTTGGGTGCTTCGGCCGGCAGCACGCCGGCATTGTTGATCAGAACATCCAGGCGGTCGTAGCGCTGGTCCACATCGGTTGCCATGCGGCGCACTTCGGCCAGGGATGCCAGATCGGCCGTGACATGCGCCACGGCCGGGTTGCCGCTTTTCCGGCGGATTTCCTCGGCGGTGCTGCGGACCTTTTCCGGGCTGCGGCCGTGGATCAGCACGGCATCCCCCATTTCGGCCAGCCGCTGCGCCGTGAGCTTGCCGATGCCGTCGGTGGAGCCGGTGACCAGGGCGATCCGTTTGTCGTTGTTGGGCATACCCGTCATCTCCTTTCGTCAGACCCCGAAGGGGAAGGTCGCCGGCAGGCCCTTGCCCGTCTCGGCGGTAAGGGGGGTTACCGCGCGGGTTTCGTCGAACCAGATATATTCGTCGAACTGGCGGGGAAGCTCGGCATAGAAATAGTGGCTCTGGAGTTCGGCCTCGGGCAAATAGACCACCCCGATGGCCCTTTCCAGGCGCGGTTCCGACAGCCCCTGGCGAAGCTTCGCGGGCGCGTCGCGCAACGGCAGAAAGAAGGCGTCCATCTCGGCCCGGTGGCAGAGGTGCTCGTAGCTGTCCTCCAGAGAGGGGTGCACTTTTTTGACTTCCATGGGCGCGTCCCACTCCGAGGCGGCGCCCACCGTGCCGTGATCGGTGCCGAAGCCCACCAGGTAGGCCCTCTGCTCGAAGGTGCCCCGGCACAATCGGCCGACGTTGGTTTCGCCGCTGTAGCCCATCTCGGTGGCGGCGGAATCGCCGATGTGGGCGTTATGCTCCCATACCACGGCGCGGGCCTCGGGGCCGTGGTAGCCCAGCAGGATGTTGAGGGTGTCGAACATGTGCCGGTCCCGCAGGTTCCAGGATTCCCGCGAACCGTAGTACATGGTGCGGTAATAGCGTTCGGCATTGGAAATCACCCGCGCGTTCTGGATGGCGTCGAGGAATTGGGCTTCGTCCCGGAATTCGTCGGCCACGCGCTTTTCGAGCAGATCGCCCAGCATGGCCACCACCTCGGACTCGCAGGCCGCATAGCGGTCCGAAAGCGCCGCCGCCCCATAGGCCACCGGGTCCTGCTGCCAAGGGGTCAGACATCCATAACGCTTGCGGGCGACGGCGGCCGAGGGCGGGTCCACATCGTCCAGATAGCGCAGTACGGCGCCGATGGAGGTATAGAGGCTGTAAAGGTCCAGCCCGTAGAGGTTCACCCCGCCGACGGGGCGCACCTGCGTATGGAGGTCCCGCAGGGATTCGACGAATTCCGAGAAATGGGTGTTCGACCACATCCAGGTCGGAAAGCGCTCGAAGGGCTTTTCGGCCGGTTCGGCGGCAAGCCCCTGGACATAGCGGTTCACCTGGGCCACGTCCGGCCAGTCGGCCTCGACCGCCACGATGTTGAAGCCTTTTTTTTCGATCAGCTCACGGGTGATGCGGGCACGCATCTCGTAGAACTCGGCGCTGCCGTGGGTGGCTTCGCCCAGCAGAACCACTTTGGCGTCGCCGATGCGATCGAGCAGAGGGGTGATGTCCTTTTCGGAAATGGAAGGGATGCCGTCCGCGGTGCGGTCGATCCACTCGGACAGCGGGGGAGAGGCGTGGGGCCGCGGAGTGGTTGCATGCCCGGGGGACTCGCTCCAGCCTTCGGCCCCCACCAGAGGAACGAAGCGCACGCTGAGACGTTCTTCCTGTTCGTAGGTGTCTTCGCCGGTGCGGCGGATGCGCAGCAGTTCCTGCAGGCGGCTCGACCCCACCGGGATCACGAGCCGTCCGCCGACGGCGAGCTGCTTTTTGAGGGTCGCAGGCACTTCGGGCGCGCCGGCCGTCACCACGATGGCATCGTAAGGTCCCTTTTCGGGCCACCCGAGGCTGCCGTCGCCCTCGCGAACGTGAATGTTGTCGTATCCCAGGCGGCGGTAAATGTCCCGGGCGTTCGCGGCCAGGGAGGCGTGGCGTTCGATGGTATAGACCGCGTCCACGATACGGCTCAGGACCGCCGCGGCATAGCCCGACCCGGTTCCGATTTCGAGCACCCGATCCCCCCGTTCGACTTCCAGGAGTTGGGTCATGACGGCCACGATGTACGGTTGCGATATGGTCTGCCCTTCGCCGATGGGCAGTGGCGAATCTTCATAGGCGAATTCGGCCATGGCCTCGGTCAGAAAGGCTTCGCGGGGCACCTCGGCCATGGCCTCCAACACCGCGCTGTCCGTCACGCCACGGGCCTTGAGGTGCTTTTCGATCATGATGTTGCGCACTTCTTCGAGATGCTTCATGGGGTTTCCTTTTCCGTTGGTAGGTTTTTGTCCCCTCTATCCTAACGATGCGCGTCGCCCGGCCTAAATGGGGTTTAGACTGTATTCTGCCGGCCGCCGGCGGTCATCCATGACCTTCCGGATCGCTGCCGGGGTGGGCGGCGGGAAAAATTAGGGGCAATCCCCCATTGCCATCGCGGGTGTCGAAGGAAATACTAGGATCTGCCTCAAAAAGGTCTTTTCGCCCGATATCGGCGTTGAGTCCTCGTCCCACGTCCTCGACATACGCGGGTATGCCTGCGGGTGGGACTCGGCCTCGCCTTGATCTCGAACGAAAATCCTCATTTTGAGACAGCTCCTAGAAGCGATCTCAAAGAGGTCTTTTTTCGATGCCATCACGTTAGCGTGGGGGCCTCGCGTCTGAAGGAAATTCTGTCATGCCGCACGACGCCACCTCCAATCCGGAAGATGTCCTGCGTTTCATCGAGGTGTTCGGCCTGGCCGCGCGCCAGACCGGATGCCTGGCGAGGCGCCTTCAGGGCAAGGTCGGCCTGAACGCTAAAGCAGGACATCACACGCCCGAGAGCGCCGCGCTCACGCCGGTGGATCTTGCCGCGCAGGACGTTCTGCTTTTGGCCCTCTGCGACGCTTTTCCCCGGGCGGCCATGGATGCCGAAGAAAAAACCGAATCGGCGCATTTTTTCCGGCGTGAAGAACGGGATGCCCCCGTTATCGTCGTCGACCCGATCGACGGCACGCTGAATTACGGAGAAGGACTGCCGGACTACGCCGTCATGGGGGCCTGGATCGAGACGGGCTTCTACCGGGCGGCCATGGTCCATTTCCCCCACAGCGGAGATCTCTTCTGGGCCCGGGAGGGCAGCGGGTGTTTCGTGAAGAAACCCGGCCGGGAGACGGCGTTGGCCTCCATCGGTGCCCTGCCGGCACGGGTGCTGGTCACCTCTGCCGTGCCCGACGACTGGTGCGCCGACCTGCAGGAGGCCGGCTTCGAGGTGAGCGTTTCGCGTTGTTCGGCGGTGGACGCGACGGCCCCGGTCACCGGGCGGGCGGCGGCCGCCATTACCCTGGGCCGCCCGGACCGGCGCCGGGCCATCGGCTTCCTGCCGACCTTAGAGGCCGGCGGCGTGGTCTGGACCGGCGACCGCTGGTGGGCCGGGGAAGATCCCGCCGGGTTGACCGCTGAACGGGGGGTGACCGTGGTGGCCGATTCCCGGGACACCGTGGCGCGTCTCGGTCAGGCCCTGCGGCGGCATTTGAAAACCGTCATTGGTCAGTAGGCAGTGGTCATTGGTAAAACCGGATGCCTGGATAAAACAACAACGAGAAAACCCCCCTCTGGCATGTCATCCCCGGGCTTGACCCGGGAATCCAGCGGCAACCGCAGCGGTTTCACCCCAACTTCCTGGATGCCCGCATGCGCGGGCATGACGGTGGGGGCTTTGCTATAGTCGTTCCTAATACCAATGACGAATGACTATTGACGGATGTTATAGGCGAAAGGTTGTCGTTATCGTCTTTTTTGGGATCAAATGAAAAACTTCGATTACGACAACGACTAAGACAACGAAAATTGGGAGAGGAGATATTGCCATGTTTAAGATCGAAATCCACCTCGATGACGGGCGTGAATTGAAAATGTCCCAGGGCGACTTCATTTACTACAAGGACACCGACGGCATCGACACCTACTGGGAATGGGAAAAAATTGCACCGACCCGGGAGAAATTCGACGCCCTTTTCAAGGAAGCCGCCGATCTCGTGGACAAAGCCGCCCGACGCTTGCCGGATATTCCCATGCCTGGCAACCGCTAGGATAGTGCCCATCCAGAGACGGCATCTTTCGGCCCCGGCCGTCGTTCTCACCCTGCGGAAATCCTCGCCGTAGCCAGGCTACGCCTCCGGTTTCCACATCGCTGCGGCCTT
>CAYMQN010000170.1:0-8342 GCA_964392545.1 uncultured Desulfobacteraceae bacterium
GTATGCTTCTTTATATCGGGGTTGGTGTAGATGCGGTCCATATTAAAAACCTTGAGGCGTTGCAGGGCCCCGGACACCTCGGGACTGAAGGCCACATATGGGTGTTGGTAGCTGTTGCGGATCACGTCGGTCACGAGGTTGTAGACGATGGTTCCGTTCGTGCGACCCAGCACCTCCACCACCTCCGCCGGCAATTCGGATCGTTCGAGCATGCCCAAGCGTATGGCATCTTCGATATCCCGTCCGATGTAGCTGATCGTGTCCGCCATCCGGACCACGCACCCCTCGAGCGTCATGGGCGTCAGCGGCACCGCCGGCTGCCGTTTCTTGGCGGCCATGCTCCGGTCGAAGTTCTCGAACGTCTTTTCCCAAACGGGCTGCAACACCTGATTGTGGACTTCGCCGTCATGGCACAGGATGCCGTCCAGGGTTTGCAGACAAAGGTTCCAGCCGCGCCCCTTGCGTTCGACACGGTCCAGAAACTGGACACTCTGCACATTGTGCTGGAAAGCGCCGATGCCGTGGGCTTCGCACAGCCGACTGAGAAAGGTCTCGCCATCGTGGCCGAAGGGGGTATGCCCGATGTCGTGCCCCAGGGCAATGGCCTCGATCAGGTCTTCGTTCAGCCCCAGAAAACGGCCGATGGTGCGGGCGATTTTGGATACCAGCTGCACATGCAGCACCCGATGGGTGATGTGGTCGTTTTGAATAAGGTAGAAGACCTGGGTCTTGTCGATATAGCGCGTATAGGCCAGCGAATGCAGGATGCGGTCCACATCCAGGGAAAACGCCTGGCGATAGGCCCCCGGCCGCACCTCGGGATCGCGCCGTCGCCCACGCGCGCTCAAGGTTCCCACGGGAGACAGGGCGGCGGCTTCGCGTTCGTCCAGTGCGGTCTTGAGAACATCCAGAACATCAGCCTCAAATGCTTCCATCGGCAATCATTTCCTCCATCAAGGCAACATAATCGATACCGGCCCGGCGAAACCCTTCTTTACCATATTTCATGTTGGCTTCAAGGACGAGATAACGTCCACCGTGTTCACAGATATCGATCCCCACATCGTTCCAACCGCAGCGCCGGGCCGTGTGCAGGGCCAGCGCCAGGGCCTTCGCGGGCACCTTCGCCAGCGAAATCGTCCCGCCCACGGCCAGGTTGCTGCGATATTCCCCCTTGGGTGCCAGCCGCCAGTAGGCGTGGACGATGCGGTCGCCGATCACCACAATCCGCATGTCGCGCTCGAGCCCCAGATATTCCTGGATATAGGCCACCGGTGTCCGCGCCAGATAGGCCCCCAGCGCCGCTTCGTCGCGCACCAGAAACACCCCCCGGCCGAGCGCCGAGCCGCGGGGAATCTTGGCGATCAGGGGAAAGGCAAAGGTGCGGGTGATTTTTTCCATCCGCCGCGTTCCGTAGAAAACGCGCGTCACCGGATGCGGAATGGCCATCAGTTGCAAAAGGGCCGTCTGCTTGATTTTGTCCTGAACGCACTTGTAGGTATGGTAGCTGGGAAAGAGGGCCTTGCCCATGGCATCGAACAGATCGGCGTAGAAAACCGAGGGGTAATATAATTTGGGGGCCCGACGGATGAGCTGGATCTCCTCGTCGGTGTAATCGGTGAGGTTGGTGCGTACGCCCAGGGTCCGCACGTTGCGGCAATGCCTGAGCCGATGCTCGAGGGCCAGCACCATTTTCAAGGGGAGGTCTCCCGCCGGACAACCGTTCGAACGGTACCCTTGCGCGGGGGCAGCGCCCGCATCATGGCGCCTGGGGCGGCACGATGCGGAAAAGCGATTCGTCCACGCCGGTTTCCGTCCAAAGCCGCTGGGCTTCGACGACGAGGCCGCCTTCCGGACCGCGCAAGTGGATACGGGAGGGCAACCGATAACCGTCCACCGTCCGGCGATCCGCCAGACGGGCTTCGTACCGCGGGTTCCCGTGGACGTCCAGCAACACCACGGCCTCCAATTCCCCGGAAGCGGAGCCGATCCAGAGGCGCGCCACGGTTCCGCGCAAGCGGCGCTGGAGCAGCACGGCAATCGTCTCCGGGTCCCCCGCCGCATCGGCGTCGACCCGCACGGTATCGTAGGCGACCGCCGGCAGGCGCCCCACCATCAAGCCATACAGATCGGCGCAGGTCACCGCCACCGGCAGAAAACGCGACAGGCTGCTGTCACCGATGCGCCGGCGATAGTAGTCGCCCTCGGCATGGTTCAACGCCGTAACCCACTCGGGATCGCAGCTCATCGAGAAAACCGGCAGGCCGGTGGGGGCTCGGAAGGCGAACCGCAAGCGGCCGGGGTCCGCCCCCACCCAGGCCGTGCGTTCATAGCGGTGTTCGCTGCCGTTGGCGTCCACCGTCACCCGGCCCAGCCCCTTGACCGCTTCCAGACCCGCGTTGGCCGTGCGCACCCGATCCATCAAGTGGCGCACCGCCTGGTTTTCATACTGGATCGGCCGGGGCGGCCCCCCGGGGAAGGCACAGCCGAAGCACAGGACCCATAGCCAGCCCAGTGCAACGGCAACGGCGCTGTACCGCCCGCATCGGTCCGCCAGGGACCCGGGCGTCGCCGCGCAACGCGCAGCGTCGCATCCGACGCCCCCCGCGGCGCCCGGCCCGGGGATCGACGATCCGCGCCGGAGCGTTCCATCAGCGCGTCGGCCGGGCATCAGGGTTTCTCCAGGGCCTCGATTTTTTGAAGGAGGCTTTCCCGGTCCTTTTCACGGATCGCGAGCGATTTCCGATAGTAGACAAGCGCTTCGTCATGGCGGCCCAGCGCCCGGAAGGCATCCCCCACGTGTTCGAAAATGATCGGATCGTCGCCCACCAGTTCGGCCGCTTCGAGCAGCAGCGTCAAGGCTTCCGCATAGCGCTCCTGCTTGAAATAGACCCATCCCAGGCTGTCGGTAATGTAGCCGTCGTCCGGTTTCAGGTCCAATGCTTTCCGGATGAGCGCTTCAGCTTCCGCCAGTTTGATGCCCAGATCCGCATAGGTGTACCCCAGATAGTTGAGGGCGTTGGCGTGATCGGGCTCCAGGGCGATAACCTTCTGCATGGCCGCAATGGAGTCGTCCTTGCGGTCCATCTTGTCATAGACCACGCCGAGCCGGAAATAAGCCCGCGCGTTCCCGGGATCCGTCTCCACGGCCTGCGTCAGCATGTCCAACGCCCGGTCGTAGGCTTCCTGCTCTTCATACATGGACGCCAGATAGACCAGGAAATCAGGGTTGTCGGGATCCTGGGCAAGCGCCTCTTCGAGAAGGGCGATCGCCGCGTCGACCCGGCCCGTATCAGAGAAATGAAAGGCCTGCTGAACGACGGCGTCCCGATAGAAGCGCGATTCGGGCGGCACCGCGGCAAAAGCCGTCATGGCGCGGGCGGTATCCTCCAACTCGCCATGGGCGACACCCAGCAGATAGTTCAGACCGGCCAGATCGGGGCGCGTTCGCAGGATTTCTTCCAGCAGGAAAACCGCCGCCTGGTTTTTGCCGGGTTCGATATACGCCTTGAAGATCGTGCGAACAAGGTCGTTTTCGGAAGCGGCGGCGGCGAGTCGAGCGATCGCCCGGCGCGCGCGCTCATCCTGGCCGATGCGATGGTGAAACAAGGCCAGACCGCAGGCGGCGCGCACATTTTCGGGATCATGCGTCAGAATGGCCTGGTACTGGTCCCGAATCCGGCGCCGGGTGTCCGCCGTGTCGGGGCGTCCCTCGTAGATGGCGATGAGTTCGTAGCGTGCCGATTCCAACTGGGGCTCGATGGCCAGTGACTGGAGAAAGGCCTCCTCCGCCTGGTGATCGTCGCCGCGTTCCCGATGGATACGCCCCAGGAAAAAGAAGCCGGCGTAAGCCCCCGGGAAACGTTCCGTCAGGCGCTGAAAGACATCGAACGCTTCATCCCATTGCCCGTCGTTCATGTAGAGGTTGCCCAAAATCAGATAGACATCCTCTTGATCCGGGTCCTGATCCAGCACCCGTTCATAGACCGCCTTGGCCGCATCGGGTTCTTTGCGATTCTGGTGGATACGTCCCAGCAGCAAAAGCGTGGGGACGTCGCCGGGGGCGTCGGACAATATGTCCTGCAGCAATTCGAGCGCAAACGCCTCCTGGTTGGTTTGGAGGTAGAGATTGGCCATCTCCCTGCGCACGTAAAGGGCGTCGGGATCGTTTTCAAGGGCCAGCTGCATCATTTCCAGGGCCGCCCGCGGCTCCCCGCGATTTTTCAAAATCTGCGCTTCGGTGTAATAATAATAGCTGTTGGGTTCCGGCGCTTCGACGCTCGCCCCGGGCGGGGTGTCCGCCGCTTGCCGGTCGACCGCCGCGCAGCCCCATACCACCAGGAGTGCGGCAATGGCGCCTACTGCGCGTACCAGATGATGAAACCAACCCTCTTGCATGGTCTATACTTTCCGATGTCGTTTGTGGACGACGCCCAGGGTGGACCGCACGATGTGAACGAAGATCGTACCGGAGGCCGGCCGAGGATGCCGCCGGGTGCGGGGCGATCCTTCGCGCCCCGGCCGCCGTCCGGTTATTCTGCGGCGTGGTCTTCGGTATAGGAGGAAAAATCGGGGATTTCCTGTTTGAAAAACGCCCTCATTTTTTTAATGATGTTTTTTTCCACCTGGCGCACACGCTCCCGACTGATGCCATAGCGGTCTCCGATCTCCTGCAGGGTTACCGGCGTGTCGGAAAAAATCCGCAAATCGAAAATCTCCTTTTCCCGTTCGGTCATATTTTTGCGGAATTCGTCGATCTTGTTGTGGAGCAGGACCTCGATTTCCTTTTTGGCCACCTTGTCCTCGGCCGAAACCGCATCGGTGCTCAAAAATTCGATCCGTTCCGTATCCGAATCGTCCTTCAAAGGCGCATCGAGGGAAAGATCCCATCCATCCAGACGCTGATCCATGTCCACGATTTCCCGCTCGGAAACCCCCAGACGCTCCGACAAGAGTTTGGGTTTGGGATCGAAGCCCTGCTCGATAAGCTTTTGTTTCTCCTTTTTGAGCTTGAAAAAGAGTTTGCGCTGCCCCTGGGTCGTACCGATTTTCACCAGACGCCAATTGTCCATGATGAACTTGAGAATATAGGCCTTGATCCAGAAGGAAGCATAATAAGAGAATTTGACGTTTTTGTAAGGGTCGAATTTACGCACGGCCTGCATCAAGCCGATATTGCCCTCCTGAATCAAATCCAGCAGATTCTGCATCCAAACGCGCTGAAACTCCAGGGCGATCTTCACCACCAGGCGCAGGTTGGAGGTCACCAGGGCATAAGCGGCATCCTTGTCGCCGTATTCGCGGACGCGAATCCCCAGTTCCCGCTCTTCCTCCCGGGTCAGCAGTTTGTACCGGCTGATCTCCGAGAGATACCGCTGCAGGGGGTCGAATTTAACCAGCGCCTTGCCGGCGTCGTCACCCGCCTTGACCTGGGGTTTCTCCGTGCCGGGCGCTTTCAAGACTTCAGGCTCAAGTGTCTCGGCATTGGCGTTCGTCGCCTTGCGCTTGCCGGATCCCCGGCCGGAAGCGGCTTTGGATGTGCCCTGTTTCCCTGCCGCGGCGCTCTTCCCGGAAGGGGCCGAAGCCTTTTGGGGGCCCGGGGCCTTCCGGGGCGGTTTGCTTTTGGCAGCCGAAGTGCGGGCTTTCGTTTGGCCGCCGCCCTGCTTTGTTTTCGGTTTGGACTTTTTGGTCGTGGTCATAAGATCCCGTCGGTTCTTGGAATAAGCAGATGATCCCGGTCTCCGGCCTCATGGGCAAAAGAAGAGGCTGGTAACCTACCATAATTGACCCATTCGTGCAATTGGACCGCAGCAGCGCTAAACCGCGTGCCAGGCCGTCGATCCAGCCGCCTTTTGGGCTCGATCATTATCATAGAGAACCCGATTTTAAGCAATAGATACAGGGGTAGCACAGGACCCCATTTGCACATGCGGAGGACTGTATTGCGCCTTGGCGGCGCCTCCCGATTCCCGGGGTCTTCCTCGGCGCACGGGCAATTGGACTGGACAATCGCGGCCGCCTATGCTATCGAGCTACGCGTTTCATGCGCCTGTAGCTCAGCTGGATAGAGCAACGGACTTCTAATCCGTAGGCCGCAGGTTCGAGTCCTGCCAGGCGTACCATTCGATCCAGCAGGTGTTCAGCGTCCTGCCCGTCCCTGGCCATCGGGCTTCGATCAGACGCCACCCGGCCGAAGCTCTCGCGCCGCTCAAATCCAGGTTTACATGCGGTAAACAATTTGATAAAAATTAAACTATTAGGCAACGTGATGCGCGTTGCGGCCCCAATATTCGACCTCGCGGCGCGAGCGACCCGGTGATGCCATGAAAAACAGCCGTTCCGGCAAGGACGACAACGCCGACTTTAAAAGTCTCTCCTTCGATGTCTGCACGGTCAAGGCGTTGATGGCGTCCACCAACCGCTACAAGACCCTGTTCGAAAGCGCCGGTGACGCCATTTTCGTCATGGATTTCAAAGGCCAGATCATCGACGGCAATCGCGTGGCGTGCGAACAACTGCAGATGCCCCACCCCGAACTTCTCAACAAGACCACCATGGACATCATATCCCCGGAACATGCTCCCTTCTGGCCCGAACGCATGGACGAACTGCGCCGCCTGCGCCACATCATCTTCGAAACGGCCCTGGTGTCCTCGAATGGCAAGACGCTCCCGGTCGAGACGAGTTGCCGGGCCATCGAGTATGACAACAAGCCGGCCGTGCTGACCATTGCCCGGGATATCACCGAACGCATCCAATCCGACAAGGAAAAGGCCAAGCTGCGTTCCCAACTGCGCCAGGCGCAAAAAATGGAAGCCATCGGTACCTTGGCCGGCGGTATCGCGCACGACTTCAACAACATCCTGCAGTCGATCTTCGGCTACACCGAAATCGCAAGCTTGCACATCACCCAGGGCAAGGATCCCAACGATGCCTTGAACAACATCCTCACGGCCAGTCAGCGGGCCAAGGGCCTCATCAACCAGATCCTCTCCTTCAGCCGACAGACCGAACAGGAGCGGCAACCGGTACAGGTCAACCTAATCGTCAAGGAAGTTCTCAAGCTCATCCGGGCCTCGTTGCCCGCCACGATCGAGATCAGCGGCAAAAACCTCAATCACGACGCCGTGGTCGAGGCCGATCCGATTCAGATCCACCAGGTCATGATGAATCTGTGCTCCAACGCGCACCATGCCATGCGGGACGCCGGGGGCACCCTGACCGTCAGCCTGGCCACCACCGCGATCACCGTCAACCAGGCCGCTCATCTGGGCGGCATCAAGCCCGGCGCCTATCTCGAGCTGCGCATCGCCGATACCGGCCACGGCATTCCGCGGGAATACATCGACCGCATCTTCGACCCCTACTTTACCTCCAAGGAAAAAGGGGAAGGCACCGGTCTCGGTCTGGCCGTGGTGCATGGTATCGTCAGCAGCCACGGCGGCGCGATCGCGGTGGAAAGCATTATCGGCAAAGGGACCACCTTCCACGTCTATTTCCCGGAAAGATCACAGAACGCCGGGGCGGAAGAACGCCCACAGCCCAGCACACCGGACACGTTCACGGGACATGAGCGCATCCTGTTTGTGGACGATGAGCCGGCGTTGATCGAAATTGGGCAGGAGATTTTGGCCACGCTGGGCTATCGCGTGGAAACCTTCACTTCCAGCCTGGAGGCTATGGCGCGCTTCAGGGAGGCGCCGCAAGACTACGATCTGATCATCAGCGATTTGACCATGCCGAAGATGACGGGAGAAATTCTGGCCCAGGAGGCCATGCGCATCCGGCCGGACATCCCGGTCATTCTGTTTACGGGCTACAGCGACATCCTATCACGGGAGCGCTTCTTGGCCGCGGGCATCAAAGACTGCCTGATGAAGCCGCTCACCCGCAAGGACCTGGCCACCTCGATTCGCCGCGTGCTGGATGAAAAACAACACCCCCCGGAAGCCCCGCCCAGGGAAGGCGAAGCGTCAAGCGACGCATGACGATCTGACGAAAAACCCCCGCAGCAGGGACTTCAAGCATGCCCACGACCCTCCTCCAGATCATCAAGATGATCGCCGTTCTTGCAGCGGCGGCCCTGATCGGCAACTGGTTTTTGCACGAACTGCGCAGCGCCCGTGAAACCGGCAAGCCGTGGTACGCCGTCTACCTGACGCCCCCTGGTGTTCTGATCGTCGTGGCGGCCGTTGTTTTGCCACTGGTCGCGTGGTACTTCAGCCGCTCCTGACCGTGTCCGTCCAGAAGGGGCATCTTTTGGCCCCTGGCGGCGTTCTCGCCTCCCGTCGGTCCTCGACGTAGCCCGGCTACGTCTGCGGGCGCCCGTCGGCTCGGGCCTT
>CAYMQN010000171.1:0-2901 GCA_964392545.1 uncultured Desulfobacteraceae bacterium
TCCGCCGGGATGACGCTTTATAACAAATCCCTTTCGTGCATATTGCAACACAGCCGCGAAAGCGGGGATCCAGGCATTTCAGTGGTTCTGGACTCCCGCACTCGCGGGCGTGACGGCTTGGGGAGTGTTTGCGATTCCATCACAATTGACATTTGCACCGGCTCCATATTATTTGGTTGACTAACCAAATTGACCCAGGGAATCCACATGGGCCGAAAAAGCAATGCCGAACAACGGCGCAGCGAAATCGTCTGGGCCCTTTACGACTGCCTTGCCGTGCAGGGGCACGAAAAAGTCACCATCAAGGCCATCGCGGCCCAGGCCGGCCTGCCCCACGGCGTGCTGCACTATTATTTCAAGCGCAAGGAAGACATCGTTTCCGACCTGGCCCAGGCGCTGGTCGAACGCTATGGCGAAATGCTCGACGCCCGTTTGGCCGAGGCACGCGGCGACAGCGAGGAGATCGCCGTGGCCATCGACTTTCTGGTGGACAAACTGATCTTCGACCGCAGCCTGAACCGCGTCTTTTTCAACCTCATCCAGATGGCCTACGAGCGCGAAACCCTCCACCAAGTCATGACCGAAATGTTCCGGGCCTATCGCCGGCGGCTCGCGAAAGTCCTGTCGGGGGCCGGCCTCGGGCGCCAGAGCGGGCCGCTCGCCACGACCGCGGTGGCCCTGGCGGAGGGGTTCGCCCTGCAATGGATGATCGAGCCGGGGGTGTGCACCCGGAAAGAGGTCACGGCGGCGCTCATGCGCATCGTGGGGCCGACGCCGTAACGTCGGCGCTCCTATTGGGCGCATTCATCCCCTCTCCGGACGCCAGGAACGCAAGAACCCAGGGCGATGGCGCAATCTGGATAATCATAGGTTGGCTGACCAACATATTTTATTCATACGATTACAACAGGAAGAGGGGGCACCATGACACCGCAACACTTCAGCAGCAAAAGTTTCTGGCTGTCGACCCGGGACTATACGCCGGGCCGACCCTTGTCCGGTGACCTCGACGTCGATGTGGCCATCGTCGGGGGCGGGTTCACGGGCCTTTCCACGGCCTATCACCTGAAAAGGGAAGACCCGGCGCTGCGCATCGCCCTCCTGGAGAGCGAGGTGATCGGCTTCGGCGCCAGCGGGCGCAACGGCGGGTTCAACATGACCCTCTTCGGGCTGACGTTGGGAATCACGGCCCTGCGCTTCGGTCGACGGAACGCCCGGGAGGCCCACCTCTACATGGAAAAGGCGGTGGATCTCCTGCGGGATCTGGTGGCCGAACTGGCCCTGGACTGCGACTACGAACACCCCGGCTTTCTGCGGGTGGCGACCTCGGAAAAATACAAGGCCCGCATCCAGGAGGAGATCGAGCTGGCCCACCGGTTGGGCCTGAGCGGCATCGAATGGCTGGAAAGGGATCAGCTGGAGCGGGAGGTGCGCAGCCCCCTGTACCTGGGGGCCTGGTGGGAGCCGCGCTGCGGCATTCTCAACCCGGCCAAGCTGGCCTGGAGCTGGCGGGACGTGATCACCGGCATGGGGGTGGCGGTGTACGAGCAAAGCCCGGTGGCGGGCATCGCCCGGCAAAAGGGCAACGTGGTATTGGACACCGCCCAGGGCAGGGTCCGGGCCGAGAAGGTGGTCCTGGCCACCAATGCCTGGTCGCACTTTTTCCCAGCGCTGCGCACCAAACAGATCCCGGTCTGGACCCACATCGTCCTCACCGAGCCCATCGGCGAGGCGGCCTTCAAGGAAATCGGCTGGCGGAACCGCCAGGGCATCGAGGACGCCCGCAACCTGGTGCACTACTACCGCCTGACCGCCGACAACCGCCTGCTCATGGGCGGCCGGGACGTGTCGCTGGCCCTCTCCGGCGACCCGAAGGATATGGACCGGGACCATAATCCGGCGACCTTTGCGGGGCTCAAGGCGGACGTGCGCCAGCTCTTCCCGGCCTTGCAGGACATCCGCTTCACCCACGAATGGGGCGGACCGGTCTCGGTGCCGCTGGACATGGCGCCGGCCCTGGGCTACCTGGGGGATAAAAACGTGGTCTACAGCCTGGGGTGTGTGGGGCACGGCGTCAGCCTGACCCACCTCAACGGCAGGACGCTCTGCGACATGCTGCTGGAGCGTAAAACCGAGCTGACCGACGTCTTTTTCGTGAACCGGCGCACCCTTCCCTGGCCCCCGGGCCTGCTGCGCAACCTGGCCGTGAAGGCCATCATGGGCTACATGCACTGGGAGGACCGGCGCTTCGACGCCCCGGCCGGATGACGCCGTCCCCCGCCGTGGCCTTGTGCGACGCAGACGGCAAAGAAGGACGTGCTTCTTCAGCTAATGTTGTGAAACGGATTGATATGGTCGCGCTGTTCCGGCGGCACGCCCATGTTGTAGTGCACTTCCGCGACCCCTTCGACCTGCGCGGCGGCGTTCTTGATCTTTTCGGCTAATTCATGCTCGGCACCCATGTCGAGATGATGGATATAGAGTTTGCCGTCCTGGGCCAGGACCTGGATATTCGGCGCCAGCCGGGACAATCTGGCCTTGACCCTGGCTGCAAGGGCAAGATCCTCGACCTGCTTGCGGGATTGCGGCGTGGCTTCAAAAGCGGGCTTCTGAACCATCCCGTAGAGGATTTCCACTGCATCGTCGACCGTCAGTTGGCGGATATGCAGCACAATATCATAGAGGCGGCTGTCCCAGGTATCCGTGCCGTAAACCCGCAGGCCCCATTTGCGGCGCTCTTCGTCGTCCTTCTTCAGGATGTAGCGCGCTTTTTCGACTGAAATACCTTCCCGGCGCATCTCCTCCTGCACACGGTCCTCCATGTCGGCAATGATACGAACCTTCAACACATGCGGGATATCGCGCAAGAAATACTGCCCGGCCAGGCCGTGATAGACGATG
>CAYMQN010000171.1:3001-8316 GCA_964392545.1 uncultured Desulfobacteraceae bacterium
GATGAAGAAGCCGGCCCTTCCGAAGGAAGGCCGTTGAAGCAGGACGGCCGCAAACCACAGGCACCTTGCCGCGTCCCGTCTACCGGGCCAGCATCATAAACCTATCGCAATAATAGTCAACCGGTACGTCAAAAGATAACACCCCGATGCGGGCCATGGACGGGAATGGCAGGGCGGATCAGCTCAGCTCCTCCCAGAGGGTTTCCATGATGTCTTTCTTGATGGCGGTGAATTCGGGTTGGAGGGAAGTGCGATGGTCCCGCGGGCGGGGGATATCCACCGCGATGGACTTGATGATGCGTCCGGGGCGCCGGGACATGATGTGGATCGTGTCGGCCAGGAGGATGGCCTCGTCGATGTCGTGGGTGATGAAAAGGACCGTGGCGCGCTCTTCCCGCCAGACGTCCAAGAGCAGATCCTGGAGCTGCAGCCGGGTTTGCGCGTCCAGGGCGCCGAAGGGTTCGTCCATGAGCAGCATGTCGGGGCTGTTGGCCAGCACCCGGGCAATGGCGGTGCGCTGCTGCATGCCGCCCGAAAGGGCCTTGGGCAGCGCATTCTCGAACTCTTCGAGCGCCACCAACTTGAGATAGCGCCGCGCGATGCGTGCCCGTTGGGCGGTCGGCATGCCCTTGATGCGCAGGCCGAACTCGATGTTTTTGCGCACCGAAAGCCACGGGAACAGCGTGTAGGACTGGAACACCATGCCCCGGTCCGCCCCGGGGCCCTGGATGCGGCGCCCGTTGATGACAGCCCGGCCCGTGGTTTCCGGCTCCAGGCCGGCCACGATGTTGAGCAGGGTGGACTTGCCGCAGCCCGAGGGGCCCACCACCACGGCGAACTCCCCTTCCCGGACATCGATCGTGATGTCCTCCAGGGCCGCCACGGCATTGTCCCCCTCGCCGAACACCTTCCCTAACCCTTCCAGGCGCAGTTTCGTCATGGGCCGCCCACCTTTTCGCTCCAGGGCACACTGATGCGTGTGAGCCACTTGAACAGCCAGTCCGTGGCCAGGCCCAGCAGGCCGATGATGATCAGCCCGGCAAAGATCCGTTCGATGGCCAGAAAGCGCTGGGCGCGCAGGATCATGTAGCCCAGGCCCGAATTGGCCGCCACCAGTTCGGCCACCACGAGGTAGGTCCAGGCCCAGCCGATGGTGATGCGCAGATCGTCCATGATGCCCGGCAGGGCCCCGGGGATCAGCACCAGGCGGTAGATCTGGGCCTTGTTGGCCCCCAGGGTGGCGGCGGCCCGGGAGAGATCCTTGGGCACGTTGGCCGTGGTGTCGGCCACCATCAGCACCAGTTGGAAGAAGGTGCCCAGGAAGATCACCATGAACTTCTGCAGATCGCCGATGCCGAAATAGAGCAGGGTGAGGGGCACCAGGGCCACCACGGGCAGGTAGCGGGCGAATTCCATCAGGGGCTGGAAGAGCGCGGCGCTGCGCCGGGAGGTGGCGATCAGCATCCCCAGGGGCACGGCCAGGGCCACGGCCATGGCCCAGCCCACCATGACGCGGTAGGTGGAATCCCAGGTGTACTGCCAGAGGATGCCCTCCCGGTGCATTTCACCGAAAGAGAGCAGCACCCGGTGCGGGCGGGGCAGGAAGAGCTCCTTGACGGCCCCGGAATAGGCCAAAAGGCACCAGAGCAGCAAAAGCGCCAGGAACGAGGACAGGGCCAGCCCCGTTCCCGGCGCCCAGGTGCGTATGCGCGCCGGGACGGGCATCTAGTCGGCCGCCGCCGTGATGTAACGGTCGCTGATCAGGCCGTCCACGTCCAGATCCTTTTTCAGGATGCCCTTGGACTTCCAGAACTTCCCCGCCCGGGCGGCGACGTCGTAAATGTTGTTGTCCGTGCCGCGGTCGAAGAATGCCTTGTTTTCCTCGAGGCCCATGAAGGTCACCCCGGAGGCCATGTCGGCGATGGCGTCGGGGCTTTCTCCCAGATGTTGGGCCATGATGGCGTGGCCCTCGTCGGGATTGTCACGGTACCAGGCGATGGCGTCGAACCAGGCCCTGGTCAGGCCCACGGCCGCCTCGGGGTGCTCCTCGGCGAAGCCCTTGCGCATCACGAACACGTCCACGATGGTGCGGGGGAATTCCCTGGAGGATGCCAGCACGTGGCCGCCTTCCCGCTCGGAGGCCTTGGACAGCCAGGGCTCCCAGGAAACCGCGGCATCGAGCTTGCCGGCCACGAAGGCCGCCCCGGCGTCGGAGGCGCCCATTTCGTGGATGGTCAGGGCATCTTCCGCCACGCCGGCTTTCTCAAGGGCGGTCAGAAAGAAGAAATAGGAGGTGGAGCTTTTGTCCAGCCCGACGTTCTTGCCCTTCAGATCGGACAGGGACTCGATATCCCCCGTGGCGATGATGCCGTCGCCCCCCGAGGATTCGTCCATGGCAAACAGCACCGTTTCGGGGGTGCCCTTGGCGTAGTGAATGACCTCGCGGTCCAGAACGTTGCCCAGGGCATCGATATTGCCCGAGGCCATGGCTGCGGCATACTGGGATTCGTCGTCGATGATCATCAGCTCCACGTCCAGGCCGTATTTCGCGAACAGCCCCTTGTCCTGGGCGATATACAGAGGGCCGTAGCCCACCCAGGTGGCGAAGGCCACCGTGACCTTGGTCTGCGCGGCGTTTGCCACAGGAACCATGAGGGCCAGACACAGCAGGGCGGCCAGGGCCGCGGTCAATCGTTTCATGGAAGCCTCCTCTCGATCGGAAGATGAAATGGATAGCGGACACAAAAAGGGTCCCGAACCTGAAAGGGCTCTGACTACCGCACGCCCTGGGCCTTTTTCAAGTGTTTTATGGAAGGTTTTAGGTGACAGCTTCTGATGGCGCTAGGGGGAAGGCGGCGGATGCGCGCGGCGGACGGCTTGGATCACCTCGTCCAGCTTCTGGAGGAACCGCGACCGATCGCGCTTGGTGAGCGGCGGCGGCCCGCCGGTGATCTCGCCGGCGCCGCGCAGGTCGGCCATGAGATCGCGCATGGCCACGGCCTGGCCGACGTTGTCCTCGGTAAACGGCTTGCCGCTGGGGCCGAGTACGTGCGCGCCCGCCTTCACGCAACGGCTGGCCAGGACCACGTCCGCCGTGACCACCACATTGAGGGGCTGCACGTGGGCGACGATCCAGTCGTCGGCCGCGTCGAATCCGTCCGCCACGACCTCCAGCCGGATCCGCTTCTCGTTCGGCACCCGCATCCAGGCATTGGCCACCAGCGTAACCGCCAGGCGGTAACGCCGCGCCACGCGATACACTTCCTCTTTCACCGGACAGGCGTCGGCATCGATATAAATATGCAGCAAATAGAAATCCTATCTGTTCGCGGTATCGAGATCGCTGTCGCGATCGGTATCGCGCCTTAGGTTCTGTCGATCCCGCTGAAGCTTCCGATGGCAAACGCCTACCGCGCCAGCCACCCCTCGGCCGCTTCCTTCTGGTCCCGGTCGAACGCCTTGATCTCCAGCCCGGGGTAGAAAAGCCCCTCCAACTCGCTGACTTTCTTGAGCCAGGCCTTGTCCGAAAGCACCGCGGCCCGGTCGAATCGCTTGATCAGCCGGAACATCTCGGGCAGCCGCGAAAATTCGACCTTGATCGCCGCCAGGGACGGCAGGTGAAAGTCGATCACGTCATACAGCATTCGTCCGTTCTCGATTCCTTCCGATTTACGGACCAGATCGTCCAGGGCGGCCTTCATCTCCTCGGCGTCCAGCTTGCCGCTCAACGTGAGATCCAGCCGATTCGGGCCATTTTGCTCAATCGTGAACATGGATCCTCCTTTTTGGTCATCGTTGGAAACCACGGTCGGGCACCCGCATTACGCATTCTTAGCAAAATAACTCGTCATGAGATTGCGGTAATTGGGGATGTGATTGGAAAGGTTTCCCTGAGCTCCGGCACAAGGGGACCGTTAGGGCCGTTTTCAAAGCTGGTGGTCAGAACGGTGGGAAGTTTGAAGTAGGCCCCGCAGGCAGCCACGGCCAGGACATTGTTCTTGAACTCTCCAGGCGAGAAGTCCTGAACCAGTGAAATAAGCCCCGACTGGTGGTCCACCAAAAGCAGGGCTGCGTCGTCCCTGGAAAGACGGTTGTATCGATAGTCTGTGCTCATGGTTGGCTCCTTTATGTGGTGGGTACATGTAGGACCATCGATGGGAACGCCTCAGATTTGCCTGGAAAAACGCGTGTCGCGATGAAGGATGGTATGTTGACCGATAGCCGCACAAATTTCAGGGAGTGATCGGTTCCCAAATATCAATCCTGACGGTTCTTTTTGACGTAAGCACGAACCTCTGCCGAGGCAAGGGCGTGCCGCCAGGAATCGCCTGAAAATGGGTCGCATGCAACACAATAGGCCGGGTACAAAAACAGCTATCGAGACCCAGATCCCGCGGTGCCAAGGGTTCGCAGTAGGTCTGCTACGGCTTCACCCTTGGCTCTGAAGCCCTCCGACTTTTGCAACGTTGGGGTTAACGCTGCGGGCGTGTCGCGGCAAATCAAATGGGAAGGACCCGGTTTACTTTTGAAGCCTACTGTCGCTTCACTTGAGGTTCGCCAAATCTTCTTGCCCAGGTCTTGAACCGCTTGCGGCAGTAGGCATCCAGAGCTTGAAAACCGTCGAAATACTGGTAGGCGGATGCCGCAATGGACCCGTTGCGATGTTCGCAATCCGCCGTGGAATGGTCGCGGCAGGTGATGGGCCGGTTCTCATAGATGCGGCACCTGCCGCTGCGCGTAAGATGGGAGCACTTGTTGTAGATAATGAGGTACCAGCCCTTGGAATCCCTGAGCGCGGCGACATTCTCATGGGATACCTGCCAGAGCAGACCGTCGAAGTCGTGGATCGTGCGCGGCGCCGGAATTTTGACCGTGATGTAATTGCAGCACAAATGGTCGCACTTGCGGCAGGGCGAGGAATGATAGTCGGTTTGCTCGGCTTCTCGCTTTCGCATTGCCTTATCGATGAACTCCTATCTGCGGTTATCTATAAAGGCCGAGTTTATTAAAAACAGATTGAACCACGAAGGCATTCATTTGCTCCAACCAGCTTTTCTTCGTGCGCTTCGTGTTAAATTCTGGTGGACTGGAGCGTTGCAGAGAACAGTGTTCCCATAAACTTCACGAAGAAGTGTGTTGTCATCCCCGCGAAGGAGGCTGTGTCGCAATTCGACGACCTAATCCTTTTTTGCCCGTCATGCCGGCGGAAGCCGGCATCTCATTGGGCAAACGGCATGAAATTGTAAGAGATCCCGGCTTTCGCCGGGATGACGGTTTTTTGCAAATGGCTTTCGTGCAAATTGTGACACAGCCTC
>CAYMQN010000172.1:0-2241 GCA_964392545.1 uncultured Desulfobacteraceae bacterium
CGCGGCACCTCAATGCCGCGCAGCCCCTCGATGGTGCTGCCGCATCGCCACGGGGCACCTGCTCCCCCCGGGGACCGTTCACAGGCTTGACGCTGGCGCGATTGCGCTTTAAGATACAGGTATTCCATTGACCGCAAGCGGTGCCGCTGACCTGCTCCTGCTAGCTGACACCGGATGGCGCATGCGAAGCACATGCCGGGCCCGACCCTTTCTCCGATCCGATTGTTTCGACCACCGCTGGGGAGACCATCGTGAACGATCACATCCAAGAGAGCGGGGATCCCTTGATCCTTCTCAGCCGGGAAGAAAAGCGAAACCAGTGCATCGTGGACCGTCGCTCGGGGTTCGATCGGCGCCGCGCGTACAGCCTGGTGTATTTCGCCGAGGGCGGCGTCGAACGCCGCCGGGGCAAGGAGCGTCGCCAAAACCCGGACCGGCGCCAACTCTGGGAGATGCGCGGAACACCCTGCGCCAGCTTTTCGGAATAATTGCCCGCTTCCCGCTTGTACCGCGTGCTCGCCAGGGGGGCTCCTGCGCAAAATGCGTTGCCTAAACGCCTCCATTTGGCTATAGAGCAATCCGTCGGTCGGAAACCCTTCCCGAAAGACCCCGTCATCAAGCGAAAGGTGGGTCCCCCATGCGGCGATGGACAGCGGTTGTCATTCTGATTGTGTTGTGCGGCGCCATCGGTTTTTTGGCCAGCGGCTGCAGCAAGGTCACCAACGATAACTATGCCAGGATCGAAACCGGCATGCGCTATGACGAAGTGGTCGCCATTCTGGGCCCGCCCGACGAAGTCACGGATCTCGTGGGGACCAAGAGCGCGGTCTGGGGCAAGGCCCCCAAGACGATCAGCGTCAAATTCGTCGCCGACAAGGTGGTGTTCCGCTCGGCCAAAGGACTCGACTAGCAGGCCCGCGACGCCCTATGACCATGCCATCCCGTGTGGACCCGGTTTGTCGCCGAGGTTCCCGCGACCGCTTCGGACGACAGGCCTTCCGAACCCGCGAGCCCTCCCGATCGGATCGGTCCTGCGGACCCGCCGCCTCAGGCCGTTCCGTCCTCCACACGGGCTCATGCCCTGCCCGCGCCGAGCCGGGACTGGTTCGAGCGGTTGCTGGACGGCGTGCGCATCCTCCTTTTCCTTTGACGGCTTCGTCAAACGCTCGATATCGGCGTTACGCGCATCTTTCATCGCTGCGGCGTACATAAGTACGCCTCGCTCCTCAATAATGCGCAAGCCTTGATCTCGAAAGTTTGACGAAACCGTCTTTCTTTTCAGTTGCGGCCCCGATAGCGAGCCCGGCTTGCGTCCCGAGGGATCAATTTTCTATGCTAAATGGGGAATCCGCCGCCAGTCCAGGCCCAGGAGCCCCGCGGCCCGGCGGTCCACTTCCCGGGGGTCGTAGCCGGCGATGAGGGTGGCGGCCGGCGGATCGCAGGGCGGGCCCCCCAGGTGAAAGGCGGCCAGACCCACTGAGGCATCCATGAGGCTGAGATCCGGGGGGCGGCAGCGGTTGAGGTCGCGGATGCTCTGGTGCAGGTTTTCATGGAAGGCCGCCTTGCGCCAGGCACTGCCGCGGCCGTAATGCTCGGGCGGCAGAAGCCCCATCATGTTTTTCATGGCGCCGGTGATATCAGCCATGGAATGGGCTTTGAGCACGGGGACCGAGACCAGATAGTGGGTCAAGGCGATTTCAGGCAGCGCCATTGCGGGGTGGCACACACCGGCGGGATTAGCAACGGTCTGAACCGGGGCGGTATTCAAATCCACCAGGTCGACGCCCCAGCGCCGGGCCAGAGCGTCATAGCCCAGGTGTGCAAAAATCTCCTCCGTGGTCATCTCCGGAACGCCGCAGCCCTCGGCAATCACGACATGCGCCTGGGAATGCTGCCGAATATAGCGTATGAGTGCCTCGCAGCAGACCGCCGGCGTCGTCACGGGATGCGGATCGGCATTGATCAAATTGGGCTTGAGCAGAATATGCGTCTGCTTAGCGAAGACCGCCGCCGCCCCGATCCGGTCCAACACCGCGGGAACGGAGGCTCCATAGGTCGTAAACGCTACGGATACCGTGGGCATAAGGTTTTCACTCCTGCGCGCATGTCAGATCCGGAAGCGCCGCTCCGGCAAAGATTTATGCCGGCCGGTAGCGGAAGCGGTAACGGGGCGTCGCCGCCCGAACTCAGGCCGAAGGGCTCGTAACAACAGCGCCGGCCATACTCAAGAAGAACCTGTGC
>CAYMQN010000172.1:2341-8310 GCA_964392545.1 uncultured Desulfobacteraceae bacterium
CCGATATCGGACATGCTGCCCATCCGTCAGCGGAAGCGGTTCATGTTGGGGCGCTCCGCGACACCCGGCACCGTATCGAAGAAGCGCTCCAGGGTTTCCCGGATGGCGGCCATGTCCCGGGCCTTGGTCAACCGGGCGTAAAGGGTGTGGCCGAAATGAAAGTTGGCCGAGAAGTAAACGGCGAACTTGCGGAAACGGCGCAGCGCGGTGGTCGGCGGGTAGTAGCGTTCGAGGAGGTGGGTCAGCTTGAGCGCGCAGTCGCGGTAAATGCCGGGGGGAGGGGTGAAGGCGCCGCTCCACGCGCCGAATATCCAGGGTTTGGCCAGGGCCAGACGCCCCAGGGCCACGCCGTCGCAGCCGGTGGTGTGCACCATGCGCGCGCAGTCGGCCCGATCGAACACGTCCCCGTTGCCGAAGACCGGAATCGCCACGGCGGACTTCACCGCGGCAATGTAGGTCCACTTGGGGGGGCGGGTGCGCCGGTCCGGGGCGACCCGGGGATGAAAGGTGAGGGCATCCGCCCCGGCGGCTTCAAACCGTCGGGCCAGGGCCACCGCGGCCTCGGGGCGATCTTCCCAGCCGGTGCGGAATTTCACGAAAACGGGGATGTCCACCGCCCTGCGCACGGCTTCCACAATGGCCGCCGCCCGGCCCGGCTCCCGCAGCAGGGCGGCCCCGCAACCCTTGCGGCAAACCGCGGCCACCGAGCAGCCGAAGTTGAGATCGACACCGAAGAATCCTTCCGCCGCAATGATGGCGGCGGCCCGCGCCATGGCCGCAGGGTCGTTGCCGAAGATCTGGCAGACCAGTTCCTGGAGGTTTTCGCCGGCGCGCCACATGAAGCCGCCCTGGTCGTGGCCGTTGCCGCAGGGCACCGAGCGGGCCCAGCACATCTCCGAGAAAAGCAGGCCGTAGCCCCCGTAGCCCGCCACCAGTTCCCGAAAGGCGGTATTGCCCAGCTTGGAGAGGGGCGCCAGGAAGAGGCGTCCGGAGATCTCGCGGCCGCCCACCCAAAGGGGGCGCTTCAGAAAAGTGCCAAGGGGATCGCATGCCTGGCCCCCCTCTGGACCTCCTGGGGCGGGCGAATGATCGTCAGGGGCATCTTCAAAAACGTCGTGCGGCCCGGGGCGGCATTCTCGCTCAGCCATCCCCGTAGATCCGGTCGAACAGGCGGTCGGCGTTTTCATCATCCAGTTTTTTAAGAATCTTGTACTGTTCCAGGGCGTTGCTGCGCTCGCCGGATCGCAGGTAATAGAGGCCCAGGTTGTAGTGGGCCGCCACGAAGTCGGGATCGAGGCGCAGGGCTTCCTTGTAGGCATTGGCCTCCCGGCGGCGATCGCCCGTGTTGGCGTAGACCAGGCCCAGGGCAAAATAGGCCGGGGCGAAATCCGGCTTCAGGTCCAGGACCTTTTCCTGGGCGGCGACGGCCTCCTCGTATTGACCGAGCTGATGGCAGACGATGCCCATGCGGAAGTAGGCGGGATAGAACCGGGGGGCCTGGGCGACAATGTCCGCAAAGGCCTGCTTGGCCGCCTCGGCCCGGCCCATTTGATGGAAGGCCTCCCCCATTTCGAACCGCGAGGGGATATGGTCGGCAGCCACCGCCAGGGCCTCTTCAAACGTGGCCACGGCGGCTTCGTAGCGCCCGAGCTGCCGGTAGTAGACCCCCAGATTGTAATAGGCGTTGGCATTGGCCGGGTCGGTGCGGATGACCTCGCGGTAGGCGGCGATGGCCTCCTCGGGCTGCTCGAGCCCGATGAAGCAGTTGCCCAGGCCGAACCAGGCCTGGGTGTCGTCCGGGCTGGCTTCCACCGCTTCCCGAAAATAGGTCAGGGCTTCCTTGAACTCCCCGCGGATGGAGAAGCTGAATCCCTCCCGGCACAAGTCCTGGACCTTTCGGGGATTGTCCTTGATCCGGGCATAGGTCCATTCGGAAAGCGAGAGATCGTCGCCCACCGCTTCCAGTTGACGCAGATTTTTGCTGGCCACGGCAAAATTGAGGTTCTGACCCACGCGGGCCTGGAAGGAGACGATGCCCACCACCCGCCCCTGGCGGTCGACCACCGGGCTGCCGCTGGATCCGCTGGAGATGGGGGCCGACACCTGGAACAGGGTTCCCACCTCGGGCACCTCGCGGACAGCGGAGACGATCCCTTCGCTGACGGTCTGCTCCAACCCCAGGGGGCTTCCCACCACCAACACCTGGTCGGCAATCTTGGGCAGGGTTTCCGTGACCGGCAACCAGCGGCGGCGCTCCATCGGCATGTCCACCGCCAGGCGAATCAGGTCCACGCTTTCGCTGGCCGCCAGAACCGCCGCCACCGGGTAGCTTTCCCCGTCCCGGGTCTTGACGGTGGCGGCATAGGCGCCTTCCAGAACGTGAAAATTGGAGATAAGGTGCCCCCGGTCGTTGACGAAAAAGCCGGTTCCCAGGCCGACGGGCTCCATATCCGGATTGAAGGTGCGGATCGTGACCACGGCCGCCTGGACCTGGCTCACCAGGCGCCTGAGGGCTTCGGGGGGCGGTTCGAAAGGCGCTTGCCTCCCAGCGCAGCCGATGACGGCGAGCGACAAGAAGAGGGCGGCAAGCACCTGGCGGTAGTGATGTCGGATAAACGCTTTCACGGAAAATCGTCCTGGCTGCGGGTATGGGTGTCCGGCGTTGCTGCTGTCAAGATGCGGCGGACGGACGGCCATGTCAAATGCTGCCGGGCATTAGACAACGGGTATCCCGCCAACCTCGCCGACGGTTTCCTTCGCCAGGCGCCGTGTGCGGCGGAGGGCTTGCGGCAGGTGGGCCAGTACATCCCGGGCGGTGACCCCGTCGGCGCCGATGGCTTCGGCCGCGATATCCCCCGCCGCTCCATGCAGGGCCACCCCCCGGCAGACGGCCGCGTCCAGGGGCAGGCCGGCGCCCACCATGGCGGCGATGGTGCCGGTCAGCACGTCCCCGGAACCGGCCGTGGCCATGGCATGGTTGCCCGTCGTGTTGATGAAGACCCGCTGGTCCGGCAGGCCGATCAACGCGTGGGCCCCCTTGAGGACGATGACGGCCTTCAACCGGGAAGCCGTCTGCTGCAGAATGCCGATGGGGTCGCCTTGGATGGTATCAAGCGAAAGGCCGGTCAAACGGGCCATCTCCCCGGGGTGCGGGGTCAGCACGGTGCCGGCTGTGCGTTGTTCCAGCACTTCGGTGGCCGCGCTGACGGCCGTGATGCCGTCTCCGTCGATCAGCACGGGAACCGGCACCGCCTGAACCAGGCGTCGCACGAGCCGGCCGGTTTCCTCGTCCAGCGAGACGCCGGGACCGATCACCACCATGTCCCGCTCCCGGGCCGCGGCGAGAAGGTCGTCATAGGTGCTCAGGGCCAGGCTGCCGTCGGCGTTTGCCGTCTGGGGCAGAAACACCAGTTCCGGACCCAGGCCGGCCAGGGTCGGCACGATGGGCGCCGGGGCCGCCAGGCGCGCATAGCCGCCGCCGGCCTTGAGATGGGCCATGGCCGCCAGATAGGGGGCGCCGTAGTAGCCGGCCGCGCCGCAGACGAAGAGCGCGTCGCCGAAGGAGCCCTTGTGGCCCCACGGCGACCGCTGGGGAAGGGCGGCCGGCCGGTTGAGGGCGACGGTGAGATGCGCGGCCCGGGTCAGGTCCGGGGGAAACCCGATGTGGGTGGTATAAAGGTCTCCACCGTAGTGATAGCCGGGGTAGAGCAGATTGCCGATTTTGGGAAGACCGAAGGTGACCGTGGCCTCCGCGCGGATGGCGGTTCCCATGACCTGGCCGGTATCGCCGTGAATGCCGGACGGGATGTCCAGGCTGAGCACGGGGCGGCCGCTGGCGTTGACCCGCTCGATGAGATCCGCGTAGGGCCCCCGGACCGGCTTGGAAAGTCCGGTGCCCAGGATGGCATCCACCACGAGGTGGCAGCCCGCCAGCAGGTCGCCCAGATCCGCGGGGGATGCGCCTTGAACCGCATCGATGCCCAGGCGGCCCACCATTTCCCAGTTGAGCGCGGCGGCGCCCCGGTAGCGCGTCGGGTCGCCCAGCAGAAACACCTGGGGGACCCCGCCGTCGGAGAGAATCTTGCGGGCCACCACCAGCCCGTCCCCGCCGTTGTTGCCGCTGCCGCAGAGCACCAGAATCCGTCGCCCCGGCACCGGAAATCGGTCCCGCAGCACACGGTAGGCCGCCAGGCCGGCGTTTTCCATGAGGAGGGTTGCAGGGATGCCGAAATCCTCGATGGCACTTTGATCCATGGCCCGCATTTGGGAGACGGTGGCGATTTTCAAGGTCGTTTTCCTTTTCGGGTTAAGGCATGCAAAGTCAGTCTACTCGATCTGCCAACCTGTGCATCGCGGCACAGCCCCTTTTGGTGAAATGAACCTTCAGGGCCAGGATATTGGCAGAAGTGTAAAATCCTACCAAACATGCTTCCGGCCGATCAAGGGAAAAGGCGGGGCGGCCCGGCGCGGCAGGCTTGACAAAAAGGCCTGCCTCGGCTAAGGGCAGGTGGACGAAGAGGAGTGGACCCCCCATGAAAATCAGGCGCGGCAACGGGTGGTGGCCGGCGGGTTGAAGCAGCTCACCACCAGGCCATTGACGATGTAATTCCCGAAAGGCTGTGAGCGGCTTCAGCGGCATGCGTTGGAGAAACTCACGGCTTTTTTTGGGCCTGGACGCCGCCGGCGCCAAGCACGGACGAGGGACGACGGAGAACATGCGACAGTTGATGCTGGGCAATGAGGCCATTGCACGCGGGCTCTTGGAAAACGGCTGCACCATGGCAACATCCTATCCGGGCACACCCGCCTCGGAAATACTGACCTCGGTGGCCGCCATGCGGGCGGCGGAAGCCCTCGCCATGCACGTCCAGTGGGCGGTCAACGAGAAAGTGGCCTTCGAAATCGCCTATGCCGGCGCCATGACGGGCCTGCGCACCGCCGTCAGCATGAAGCAGGTGGGACTCAACGTGGCCTCCGACCCCCTGATGAGTGCCGCCTACATGGGCACCAAGGGCGGGTTCGTGGTGATCAGCGCCGACGACCCCGGCCCGCACTCCTCCCAGACCGAGCAGGACAGCCGCATGATGGCCATGATGGCCAAGATCCCCGTTCTGGATCCGGATTCCCCCCGTCAGGCCAAGGAGATGGTGGCGCTGGCCTACACCCTTTCGGAAGCCTTCGAGATACCGGTCATGCTGCGGCCCACCACCCGGGTCTGCCATGCCCGCCAGGACGTTGCCCTGGAACCGCCGGCCGCCCTCGGCCGCCGGCCGGCATTCGATCGCGATCCCGCCCGCTGGGCGGCAACCCCCAAATTCCGTTATCACCTGCATCTTGACCTGGAGCGCAAACTGGCGGCCATCGCCGCTTACGAGCCGACCGCGCCGATCCGACACAACCCGGCCGCGGCCGGCCCTCGGGCGGTGGTGGTGTCCGGTGTGGCCGCCGCCTACACGACGGAAATCATGCGCAGCCTCGGGCTTTGGGACACGCTGCCCCTCTACCAGGTGCGCCAGCCCTATCCCCTGCACAGCGCCTTCATCGAACAGCTGGAAGCCCGGCACGAGGCGGTTCTGGTGATCGAAGAGACCACCGGCCTGATCGAGATGCAAATGGCCGACCGCCGGCGGGTGCAGGGCAAGGGCAGCGGGGCCGTGCCCCGGGTGGGCGAGCTCACCCCCGAGATCGTCGAACGGGTCCTGTGCGATTTTGCCGGACAGTCCTGCACCGTCGAGGTACCGCCGTCGGTTCCCGGCCGGCGGCCGACGCTCTGCGCCGGCTGCCCGCACCGGGCCAGCTTCTTCGCCATCAAAAAGGCCGCTCCCCGGGCGATCTACACCAGCGATATCGGCTGCTACACCCTGGGACTCAATCTGGGGGCGGTGGACACGGTGCTGTGCATGGGGGCTGCCGTCAGCCAGGCGGCCGGCTTCTACCAGGCCTTCAAACACGAGGCCAAGCCCCGCGAG
>CAYMQN010000173.1:0-8291 GCA_964392545.1 uncultured Desulfobacteraceae bacterium
CCGGCGGACCCCCGGTCTTGCAAGGCCTGGATTTCGATCTATACCCCGGGGCGCGCGTGGGTCTGGTGGCGCCCAACGGCAGCGGCAAGACCACCCTGTTTCACATTATCATGGGGCTTTTGCAGCCCGCCCGCGGCCGTATCCGGCTCTTCGGCCGGCAAATGGAAAAGGAGTCCGATTTTGCCGCGGTCCGCCCCCGCATCGGGCTGCTCTTTCAGGATGCCGACGACCAGCTTTTCAGCCCCACGGTCCTGGAGGATGTGGCCTTCGGGCCGCTCAATCTGGGCAAGAGCCGGGACGAGGCCCTGGCCGTGGCCCGCCGCACCCTGGCCGACCTGGGGCTTTCCGGCTTCGAGGAGCGGGTGACCTTTCGTCTTTCGGGGGGCGAGAAACGCCTGGTTTCCCTGGCCACCATCCTGGCCATGGAGCCGGAAGTCCTCCTTCTGGACGAACCCACCACGGGCCTTGACGACCGGACCCGCCAAACCCTGGTCCACCTGATCGGCGGCCTCGACTTGAGCTATGTGCTGATCTCCCACAATGCCCGCTTCCTTTCCGAAACCACCGATCACACGTATGCCATGGAGGGCGGTCGGATCCGTCTGGACGAAGAGGTCCATTTCCACGAGCATGTGCATGCCCACCGCCATGGCCGGCTGCCCCACCGGCACGACTGACTGTTGCATAATCCAGCCCCGCCGTCGGACGGCGGGGCTGGATAACGAAAAGCTAAAAAAATCGATTCAACCGAATGGGGGAATCGACCTGTATTATGAGATAGATACCGTAACTGCGCCATCCTTTCGTGGCACTGCCAGTGAAAAATGGCGTTTGCAACGCTTGGCGGAGTGCCTTGTGTTGGTTGCGACGCATTTTCCGGTTGACCTACCCTAGTGATATGTCTGATATTGCTGATCGGGACCGAAGACCGGCGTGTCGCCCGGCGTGTCACAGGTTTGTTGGTATGTTAATTGCAAATTACAATCCGCCGTGCGATACGGTTCGCCGCTGACAAATGGCCCGCTTCCGGGTTTTTACTGGGATGGCTGCCGGAGCAGTCAACCGTTTTTTTATTTTTGGGAGGAGAAGCATGACGCAATCAATTTACAGCCTTTGTTTCATGTGCTCGGTGCGCTGTCCGATCCGGGTGGAAGTCAAAGACGGGCAGGTGAAATGGATCGAGGGCAATCCTCACGTGGCCGGCATGGAGGGCAGCCTGTGCCCCAAAGGCGCCGCCGGCATTTCAATGCAATATGATTCCCAGCGCGTTCAAAGCCCGATGATCCGCGAGGGGGAGCGTGGCGAGGGCAAATGGCGCAAGGCTTCCTGGGACGAGGCCCTGGACTACGTGGCCGACAAACTGAAGGGCGTCATCGACCAGTACGGCGGCCACAGCGTGGTCCTGGGGGAACGCGCCAACCTGGCCACCCACGTCAGCAAGACGTTTCTCAAGGCCATCGGCTCGCCCAACCATTTTACCCACGACGCCTTGTGCAAGGGTTCCGTCAATACGGCCTGCCGCAGCCTGTTCGGCTACACCGACGGCCAGATGGGCATGGATTACAAGAACACCAAGCACATCGTGCTCTACGGGCGCAACATGTTCGAAGCAGTGTCGGTCAAGGAGGTCAACAGCCTGATGGACGCTCTGGGCAAGGGCGCCAAGATGACCTACATCGACCCGCGGGTGACGATCACGGCCACCAAGGCCCAGCGCTACTGGATGATCCGCCCCGGCACCGACCTGGCGCTCAATTACGCCCTGATGCACGTCATCCTCGCCGAACGCCTGTATGACAGCGCTTTCGTGGAACGCTGGGTGGAGGGGCTCTCCGAGCTGCAGGATTTCGTGCGCCCCTACACGCCCGAATGGGCGGAAACCGAGACCGGCATCGCGGCCGGCGAGATCCGCGCCCTGGCCCGGGAGGTGAGCAAGGTCAAGCCGGCCGTGATTTTCCACTACGGCTACCGCGGCGCCCACCACGCCAACGAAGTCTACCTGCGCCGCTCGATCCTGATCCTGAACGCCCTGATGGGCAGCATCGAAGCCCCGGGCGGCGTCTTCTTCAAGAAGGGCCCGGCCGCCGCCGGCGGCAAGCCGGCCCGCAAGCTCACCGAACAGGAGCTGCCCAAGCCCGACCAGATCCGTTTCGACAAGGTGGGCACCAAGGACTTCCCCCTGCCGGACAGCGCGCACGGCGTGGGCCAGATGCTGGCCCCGGCCATCCTGAGCGAGGACCCGTACCCGATCAAGGCCTTGATCAGCATGCGCTTCGACCCGTTGAAGTCGATCCCCGACACCAATCAGATGAAGGAGGCCCTCAAAAAGCTCGATCTGGTGGTGGCCGTGGACATCAACTACAGCGGCATTGCCTGGTACGCCGATGTGATCCTGCCCGAATCCACCTACCTGGAGCGCACCGACTGCGTCCAGCAGGCCAATGGGTTGAAACCGCAGATGTTCCTGCGGCGGCAGGTGGTGGGGCCGCGCTACGACACCCGGGAATACGCAATGATCATGCGGCAGCTGGCCGAGCGGCTGGGCATCGAGAAATACTTCCCCTACAACAGCATGGACGAGCTGGTGGCATGGCAGTTGGAGGGCACCGGTTTCACCATGGCCGACTTCGAGGCCAAGGGGTTCGTGGCCTACGGCAAGAAGCAGATCTTCTGGGACCGCTTGGACGGGTTGAAGCTGAAAACGCCTTCCGGCAAGATCGAATTCCGCTCCTCCCTGCTCGAGGACGCCGGCTACGCGTCCTTTCCCGCCTACGAGCCGGTCCCGGCGGACCAGGACAACGTCTTCCGCCTGGTGGTGGGGCGGGTGGCGCTGCACACCCATGTCTCCACCCAGAACGTTCCCTATTTGCACGAACTGTTTCCGGAAAACACCCTGTGGATCAATTCCGCCAAGGCGGCGGCCCTCGGCATCGGCACCAACGATCCGGTGGAGATTTCCTCCAGCGTCGGTTCCGGGGTGCTCAAGGCCTACGTGACCGATATGATTCATCCGGAAGCGGTCTTCATGGTGCACGGCTTCGGGCATGAGGCCAAACTCGCGGAGCGCTGCTACAACAAGGGCGTCTCCGACAGCGTGCTGCAGGAAAACATCACCGACCGCGTGGGCGGCAGCCCGGCCCTGCATGATACCTTTGTGACCGTGAAGGCGGCCTAACCCCATCGGATGAACCGTAGCGGAGGAATTCAATGAGTAAATACTACCTCTTTCAGGATACCAAGAAGTGCATTGGCTGCAATACCTGTACGATCCAGTGCAAAAGCAACAAAAACCTGCCCCTGGGCCCCAGGATCAGCCAGATCATTCCGGTGGGGCCCAAGATGGTGGGCGGCCTGCCCCGGGCCACCTATGTCTTCATGCCCTGCTTCCACTGTGAAGACCCCTGGTGTGTGGCGGCCTGCCCCACCGGTGCCATGCAGAAGCGGGCCAAGGACGGCATCGTCTTCATCGACCAGAACCTGTGCGTGGGCTGCAAGGCCTGCATCACGGCCTGCCCCTGGGCCGCCCCCCAGTGGAATCCGGAAACCGGCAAGGCCGTCAAGTGCGACTACTGCATGGACCGCGTGGATCAGGGCCTCAAACCGGCCTGCGTGACCGTGTGCACCACCCACTGTCTGCAATTCGGCGAGGACGTCGATGAAATCGTCAGCGTACGCAAACGCCGGCATGCCGAAGCCGTGGCGGCGCTGGACGTTGGCACCACATGAGGCGTCCGCGGGAGTGAGATGGAGAAGGTGATATGACCGCAAAAACCTGTCCGGTAGCGCAGCTCGTCCAGGATCTCGAGGAGGTGCTGGCTTCCGGTCGACTCTATGATGCCAAAAACCAGCGGCGGGGCGAGGAGATTTTCGACCTGCTCAACGACGTGGCCTGGGGGCGGGCCGGCCGGGAGCATCTGCCGGCCATCCGCGAGCTGGCCGAAGAGATGCGCCAGGCCGGCGCCGATGACGCCGGGGAAGACACCGGGAAGAAGATTCTGGAGGTCGTGAGCGACGCCGAAGAAGTCTTCCAGAGCCACATCGAGACCCACAACTGCGCCACCGGCGACTGCGTGCGTCTGGCCCCGGCGCCCTGCCAGATGACCTGTCCGGCCGGCATCGATGTCCCCACCTATGTGTCATTGATCGGTGAAGGGCGCGATGCCGAGGCCATCGAGGTCATCCGCCGGGACAATCCCTTCCCCTGGGTTTGCGGCCTGGTATGCACCCGCCCCTGCGAGTTCATGTGTGTCCGCGGCCGCATCGACAAGCCGGTGTCGATCAAGTTTCTGAAGGCTTTTGCCGCCGAACGGGCCCTGTCCTGGGGTCAGTACAAAAACCCGCCCAAGGAACCGGACAAGGGCCAGTCCGTCTGTATCGTGGGCGCCGGCCCCGGCGGCATGAGTGCGGCCTACTACCTGGCCCTGAAGGGCTACCGGGTGAAGGTCCTCGAAGCCCAGCCCAGCGCGGGCGGGATGATCCTGCTGGGCATTCCGCGCTACCGCCTGCCCCGGGAGGTGATCGACCGGGAAGTGGCCATGCTGCAGGAACTGGGGGTCGAATTTGCCTTCAACACCCGCCTGGGCCGGGATGTATCCATGGAGGACCTGCGGGCGGAGGGCTACGAGGCCTTCCTCATGGCCATCGGGGCCCACAAGGCCTACCGGCTGGGGATCCCGGGGGAGGACGATTTTCCGCAGGTCCTGGATGCCATCGGCTTCCTGCGCGCCGTGGCCCTGGGCCAGCGCACGGTGCCCGGCAGGAAGGTCATCGTCATCGGCGGCGGCAACGTGGCCATCGATGCGGCCCGCACGAGCCTGCGCCTGGGGGCCGAATCGGTGATCCTGGCCTACCGCCGCACGCGGCACGAAATGCCCGCCGACGAGGAGGAAGTGGAACAGGCCGAGGAAGAGGGCGTGGAGATGCGTTTTCTGACCATCCCCGAGGCCATCATCGGGGAGGCGGGACGGCTGGAAGGCCTGCGCTGTCTGCGGGCGGAACTGGTGGCCCAGGAGGGCAGCAGCCGCATGCGGCCGGTTCCGGTCAAGGGCAGCGAGTACATCATCGATGCCGATGCGGTTATCTCCGCCATCGGCCAGCAGGTGGACACCGAGGGGGTCGACCAGCTCGAAGGGCTGGGGTGGACCCGCCGCAGCACCATCGATACGAACATGGTCAGCATGGAAACCGCGATACCGGGCGTATTCGCGGTGGGCGACGCGGTCACGGGGCCGGCCACGGTGATCGAAGCCATCGGCGCCGGCAAGCGGGCCGCGGAGGGCATCGACCGGTATCTGTCCGGCATCCCCCAGCCCAAAATGCCCCCGGTCCCGGTGCGCCGCGGCCGCATCCCCTGCAAGGATTTATCGGCCAACCAGAAGATGACGGCCAAGCGGCCGGAGATGCCCCTGCTCAACATCGACCGCCGGCGCACCACCTTTCAGCAGGTGGAGCTGGGCTACGACGAAAAGGATGTACGGGAGGAGGCCGGGCGCTGCCTGCGCTGCGACATTTGCCTGCGCTGCGGCAAATGTGTTGAAATCTGCCGCGACAAGATGGGCGTCAATGCCCTGGAGATGGGCTATTTCGACTTCGATCACCCCGTCGAGACGGATTTTCGGGTCACCGCCGAGCGCTGCATCCTATGCGGCGCCTGTGCCGCCAACTGCCCCACCGGCGCCATGCAGATCGAGGACCGCGACGGCGAGCGGGTGCTTTCCCTGTGCGGCACGGTGCTCAACCACGAGGCGCTGACCGAATGCGCCCTGTGCGGCAAGCAGATGGAGCCCCTCCGCTACCTGGAATACGTGCGCAAGCGCACCAAGGGCATCGGACCGCTGATCGACAACCGCCCGGTGTGCGACGCCTGCAGCCGCACCGCGGCCGCCCGGACCCTGCAGACCGAACAATAAGACCGGCTTCGCGACCCGCTTCGTCACCACGATGCGCAATTCAGGGCCGGACCGGCCGCAAGGGACGCCGCGCCTGGCGCGCGGCGCACCGTATCGACGAAGGCGGGCACTTTAGGAGAAAGGAGGCTGGGCCATGGTTTTCCGCAGAGGGCAGAAGGTCGAGCTCTACCGCAAGTCCGAGGACGAAAGCTGGAAGCCTTACATGGACGAGTTCATCGGGCTGCACGGTATCGTGACCGATCCGGATACGGCCATCAACGATCCGGACGCCCTGGTTGAAATCAGCCTGGAGGGCAAGGGGACCCACCGTTTGCCCCAGGACTGTCTACGACCGCTCGCTTGACCCTTTTCCGCCGGGACCGGGTGAACACCTGGCGCGCCGTGCGGGATGCCGTTTCATTGCCAACCGTGGGTGAAGACCCGCGCACGGTGTCCTGGGACCGTTTTTTATGCCGTAAGGAGTGCGTTCCGTGATCAACATCCGTATCGACGGCAAACCCTTTGAAGCCGAAGAAGGGCAGACCGTCATCGAAGTCGCCCGGGCCAACGGGATTTCCCTGCCCATGCTTTGCTACCATCCGGCCTTGCCGCCATCCGGCGCCTGCCACCTGTGTGCCGTCGAAGTCGAGGGCAAGAGCGGCCGGCTGACCACCATGCTGGCCTGCATCCTGAAAGTCCGGGAGGGCTTGGAGGTCCGCACGGACGGCCCGCTGGTGGAACGCGCCCGCCGCCAGGCTTTCGAGCGCCTCCTGACCCTGGCACCCCAGTCCCGATCCGTGCGCAGCCTGGCGGCGGAATGGAACGTCGACCTGGGCCCGCCGCCGGACGGCTGCATCCGCTGCCGCCTGTGCATCCGGGTCTGCAAGGAGATCGTGGGGCCCGCGGCGCTGGTCATGCACAAGCGCGACGGGATAAACTATGTGGAGCCCGTCGAGGGGCGCTGCATCGGCTGCGGGACCTGTGTCAACATTTGCCCCACCGACGCCATCCGCATGGAAGACAAGGACAATGTGCGCACCATCTGGATCCGCGACGAGGTGATCGGCCGCCATCCCCTGGAGCGCTGCGAAGGCTGCGGGGCCCTGTTCGCCACCCCGCGCTTTCTGGAGCACATCCACGACCGGGTCACCCCCCACCCCGACGTCAAGGAGCACCATCGCTACTGCCCCACCTGCAGCAAACTGTTTTCCGACCGCGTGCGGGCCGTCGGCCGGCGCAAGTGAGGCCCCGGAACGGTTTGGGATAACGGCATGAATTTGGATGAGATCCCGGCTTTCGCCGGGATGACGTCCTAAAACAAATCCCTTTCGTGCAAATTGTGACACGGCCTCTTTCGCCGGCAGGGCGATCGGCACGTCGTCGCTCGTTCACGGGTCGGATTGACCGGCGAGCGGGCTTTTATTTTGGGAACGGTTCGAAGGGCGCCCGGTGCCGGCGCCCGGTGCGGGCCTCCCATTCGGCCAGGCGCCGCCGGTAGGCCGGGCTGTGCTCGAAGGTTGGCTCCCGCCGGCCCTCGCGGGTCTTCTGGGCCCAGGCCCACCAGTTGTCCTTGATGTGAAAATTGGCGTAAGCGGGGTGCTGCATCACCAGCAATTGGAAGATCAGCTCGATGTGGGGCTCCTCGAGCTCGTCCGGCCCCATGGCGTGCAGGGCGATGCCGTCGGAGACCTGCTTGCCCTCGGCCTTTTTGCTGGCGTAGGTCCATTGCAGGTCGTCGAACAGAAGCCAGCCTTCCGCCCGCAACAGCTTGTCCATCAGGAAAAAGGCGGCACTGTCGATGGTCCAGTTCTTGGCCCCGTCCAGGAAACAGAAGTCATACAGGGGCCGGCAGATGCCGTTGCCGGTGCGTTCGGCGATCATGCGCTTCAAAAACCAGGTGTAGCTTGCCGGCTCACGGACCACGGTCACCCGGGGCGTCAATCCGGTGCGCGCCAGAAGATCCTCGATGGCCGGGCGCTGCCATTCGCGCGCCGGCTCCAGATCCACCGCCGTCAGATGGCCGTGGCCCACCTCCTCCAGCGCGGCTGCGATATAGCAGCTCGACGCCCCGTGGCCGAAGCCGAGCTCCAAACATTGCCGGGGCTGTTTCTCCAGGATGAAATCGTAGATGTCCCTTGCCAGTTCAGGTAGGATGAAGGGAATGCCCGCGACCTGCTGCTGGACGGTCTGAAATTTCATGCCGGCCTGCTTCGGATGGGGTAAAATTCATTGCGTCGATACATGATGGGTGGCCCTTGGCGCGTTACGTCCTTATCAGAACCTGATTATCCCTAAAGTGGAAGTAGCTTTTCCGATAGATGCGCTATCCTGAACGCGCAAAAACAATTCGATCCACTGATTACACAGATGACGCAGATGAGCGCCGTTAACGGCATCACCACC
>CAYMQN010000174.1:0-5609 GCA_964392545.1 uncultured Desulfobacteraceae bacterium
TGAATCCCCGCAAAGACCCCGCCAATCCGTTGACCGGGGTTTTTGCGACGCACTCCCCTCTGCGCCCCAATCTTGTCGGCATGAGCCTGTGCCGGGTGGAAAAGATGGATCCGCCCCGCATCCACATCGATCGCATCGATGCCTTCGACGGCACGCCTGTCCTGGATATCAAATGCTATATTCCGAGCTCGCGGTCGTTTGCCGATCTGCGGCTGCCGGACTGGGTCTAAAAGGAGCAGCGTTCACATGGAAACGGTTCAACTCGCTGAGGGGGTGGCCATCGCTGTGGGAGCCGGATTGAAAGTCAAGGTGGAGGGGATCGATTTTACCTTCACGTCCCGTTTCCTGGGGGCTTTCGATACCGACGACATTCTGATCAGCCTCGATCCGCGCCTGGAGCATTTCGAGGCCCGGCTGCAAAGCGGCATTGTCTTCGCGGCCGATTTTCTTGCCGACGAGGTCTACCACCGTTTTCGGGCCCGCTTCGAGCGGCTGATTACCGAACCGGTGCGTGCCGTCGTGTTGAATGCGCCCGAAGAGGTGATCAATATCGAACAGCGCATGGTGCCGCGGACACCCTGTTCCGTGCCGGCCCGGCTGGATATCCGCAAGTCGCTGGCCGGCACGATCAGCGATATCAGCCCCAAGGGGTGCCGCATCGAACTGCCGGTGGGCGCCATGGGGCGCATTCCGCTGGATACGGGTGACCGCGTCAGGCTTCGCCTGCGGGCTCCCGGGAGCCCGCACGGCTTCATCGTGGAGGGACAGGTGCGCAACGTGACCCACAGCGAGGTGACGGCCGAGGCCGGCGTGCGCTTCGACGACTTGCCGCAAATGATGAGGGATTTTATTGAAACCCTGACCCGTGGTCAGGTCTGACGTGATGCCTCCGGGACCAAGGGGTTTGTGGTCGGTTCGGCTTCCCGGTCCCCCTTCAGGTTGTGTTCTTCCCCATACCCCTTGCAGTTAACAATTATCGTGCCACAGAACACGCGCTTTTCTACGATCCCACGATATCAAAGCCCGGAACGTTTTTGCTTTTGTTTTCCGACCACTGTGGTAGCATGCAGGCTTGGCACAGAATGTACAACAGGCAGGCATGCCATGTATCTCAGCCTGCGCTTGAAGGAGCGATCGGTATGCCCAAAGCGTTGCAACTGACGCCGCCGGACCGCGAATTTTACCAGCTGGTCTACCGGGCCGGATTGGCCAGTCCTTTCAGCGAGGAACGGGTCCTCATCGAAGAACAGCTTGCCGGCGCATCCACCGGGTCGCCGCATCAGCGCATCGAAGGTGCGATTCACCACGTCCGTGAACGCCTGGCGCACCTTGCACGGAATCGACGGAACGACTTCACGCGCTACGAAGCCGGCGACGCTTTGCTGGTCAAGGCGGGGGTGCTGTTCGACTTTTTCTACACCTTCCGGGAGCGCTTCGACCAGCTCATCCAAGATCAGATCCAGTCCGGAGAGGACCCCCTCGAAGTTGTTTTTGCGGTTGAGGCCCTGACCTTTCTTCGTCAGCGAGGTTTCAACGAGGAGGATTCGCTGCGCTATTTCGCTCTCAGTTATCAACTGCGGCGGGCCTATTATTTTATCTACCGCACCCTCGTGGGGCGCAGCGCCGGCATGAAGCGCCTGCGCCAGGATCTGTGGACCAACGTCTTCACCCACAACATCGATCTATACGACCGCTACCTGTGGAACCGCATGGAAGATTTTTCGACGCTGCTGTTGGGGGAGACCGGCACCGGCAAAGGGGCCGCCGCCATGGCGATCGGGCGGTCGGGCTTCATTCCCTTCAATGAGCGCAAGAAGACTTTCGTGGAAAGCTTCACACGATCCTTTGTTTCCCTGAATCTCTCCCAATTTCCCGACACCTTGATCGAGTCCGAACTCTTCGGCCATAAAAAGGGGGCCTTCACCGGGGCGGTCAAGGATCACCGCGGGGTATTCGATCACTGCAGTCCCCACGGCGCCATTTTGCTGGACGAGATCGGCGAGCTGTCCATTCCGATTCAGATCAAGCTTCTGCAGGTGCTGCAGGATCGTAAATATTCAGCCGTGGGCAGTCACGTCGAGGGGCGTTTCGAGGGGCGTGTCATTGCCGCTACCAATCGCGCCTTGGCGGACATCGAAAGCGGCAAGGTCTTCCGCAATGATTTCTACTACCGCCTGTGTTCCGACATCATCACCGTGCCGCCTCTGCGGGAACGCATCCGCGAAAGCCCCAAGGAGCTGGATGATCTCCTCAAATTCACCGTCAAGCGGATGGTCGGCAGGGCCTCCACGGAGCTGCTGAGCATGATCCGGGGGGTGATCGATCGTCAGCTCGGCCGGGACTACGCCTGGCCCGGCAATGTCCGGGAACTGGAGCAGTGCGTGCGGCGGGTGCTTCTCAAAAAGGATTACACGGGGCGGGCCTCGGCGCCCGGCGCCGAGCGGTTGGCGGATCGGTTGGCCCGGGGGCTCGCGGAGGGCACGATCAGCAGCCAGCACCTGGTGACCGGCTATTGCGCCCTGCTCCACCAGCGCTACGGTACTTTCGAAGAAGTCGCCCGCCGGACGGGGCTGGACCGTCGCACGGTCAAGAAGTACGTCGGCGAGTGGGAGTCCCCGTCGTCCTGAGGGGAACCGCGCCATGGCGGGCGGCCGCCGTCCCCTTTGCCGGACGCCGCTTTTGCAGGGTCTGCGCGATCTTGGCCGAATAGTTGATGGGGGCATGATCCGCCAGAAAGACGGGGGGATGATACCAGCGCTCCGTCAAGGCGACCATGGACAACCGGCCGTTTTCAAAGCAATTGGTGGAGGCGCCGTTCTTTTCCATCTCACAGATGCGGCCTCGGCGATCGATGAGCACCAAGCGGCCGGCCGAACGGAAAGAAAGCAGACGGGTGGAGGGCGGCAATTCAGGCACCACGTCGCGGCCGTTGACCAGCCGATAAATGGGTACGGTGGCCAAATGGTCACCAAAACCGGCGTCTCCCACCCGGGGGGCGCCGAAGCTGTAGACGGCCTGCGCGGGATGATACCAGGCCGCCAGCTGGGCCAGGGCGCCGCCCATGCTGTGACCGGTCATAAAGAGGGGGACGGTCAAGCGCTCGAGATGAGGCCGCAGGTCCTGCCACACGCGGCCAAGCGCCTCGACGAAGCCCCGATGAACCACCATTCGGGGCGCCAGGGGCTCGGGCCGCACGTCCAGGTCGAGGAACCAGTTGCGCAGACCCGTGGTTCCCCTGAAGACGAGAACGGCAAAGGGGCGCCCGTGCTGAGGTGTGGTGCGAATCAGCGCGCACTGGGTTTCTTGACGGCTCAGGAAGACGGCCTCCCGCAAGCCGACCCTTGCCAGAAGCGCTTTGCGGGAAGTCCCTGCGAGGTTGAGATGGCCTTCGCTTGGGTCCCGGCGGTAGATGAGCCGGGACAGCTCGCTGAGCCAGAAGGCATTGGTGAGGCTGAACGCCTGCGCGTCGGGGCGAAAGGGCGGCAAAGGGGCCAGGCTGAAGAAGTCCACGGCATCCCCCGGGCGCGTCAGGCCGATCCAACTCATGTCGATTTCGAGGGGCTTCGTGCCGGGCACCTGTTTTCTCCAAAAGTCCGGTCGGTTTCCTGAAAAAGTATCGTCCGACACCAGTATAGAACAAGACCGCTTGCAGGGGCAAGCGACCGCGGAGCGATGGTCCCATCCCCTTGGCATCGTCGCCGCACCTCGCGGGATCGCGCATGGTGTCAGCCCCGCGATGTCGCCTTCAAGGGGCCACTTCTCCCGCGAAGGCCGCGATGGCATCGCAAACCTCGCCGGAGGCCGAGCGGTGGGGGATGTGGCCGCAAGCGGGCAGGAGCAAAGCCCGGGCCCCGGGACCGATGCCCGCCACAATGGCGCGCACCTGGGCCTCTGAGCCGTAAGGGTCGTCACGCCCCTGGATCACCAAGGCCGGACATCGGATTCTCGCGAGGCAAGCCTCGATGTTCCAGTCCCGAAAGGTTTCCGACAACCATGTATCGGCCCAGGCGAAAAACAGGGCCCGCGTCCTGGCCCCGTGATAGCGGGCCAGGCGTTGCTCGAGCTGCCGGGGCGCAAAGGCGGCCAGAGCCGTGCGAATCCCCGCCCGGGTAATGGGTTCCACGAAGACATGGGCGGCCTCCGTTACGATGCCGACCACGGTTCGGGGAAGGGCGGCGGCCGCCAGGAGGGCGATGGAGCCGCCGTCGCTGTGGCCCACGAGAATGGCGTGTTGAATGCCCAGGGCTTCCAGCACCCGGGGCAAGACGGATTCGGCCTCCCGGTGCAGATAGTCTTTGGTCCGGGGACGCGGTGTCCGTGGCGAGCGGCCGTAGCCGGTCCGGTCGAAACTGACCGCGCTGAGGCCCGTGGCGGCGGCCACCCGGGCCGGGAAGGCATGCCACATGGCGGTGCAGCCCAAGGCTTCATGCAGAAAAACAAGCGCCGGCCCCCGGTGCGGCCTTTTGGGCAACGGTACCAGACGTCGATAGTACAGGGGCTGACGGTTCATCCTCAGGGTGCCTTCCTCCGCGAGGAACAGGCTATCCAGCCGGTGGGGGGCGTCCTGCATGACGGGTTTTTCCTCCGTGGGCTTTCGGGCAGCGCGCAACCGACGGGGTGCGTACGGCCCTTTGAGATTCGGCAAGATTCTGAATGGCGCCATGCCGTTTTGTCAAGCGTGCCCCGCATGGGTCCTTTCGGAGGGCACCATCGGCGGGCTGCGGGGGGAGGGGACCGTATTTGTTTCGGGCGGCAACTGTGCTATCCAGGGGGACCATGGAATACGGTTTTCGCCCTATCGGAAGGGTCCACTCCTGCTTCAAGGAGAAATTCGGTGCACCGCGGCAGGCCGGGCTCGTCCCGGATGCCCGCGGCATCCTGGAGTTGTTCCCTCCCTTCAACCGGCGCGCGTATCTGGCAGGCCTTGAGGAATTCTCGCATATCTGGCTGCAGTACGTGTTCCACGCCGCCGCCATGGATCCCCGCCGGAGCAGCGTGCGGCCCCCGCGCCTGGGCGGCAATCAGCGCCGCGGCGTTTTCGGCACCCGTTCCAATTTCAGGCCCAATCCCATCGGACTGTCCCTGGTCGTTCTGGAAGGCATCGATTACGGTCCGGGTGGGGGGCACCTGCGACTGGCCGGCATCGATTTGCTCGACGAGACCCCCGTGCTGGATATCAAACCCTATCTGCCCTACGCCGACTGCCGTCCCGAGGCGGCGGGCGGATTTGCCCGGGAGCGGCCCCCCGCCGCCCTGCGGGTGCGCTTTGCCGACAGGGTGCGGGCCATCTTGCGGCAGCTGCCGTCCAATGAGCGTCGGCAGCTGGCGCGGCTGATGGTTCAGGTCCTGCGGCTCGATCCGCGGCCGGCTTATTTGGGCGCATCTTCCCGCAAAAACGATTTCGGCACCCGTCTTCTCGATTGGAACCTGCGCTGGCGGGTGGCGAACGGAACGGCTTTGATAACGCAGCTCGCGGCCTGGCCGGAATGGGAAAGACGCCGCCAGACGCCCTGAAAACCGTCGACACGACCCGCATACCACCGGAAGGGACTTGGCACACCATGTTTGCCCGCGAGATCTATCGACAGCGCCGTGATGACCTTTACCGG
>CAYMQN010000174.1:5709-8274 GCA_964392545.1 uncultured Desulfobacteraceae bacterium
GCACACCATGTTTGCCCGCGAGATCTATCGACAGCGCCGTGATGACCTTTACCGGTACCGACGCTTCGGCGGTGTCCGCATCGAGGACGTGGTGGGCATTACCGCCCACGGCGCCCGGGTCCTGGGACCGGATATTCCCAAAGCGGCCGCCACCGTGGAGGCGGCCTGCAGCTAAACCCCAACGTTGGGGTAAACCGAGGCCTCGCCCGCCGTTCACTGTTTTGCGCGGTCACGGGTGCCCTGTCCCGCGGCCGCCGCCCACACGCCGATGACCAGCGGAACCAGCAGCATGGCGATGCCCATGCCCACCACCCCCGGCCATGCCCAGACTTCATAGGCCATCCCCCCCAGGGTGATCCCGCACGTGCCGCCGGCATAATAGAAGAGGACATAGAGGGAATTGGCGCGGCCGCGGCTGGATACCAGATTCCGGTTGAGCCATCCCGCCGCTGCGGCGTGCACCGTAAAAAATCCCGCACAGATTCCCACGAGGCCGATGACCACGGCCGCCAGCGCGGGATAGAGGGTTCCGCCCAGCGACAGTCCGAAAAAAACGGCACCGGCCGCCATGGTGCGTCCGTTGCCCAGGCGGTTGCTCAATTCACCGGCCAGGGGACCGATGACGATGCCGATCAGGTAGGCCAGGTACATCAGCGTAATGGTGCGCGTCGGGGCCGCGAATACCGGACCGGCCAGATAGAAGGGCAGGTAATTGAAAACCGACGAGAAAACGAAAAAGGCGCTGAAGGCCACCACAAAATTTTTGAGCAGGGCCCCCTGCCCGACCAATTGCAGAAAACCCATGGGCGCCGTCTGACGCCGGCGTTGGGCGGCTTCCCGTGGCAACCCGCGCCAGGCCACGCCACAGGCCAGGGCCACCAGCCCCGCTGCGACGACGAAGGCCCAGCGCCAGTTCAGGGCGGGATGGAAAAGGCCGCCCAGCAGCCGGCCGCCCAGACCGCCGGCCACCGTGGCGGAAACATAGGTGCCCATGACCACGTTCAAGCGGTGGGACGGGAGGCGACGGGCGAGAAAGGCCGCCAGGCAGGTGGTCAGGGCGGGGATGAAGAGGCCCTGGACGAACCGTGCGGCGACCAGAAGCGGAAAACCGGCGGCTGCGGCACAGACCGCGTTGCCGCCGACCACCATCAGTCCGCCGGCGAGGATGATCGGTCGAATGGACCAGCGGTCGGCCAGCGCGCCGAAAGGCAGGTTGGCCAGGGTGATCCCCAGGATGACCACCGAGATGCTCAGCGAGGCCCGGGGGGCCGAGATATGATAGGCCTCCTGGATAACGGGCAGAACGGGCTGGGTGATGTAGATGGTCGTGAAGGCCGCCGAAACGAGGGCGAAAACACTGGCTTGCAGCCCGGCGGACGTGGCGGGTGGGGGAGAGGCCATGAATGACGCGGCTCCTTGACGACGGCAAAGGCGGTTTCCCGGTTACCCCTGGTCCCTCTGCCCTGCGGGGCAAGTAGCCGAAGGACTGGCGCCCAGGTCGACGGATCGGCCGGTGAAAGGTCCGCCGGTCGCCGCTCGAAGGTGGCCGAGGCGTCCCCGGGCCGTTCGGGAAATACTACTCGAAGGGGGGAAGAGGTCTAGCGACGGGGTACCGGTGCTGTCTTGCGGATGAACTCAACTGCGATGCCGCTGTCGTCGCACCAGACGACCCGTCCATAGCGCTTCGCATCCTGTCGGTTTTCCCCGAACGGTCCGGCAACCACCACTTCCTGGCCGACCTTGAACCGTTGCCGGGTCTGGACATAGATGCCGCCTTCGCTGACGTTTTTGATCGTCCCCTGATAAAGTTCCCGATTGGCGGCGAAATGGGTGTCCTCCGAGCAGGGCACGCGGGCGAAAACCCGCGCTTCCTTGTTGCTCAGGCGGCGGAAGCCACGCTCGAACTGTTCGTTCGGGGCCGTGGTTCGGCTTTGAGGGGCGGAAGATCGTTTGCGATGTTCCATGGTTCTGATCCCGATTGTAGCCCGCTAACGGGTTGTGGTTAAACGGCGCCTGCGCCGATGTTCCATTTTGGAACCAGCATAACATCGATCATAATTAAAAACAAGTGGTTATTGCTTCTATGAAGCCGGCTCCGGACGATGCCGCACCGGCTGCGAGGCCACGCCCGCCTTTCATCCAAGGCCGTGGGCCGGGGCAACTTTGAGTTGCCAATTCAGCGCTGCTCTGGTAACCTTATCCAATTAATCTAATTATTTCGACCCGTCGAGGTCCTTTCGGGAAGGACGGCCCAAGGCCTCCTCGGCACGGGCAAAGGTGCGTTTTCGATAAACCTCATGAACGCCACACCCCCTCTTAAATTCGGGAAATACTGGTTGACCGACCGCATTGCCGTGGGCGGCATGGCGGAACTCTATCGCGGCAAGATTTCGGGCGAAGAAGGATTCGAGAAAGCGGTAGCCGTCAAAAAGATTCTACCGCATCTCTCGGCCGAGCAAGAGGCGGTCAGCTATTTCATCGATGAAGCGCGCCTGGCCGCCCTGCTGCAGCACCCCAACATCGTTCAGATCTACGATTTCGGACGGCTGGAAGACAGCTATTTCA
>CAYMQN010000175.1:0-8252 GCA_964392545.1 uncultured Desulfobacteraceae bacterium
GCCGCTCTCGAACGGTGGCAGATCGACCGGCGCCTGTTGCCCGCCGGCGCCGTAATCATCAATCCTCCTCCGCCGTCGCTCTATGAACGCTACACCGCGCTCGTGTGGGGGGTGATCGCAACCTTTGCCATCCTGCTGAGCCTCCTCGCGGGCCTGGTCGTCAACATGGCCTTTCGCCGCCGGGCCGAGGAGGCCCTACGCTCCAAGACCGCGGAATTGGAGCGCTATTTCACCTCGAGCCTCGATCTGCTGGGCATCGCGGATACCGAAGGGCGGTTCTTGCGGCTCAACCCCGAATGGGAAAAAGCCCTCGGCTATTCGATTTCCGAGCTCGAGGGCCGGTTTTTCATGGACTTCGTGCACCCCGAAGACATCGCCGCCACCCGGGCGGCCCTGGCCCGCCTTGTCGACCAGGAGGCGGTCCTGAATTTCGAGAACCGCTACCGCCACAAGGACGGCAGCTACCGCTGGATCGAGTGGCGCTCGATGCCCCAGGGCCATCTGGTCTATGCCGCCGCCCGCGACATCACCCGCCGCAAGCAGAACGCCGAGGCCCTGCGCGCCAGCGAGGAACGCTTCCGCCTGCTGGTGGAGCTGGCCCCGGTGGGGATCGTCATTTCCGACCGGGACGAAAAGGCGCTTTATGTCAGCCCCAAGTTTGTCGAGATCTTCGGCTACGGTATGGACGAAATCCCCTCCATCGAAGCGTGGTGGTCCCAGGCCTATCCGGATGAAGATTTGCGCCGCAGCGTGCGCCGGGAGTGGTCGGCCGCGATTGCGGAAGCCCGGGCCAAGCACGCCGAAATCCGGCCAAGGGTCTATCCGGTGACCTGCAAGGACGGGCGGGTGCGGCAGATCGAATTCCGCCTGAAGGCCACCGAGAGCCTGAATGTCCTGGTTGTCACGGACGTTTCCGAGCGTAAGCAGGCGGAAGACGAACGCGAGCGGCTCTTGGGCCAATTGGCCCAATCCCAGAAGATGGAGTCCGTCGGCCGCCTGGCCGGCGGGGTGGCCCACGATTTCAACAACATGCTGGGGGTGATCCTGGGCCATACCGAGCTGGCCCTGGGACAGACGGATCCGGCCCAACCGACGTATGCTTCCCTGGAGGAGATTCGCCGCGCCGCCCAGCGTTCCGCGGATTTGACCCGGCAGCTCCTGGCCTTTGCCCGCAAACAGATGGTTTCCCCCCGCGTCCTGGATCTGAACGAAACCGTGGAAGGCATGCTCAAGATGCTGCGGCGGCTCATCGGCGAGGACATCCTGCTGGTCTGGGAGCCGGGGGAAAATCTGGGGGCGGTCAAAATGGATCCCTCCCAGATCGACCAGATTCTGGCCAACCTGTGCGTCAATGCCCGGGACGCCATCCAAAGTGGCGGCAAGATCACCATCGAGACGCGCGCCGTCGAGATCGACGACGCCTTCCGCGCTGAACAAACCGAGGTTGCTCCCGGCGCCTATGCCATGCTTGCGGTGAGCGATGACGGCTGTGGCATCGCCGCTCATAACCAGGCCTACCTGTTCGAGCCGTTCTTCACCACCAAGGAGGTGGGCCGGGGAACCGGTCTGGGGCTGGCCACGGTCTACGGCATCGTCACGCAAAACAACGGCTTCATCGAGGTCGACAGTGCGCCGGGGGAGGGGGCGACGTTCAGGATTTATTTGCCCTGTTACGCTGCGGAAGAGGTGCCCACAGCCGTCGGAGACGGGGCCCCAGCACTTTCCCGGGGCCACGAGACCGTTCTGCTGGTGGAAGATGAACCCTCGGTTTTGCGGATGGCCAAGGTGATGCTCGAACGCAACGGCTATACCGTTCTAACGGCCGTCACCCCGGGTGAGGCCATTCGGCTGGCCCGGGAACAGGCCGGGGATATTCATCTCCTCATGACGGACGTGGTCATGCCGGAAATGAACGGGCGGGATCTGGCCCGCGAGCTGCAAACCCTCTACCCGAATCTCAAATGCCTGTTCATGTCCGGCTATACCGCCGACGTCATCGCCCATCACGGCGTCCTGGACGAGTGCGTATGCTTCCTGCAAAAACCCTTTTCCATGCGGGAGCTCGCCGACAAGGTGCGCGAAGCTTTGGAGCAGCGCTGAATTCATGAACACGATCGCCATCGCATCGGACCACGCCGGGTTCCGTCTCAAGGAAACGCTCAAGGCCCATCTTGGGAAGATGGGGCACACGGTCCGGGATTTCGGCACCGACAGCGAGGCGCCGGCGGATTATCCGGATTTTATCCGGCCGGCGGCCGAGAGCGTCGCCACCGGCCGCTGCGCTCTCGGCATCGTGCTCGGCGGCAGCGGCAACGGGGAAGCCATGGCCGCCAACAAGGTCCGCGGCGTACGCTGTGCCCTCTGCTGGAACACGGAGAGTGCCCGCCTGGCGCGGGAGCACAACGATGCCAACATGATCGCCATCGGTGCCCGTCTGGTGGACGAATGCGAGGCCCGGGCCATCGTGCAGACCTGGCTGGCGGCCGCCTTCCAGGGCGGGCGCCATGCCCGGCGGATCGCCAAACTCGAACCAAGCCCATAAATCCCGAATGCAGTGAGCGGCACCCGGCGGTGGGAAAATGGAACGGTGGGGGCCTGACGCTGCGGCCTATTGCACGCGCCCCTTCCGGCCCTTACCTTGCATCAGAGCAACTCCTCGATCCTCGACGTCCTGCGTGGCCGCCTCGCAGGTGTGATCTGCGACCGATCGCGTGCTTCCGCGCTGGCCTTTGCGGATACGAGGTCGGCTCACCTGCGGCCCGGGCCTCTCCGGAAGCCGCAATCCATTGCAAGGGAGGCGCCATGAAACGAATCGTAATGCTTTTCGTGCTGCTCTTCGTCCTCGGCGGCTGTATGAAGCACACCGCAAAGCCGTCCAGCGACGTTTTGCACGACATCAGCTGGGCCCATAACCTTTTCGCCCTCTACCAGCACGACCGGCTTTTCTTCACCTTCCACGCCCAGCTTCCGGACAAGGTGGTCACGCGCCAGTGGGTGTGGCACATCCGGGACAAGCGGGTCTTCCTGGACGGTGTGGAACAGGAGATGTCCCAGGCGTTCGTCAATGACGCCTACTGGCTGCTTTTCCCGCTCAAAGCCTATGAAGGCCGGGACCAGGTCGAGGTCCTTGTCAACCGCAACCAGCCCTCGCCCCTCGGTGGGGAGGATATGACCGAGGTGGTGGTCCAGTATGTCAGCGGCAAGGGGTATACCCCCGACGACACGTACAAGCTTTATGTCGACGACAACATGATGGTGCGGGAGTGGAGCTATCTCAGAGGGGGCCGTGAGCCCCCGGCCCGCATCACCACCTGGACGGATTATCAGACCATCGGTGGGATGGACCTCTCCCTGCTGCGGGAAGGGCGCGATGGCTTCAAGGTGTGGTTTACGGATGTGCGGGTGGAATGAGCGTCCCGTCCCGGCAGCATGTGATGCGCTTGGGTCGGTGGAATGTCGAAAGGCTTGCACCACGAAGATCGCGACGCGCACGAAGGTGTTCTTCATCCAGCCCCGCCGCGGGCCGGCGGTGCTGGATAATGAAAAAGATAAAACAAATCGAATCAACGCGTTGGACCGAATCGGTGATGCATTGCAATCGGCCCGTTTGATCGACCAAGAAACTTCAAAAACGTGAAGTTTCACATGAGCGAAACGTCACCCAAGAATTGGGAGCCGAAGGTCAGGCGACCATCTTGTTGATCACGATGCCGTGGGATTTGCCGAAGGCCATGATATCTTCGGGGTGGAACCCGCCGGCTTTGTAAGTGGCGCGAAACCGGGGATCATCGAGCAGGTGCAGCAGGAAGCTCAGGTGTCCGGAATAGCCGTTGGCATCCAGGCGCTGCAAGACGGCGATGGCGTTTTCGGCCAGTGCCATGACCTGACGGCTGAGCATGGGGGGCTGCCCGGCCGAGCAGCGGTGGAGACTGTAGATGCGGCGGCAGGCGAGGGGCCGCAGCGGATAGATGGTGCAAGCCCTGGTTTTAGCCAGAAACGGGCAGGGGTTCGGTTTGCCGGCTTCGCGCCGGCGTATGTCCCGCTTCAGCGTTTTCTTAAGGTCGCGCCGGCGGGGGCGGGCCATTTGCCCCATGTGTTCGTGGATGCGCAGGGCTTCCAGGGTGGTGCAGTCGATCCGTCCGGCGTCCGTGCAGCAGTAGGCGCAGCCCTCGCTACAGGCCGCCCCTGTGCGGAAGGGGGCCGTCTCCTGTTCGAATGACTGGTAGATCTTCTCCAAGGCCTCGATGCGGGTTTGCAAGCGTCGTCATCCTTTGGTGCCAATCGATGGGCTAAACTTAACCGCCTCAACACCAAATAGCAATGGCATCATCATGACGGATACCCCCCCTCGGAAACCCGCCAACCAATCCTTGTTAACAGGCTGGGGGTGGGGTGCCGGGGCCATTCGGAGCCAAGCGATCCGGGAGGCCGTGATCCACGGGGGGCTGCTTCTGCTGTTTTTCTACGGGCTGGATCGCAGCTCCCCGGACGACGGTGTCATGGCCGGTGCCGTGTGTGCGGCCACTGTGCTGGCGGTAATTCACGGCCTGCTGTGGTACCGTCTGTTGGAAAATCGTGCGGGCGCGGCGCTGCTGCCGGCAGCCACCCTCGGCACCGCCAACCGCCTGACCCTTTTGCGGGGGCTTCTGATCAGCCTGATGGCCGGTTTTCTATTTGTCGACCCCCCCGGCGGCGCAGCGGGCAACGCCCTGGCCTGGCTGCCGGGGGCCTTTTACCTGGCCGCCGCCGTGCTGGACGGGGTGGACGGGGCCTGGGCCCGGCGTACCGGGACCCAGAGCGCCCTGGGGAAAGCGCTGGACAACGACATCGACGCCCTGGGCGTGCTGGTGGCCTCGAGCGTGGCCGTGGCGGGCGGGCGCCTGCCGCCGTATTACCTCAGCGCGGGGCTGATCTACTACCTCTACCAACTCGGTTTGTGGGGCCGCAGGCTGCGCGGCCGCCCCCTTTATCCGCCCCCTCCGCGCAAGTTCGCGCGGGTGGTGGCCGGCGTTCAAATGGCATTTCTGGGCATTGCCCTGCTGCCGGTTTTGCCGCGCAACGTATTGGCCCTGGCGGCGCCCGTATTTCTGCTCCCCCTGCTGGCGGGCTTCGTGCGGGACTGGATGACCGTCCGGGGGGCGGTTGGCCGAACCTCGAAGCGCTGGATCCAGGCGATGCCGACTTCCGGCGGATCCCGCGCGCTCCTCGTGCAGATTTTGATCCTGGCCGCGATCGCCGGCCTCCTGTGGTGGGCCCTGCGCGACGTTTCGCCGGCGGCCGTGTGGGCGGCCATCGGTCTGTGGCATTGGCCGCAATGGCTGTTTTTCGCAGGGGTCAACCTGATCATCCTGGGGGCCATGTGCTGGCGTTGGTGGCTCATCCTGCGGCGCATGGGGCATCCGGTGGGTTTCAGGGTGCTGGTTCCCTGTCGCATGGCCGCCAACACGGTGAGCTACATCACCCCCGGGCCGCAGTTCGGCGGGGAGCCCCTCCAGGTGCTGTGCCTGACGGAGCGCCACGGGGTGCCCCCTGCGGCGGCCACGGCCGCTGTCGGAGTGGATCGGCTGACCGAGCTGATGGGCAATCTCGTTTTTCTGTCGGTTTGCGGGGTTTTCATTCTGGCCCCTTTGATCAACGCGAGGTCCGCCCTGATCTGGACCACCCTGGGCATGGGTGCCGTCGTTCTGGCGGCGGGTGGGCTGCTGCGCGCCATCGCCCGCGGCCGGGCGCCCCTGAGCCGGATGGCCGCCCGGTTCTCCCGCTGGAAGGTCGCCCCTCGGCACACGTCGCGGCTGGTCGCCTTTCTGCAGGCCGGCGAGCATAGCGCGGCAGGCGTTTTGACCGGCGGGCTTCCGGGATGGTATGCCGGCATAGGGGCGGTGCAATGGCTGGCCTTCCTTGGGGAGCTGTGGGTGATCTACGCCTTTCTGGGGTATCCCATGCAGGCCCATGCACTCCTGACGGTGGCGGTGGCGGCCCGCCTGGCCTTCCTGCTGCCCTTGCCCGGCGGGCTGGGGGCCCTGGAAGCCGGTCAACTGCTGGCCCTGGTCAGCCTGGGGGGCAATCCCGACCTGGCGGCCGCGGCCTGCGCCGTCATGCGGCTGCGGGACATCGTTCTGATGTCCATCGGGGGTGTGTTCGCCGCCCGCCGGCTGCGGGCCGGGCGCCCGCCGAAAGCGACCCGGGCCGGTGTCGCGGATCCCGGCCGCGGCCCGTGAACGTGACCGCCGGCTGCGGGTGGGATGGGTTCCAGTTAAAGAGGAGACGCTATTGAAAAGAGAAGAGGTTGCCGCCATGGACGTCATGGCCCGGCGTATCGACGGGGTTGCAGGGTCCTGCCGCCAGGCGGACCGTCCTTTCGTAACCGTCAGTTACGCCCAGAGCATCGACGGCAGCATTGCCACCCGCCGCCGTCGTCCGCTGCCCATCAGCGGGCCGGCGTCCATGCGCATGACCCACGTGCTGCGAACCCTGCACGGGGGCATCCTGGTGGGGATCGAAACGGTACTGGCCGACGACCCCCGGCTAACGGTGCGGCTGGTGGAAGGCCCTCATCCCCAGCCGGTGGTCCTGGACACCCGCCTGCGCACCCCGGCCAGGGCCCGCCTGCTGCAGCGCCAAGATTGCCGTTCCTGGCTGGTGGGGGCCGAAGACAATCCCGCCGAGCGCGTGGCAGCGGTGACCCGCGCCGGCGCCGAGGTGCTGCCCTGCGGGCGGGATGGGGAAAACGGGCGGCTGGATCTGCGCCGCACCCTGGCCCTGCTCCACGCGCGGGGGCTGCGGCGCCTTATGGTGGAGGGGGGCGCCCGGGTGATCACCAGCTTCATCCGCGCCCAACTGGTGGATCTTTTCATCATCACCATCGCCCCCAAACTGGTCGGCGGGCTTCCGGTCCTGGCGGCACCGCCCAACGGCACGGAAGCCCCCATGGTGCTGACCGTGCTCCATTGCGAACATCTCGAAAGCGACCTGGTCCTCTGGGCCCGGCCGGTCTGGCAGGCGTCATGACACAGCGCAGCCTCCTATTCGAAAAGCCGTTCAAGTGCACCCTCCGGGAAACGCCTCTGCCCGAGCTGCGGGAAGACGCACTGCGGGTGGCCGTTCGGTGTTCGGCGATCAGCGCGGGCACGGAAATGCTGATCTTCGAGGGGCGTTTCCCGGCCCATATGCCGCTGGACGCAACCCTCCCCGGCTATGCCGGGCAGCCCTTCGCCTACCCCCTGGCCTACGGCTACGCCAGCGTAGGCCGGGTGGTGGCCGCCGGTCCCGAAGCCGATCCGGCCTGGATCGGCCGGCGGGTGTTTGCCTTCCAGCCCCACCAGAGTCATTTTGCAGTTCCGGCCGCCGAACTGATTCCGCTGCCGGAAGGCGTGGCCGACGAGGATGCCGTCTTTCTGGCCGCCATGGAGACGGCCGTCAACCTGGTCATGGACGGGCGGCCCATGGTGGGCGAGCGGGTGCTGGTGCTGGGCCAGGGAGTGGTCGGCCTGCTGACCACGGCTGTTCTGGCGCGCTTCCCGTTGGAGGCTTTGGCGGTGATCGAACGCTGGCCCCTGCGCCGGCGCGCGGCCGGCGACCTGGGGGCCGGGGCGGCCTGGTCCGGCGACGAAGCGGGCTGGGAAGAAATGGCCGCAGCCCTGTTCGGCCCCGATGCGGCGGACGGGGGAGCCGATCTGGTCTATGAATTGTCGGGGCAGCCGGCCCTGCTGGATACGGCCATGGCCCGGGCCGGATTCGGGGGGCGCATCGTGGTGGGCTCCTGGTACGGCACCAAGACGGCGCCCATCGACATGGGGGGACGTTTCCACCGCAACCGGCTGCAGCTCATAGCGAGTCAGGTCAGCACCATCGCGCCGGCGCTTTCCGGCCGCTGGAGCAAGCCCCGGCGGCTGGACGTGGCCTGGGAGCTCATCGCGCGGGTGCGCCCGTCGCGCCTGGTCACCCATCGCTTCGGGCTCGAAGACGCCCAGCAGGCTTACGAGCAGCTGGCCGAGCGGCCCGGGGAGACGTTGCAGGTGCTGTTTACGTATGATTGATGTGGGAACGAACCAGGCCGAGAACCGGGCGTTATCCCGGCGGAAGCGCTGGTACCGCAATTTTCACGCAAGGGGTCGGCCCGGGCCGTCATCCCGGTGAAAGCCGGGATCTTCTCCATATACATATACGCTTAGCCCAACGAGATGCCGGCTTTCGCCGGCATGGCGGGCATAAACGGGAAGTTTCAGGGCACTCCAACACGGCCTCGAAAGCCG
>CAYMQN010000176.1:0-8245 GCA_964392545.1 uncultured Desulfobacteraceae bacterium
GCCGGGCTACGCCTGTGGGCGCCCGTCGGCTGCGGCCTTGCCAGGAACCAAAAGCTACCCTTTCTGGACGGACACTATTGGCGTGTTTTTCATGTGAACCGCAAACGACATCTGCCACTGCAGGAATTCAGGATAAAGGCGAGCATCAATGATCGTCTTTTGGGGGCCCATCGGCCGGGTTGGCGAGCTTGGGGTTGTTGCGGTGGCGGTGGCGATCGCGGCGGGTTTTTTTGGCCAGGTTTTGCTCCACCGCCGCTGTCAGGTCGATGCCGGTCTGGTTGGCGAGGCAGACCACCACGAAGAGGACATCCGCCAGTTCGTCGGCCAGGTCGTGCCGGTCCTCGGGGGTCTTACAACTTTGGTCCCCGAATCGGCGGGCCATGATCCGCGCCACCTCACCGACTTCTTCCATCAGGATCGCCGTGTTGGTGAGTTCCGAAAAATAGCGCACGCCCACGGTGTTGACCCACTCGTCGATCATTTTCTGATAGGCTTCGATGGTCAGCATGGGGTTTGCCTCCGTTGAACCCGGTGCCGCAAACGGCGCCGTGGCAACCGCCCTGTTCGCGCATCCGGTTCGCCACCCTAAACCAGTTCTCGGCGGCGATCAATGTTTGATTTGTTTTCGGGGGCTTGGAAGCGGAGTTCGGTTGGAGCACGGCGTTGACAATCCCCCGCCCTGGTGGTTTAAAAAACCAACGCCGTGCCCGGTTGGCCGCGCGGTGATTCACTCGACAGCCCGGAGGAGACATCATGCCCCAGGCCCGCCAGACCATCGATTTGAATTCCGACGTGGGGGAGAGTTTCGGCCGCTACACCCTCGGCCTGGACGACGAGGTGATCCCCCTGATCAGTTCGGCCAACATCGCCTGCGGGTTTCACGCCGGCGACCCGCTGGTGATGCGGCGCACCGTGCGCCTGGCGCTCGAGAACGGGGTGGGCCCCGGCGCCCACCCGGGATTTCCGGACCTCATGGGCTTCGGCCGCCGCAACATGGACGTCACCGCCGACGAGATCCGCGATTATGTGGCCTACCAGGTCGGCGCCCTGGGGGCCTTTGTCAAGGCCGGGGGTGGGCGGCTGCAGCATGTCAAACCCCACGGCGCACTTTACACCATGGCGGTGGCGAATCCCGCCCTGTGGGAAATCGTGGCCGAATCGGTGGCGGCGGTCGACCGCGATCTGATCCTGTTCGTGCTGGGCGGGGCCAACCGGGACGTGCTCAAGGCCATGGGGCGGCGTATCGGCATCCGCGTGGCCTGCGAGTTCTTTGCCGACCGGGCCTACAACCCGGACGGCTCCCTGGTGTCGCGAGGCCTGCCCGGTGCGGTGATCAAGGACCACGACCTGGCCGCCGCGCGCGTGCTCAAGATGGTCACCGAAGGGCGCGTGGCCTGCCTTAACGGCGAGGAAATCGCCCTTTCCGGCGACACGGTCTGCGTGCACGGCGACAACCCTTCGGCCCTGGCTCTGGTGCGCCGCATCCGGGAAGCTCTTGCCGGAGCGGACGTTGACGTAAGACCCGTCGCAACCTTTCTCGAGGCGTGAGGCCCATGCACCCGGCGATCAGCCCCCTGGGGGATTGCGGCCTGCTGGTGGAACTGGGGTCCGGCATCGATCCCGCGGTCAATCGGCGCGTCCAGCGCCTGCATCGGTTGATCCTCCAGGAAAAGCTTTGGGGGGTGGTTGAAAGCGTGCCGGCCTATGCGTCGCTGCTGGTCGTCTACGATCCGTTGCGCGCAGCGCCGGAAGCCCTGAAACGCCAGCTTTGCGGGTTGTGCGCGTTGGAGGACGACGGTATCGTCGAAGCGACGCCCAAAGTCGTGGAAATCCCCGTGGTCTACGGGGGCGAGGGCGGCCCGGACCTCGATGGGGTGGCCGCCTTTCACGGACTGTCCCCTGAAGAGGTGGTCCGCCTGCACAGCGCAACGGTCTACCGGGTTTACATGATCGGCTTCACGCCCGGCTTCCCTTACATGGGCGAGCTCCCCCGGGCCCTGGACACCCCCCGCCGGGAAACACCCCGCACCCGCATTCCCAAAGGATCGGTGGCCATCGCCCAGCGCCAGACCGGCATCTATCCGGTGGTGAGCCCCGGCGGCTGGCAGGTCATCGGCCATACACCGGTGGAACTCTTCGATCCCCGGGCAGCCTGTCCGTCCTTGCTTACCATGGGCGACGAAGTGCGGTTCAAGCCTGTCAGCGCACGGGAGGCGGCCCAATGGAGGGGGTAGCGCTGCTTGAGATTATCGCCCCGGGTATCCTGGCTTCGGTGCAGGATCTCGGACGGCGCGGCTTCGGAGAGATCGGCGTGGCCCCCAGCGGTGCGGCCGACAGCTACGCCTGCCGCACGGGCAACCTTCTGGTGGGCAATCTGGAAAGCAGCGCCGTCGTCGAGACGACCCTCACGGGCTTTCAGGCGCGGTTCCGGCGGGCGGCCGTCTTCGCGGTCAGCGGGGCCGACATGCAGCCCCGCCTCAACGGCAAGGCCATTCCCATGTGGACCGCTGTGCCTGCTGCGCCGGGGGATCGGCTGGAACTGGCCTCCGCCCGGTGCGGCTGCCGGAGCTATCTGGCGGTGGGCGGCGGTTTCGGGCTGCCGGCGGTCATGGGCAGCCGCGCCACCAATATCGGTGCCGGTTTCGGCGGGTGGCGGGGCCGGCCGCTGCAGGCCGGCGACCTGCTGCCGGGCTGTGCGCCGGAGGAATACCTGCACTGCGCCGGCCGCCGTCTGCCGGAAACGCTCCGGGCGATGTACGCTGACGCATGGGTCCTGCGAGCCCTCCCGGGGCCCCAGGCGCAACACTTTCCCGAAGAAAGCCGCCGGGGCTTTTACGAGACCGTCTACACGGTCAGCGGCGCCTCCGACCGCACCGGGGTGCGGCTGGAGGGCCCGGCCCTCTCCCCCGGGGCCGGAGCTCCGGCTTCCATCCTTTCCGAAGGCATTCTGTGCGGCGCCGTCCAGGTGCCCGGAGACGGCAAGCCCATCGTCCTGATGAACGAAACCGTCACCGGCGGTTATCGGAAGATCGCCGTGGTGATTGCCGCCGATTTGCCGCTGCTGGGCCAGTTGGCGCCGGGCGATACGGTGCGCTTCCAGGAGGCGACCATGGAGGAAGCCCGGGCTCTGCTGCGCGGGGTGGAGGCTGCGGTGGATTGGGTGCGGGGCCATTTTGCAGATTGAAGGATTTCAGCCCGAAGGACATTTACGCCCATGCCGGTCCCGTTGGTGCCCAGGACGCTCACGGTCTCCCCGGCATCCATATGCAGGGAAATCCCTTGCAGCACCGGCAGACCGGAATAGCATACCTTGAGGTCTTCGATATCGAGAATGCGGGTGCTCATCGTCTATACCATCTCGCCGCCGGCCCGCAGCTCGCGTCCGGCGGCGGCCGCACCGCCCGTCAGCGGATAGATGACGCCGATCACGACAACGACAACGAGGAAGGACCAAGAACTGGAATACAGGAAAAGCCGATCCCGGTTTGGATCCCGATAGCGATTTCGATGGCGCAGACCAACCCGGTTCCTTCTATCGATCCGGGACCGTGGTCTCAGGTCAGAAAATGGCCAGGTGTTCGTCCCTCTGGTCCGAGACGAACATGTGGCCCGGGGCGTGGGTGATGGTCAGGTCGAGTTGGGCCGAGACGGCGGCCAGGGTCGAGGTCACCCCGCAGGCCCAGAAGACTGGAATCTCGCCGGAGCGGATGGTCACTGGATCGCCGAAATCCGGCCGGTCCAGATTATCGATGCCGAGGTCGGCCGGGTCGCCGATATGAATCGGGGCGCCGTGCGTCAGGTGAAAGCGGGTGGTCACCTGGACCGCCCGGACCGCCTGGGCCGGTGTCATGGGGCGCATGGTCACCACCAGGGGGGCGCTGAAGGGACCGGCCGGCCGGCATTGCCGGTTGGTGACATACATGGAGACGTTCTTGTCTTCTTCCAGGTTGCGGATCGGCAGGCCCGCGGCCAGCATGGCGTTTTCAAAGGAGAAGCTGCAGCCCAGGAGAAAACTGACCATGTCCGGGCGGAAGCAATCCTTCACGCTGGTCATTTCTTGGGTCAGTTCCCCGTTTTCGAAAACCCGGTAGCGCGGCAGATCGTCCCGCAGATCGGCACCGGCGGCGATGGCCGGTTCGGTCGCCCCCGCCTCGAGCACGTCCAGCACCGGACAGGGCTTGGGATTGCGCGTGCAAAACAGCAGAAAGTGAAACGCGTGGGATTCGGGCAGCATCACCAGGTTGGCCTGGAGGCATCCGGTGGCCGCCCCGGAGGTCGGGGTGGTCCATTCGCCGGCCCGGATGCGCCGGCGCAGCTCGGCCGGTTCAATGGTTGCGCTTGCTGGCATGGCGTTATTCCTCAGTCATTTTTATTTGCTTCCACCAGGAAGAAAATAAAGGTGGATCAAATCCTTCAAGAGGGCCGCCGCGGCGCCGGTGGGCGAGCTGCGGCCGCCGGTGACCGTGATGCGGCCCATGGTGTCCGTGTCGAAGCTGATTCCCTTTTCCGAATAATCCACGCCGGCCAGGGGATGGCCGGGGTCCAGGGCTTCCGGGGCCACGCGCACCTGCAGACGGTCCCCCTTGCGGCGGGCCGAACCGATCAGTTTGACAACCCGTCCCGCGGCCTGGGCGCGGGCAATGGTTTCCCGGTCGACACCGGTAATGCCTTCGGTTTCCACCTCGTCCAGGGAAAGGCCGGCATCCAGAAGTTGGTTGGCGATCAAGACGATCTTGTTGCGCGTGTCGAATCCCGCCACGTCCAAGGTGGGATCGGTTTCGGCGATCCCCAGATCCTGGGCGGCCTCAAGGGCGGTGGCATAGTCGCAGCCTTCACGGCCCATGCGGGTCAGAATGTAGTTGGTGGTGCCGTTGAGAATGCCTTCGATGGCCTCGATGCGGGCCCCAGCCGTGCAGATGCGGCCAACGTCGAGGGTGGGCAGGGCCGCCGCCGCGGCCGCACTCATGGCGATACGCCGTCCGGCGCTGCGTGCCCGCTCCAGGAGATCGCGGTAATACAGCACCAGCGGCCCCTTGTTCGCCGTGATCACATCCAGGCCGCATGCCAGAGCGGTGTTCAGGTGGGTGCGGGCCGGCTCCCCGTCCGTGAGATTCGTTGGGGTGGCTTCCACCCATACGTCCGCGGCAACCGTTTGCAGCACATCCGCGGCCGCAACCTCCGGACGGCCGAAAGCGGGCATGGCTTCGATAGGCCGTTTTTGTTCGGCCATCTCGGCGAGCCGGTCGAAAGGCAGTCCCTCGTCCGTGCCCTGGGCCACGGCCGCGCCGCCGATATCCACCACCCCTTGAACCAGGGGGCGCAGGCCGTAGCGTGTCTGAAGATCGTCCTGCTTTTGGGCGATCAGCTGGACAAAGGCCCGGCCCACATTGCCGAAACCGCAGACGATGATGCGAACAGGGGTCATTTGTAATGCCTTGCAATCAGCTGGTGATAGGGGCCCCCGTCGACTTCGGCCTCGACCACCACCGGCCCCGGCCTTTCCAGGGCCTGTTTGAGGGCCCCCCGCAAGGCCTCGGGGGTGCCGGCCTTTAAAATGGGCACACCGAAGATGGCATCGGCCCCCAGAAACGATCCATCGCAGAGCCGGGAGCTGTCGGCCGGACAGTTCTTCCAGCCCTGCTTGACCTCGATGAGGCTCAGCATGCGGTCGGCCAGGACCAGAATGACGGTGTTCAAGCCCAGACGGCGGGCGGTAATGAGTTCGCCGGCCATCATGGCGAAGCCCCCGTCGCCCGTAACACAGACCACGGGTGTTTCCGGGCGGCAAAGGGAGGCTGCCAGGGCGGCCGGGATGCCGAACCCCATGGAAGACCAGCCGTTGGTCATCAAAAGCTGGCCGGGGGCCGGGGTGGGCCAGAGCTGTCCGATGAGGTGGGTGTGGGCACCCACGTCACAGGTCAGGATTCCCTCCGGCGGCAAAACAGCGCGCAGAATGTCGAGGGCCTCGGGCGGTCCCAAACCGTCCGAAGCCGGATGCAGGGCACGGTGCAGCGAAGTACGGTGCTGCGCAAGCCTTTCCCAATCCCATGCCGTTGTCCGGGGGGGCAACGCGGCCAGTGCATCCAGGGCGGCGCCCAGGTCGCCCACGCAGGCGGCCGCCGGCCTGAAGGGCGGCGGCAATTGGTCCGGGGCGGTGTCCAGGTGCACCAGGGGCACCGACGGCAGCCAGGCTTCGTAGTCGAACTCCACCGGGTCGTAGCCGATGCCGATCACCAGGTCGGCCTGATGAAGGATGGGGGCCAGCCGATCGCTGCAGGCGTGGAACAGCACGCCGGCGTAGCAGGGATGCGTTTCAGGCAGAAGTCCCTTGGCCATGGGGGTCAGCACCACCGGGGCCGGCAGGCTTTCCAACAAGCGGGCCAGGCGGCTGCCCAGCTTGTGCCGCGCGGCGGTCAACCCAACAGCGAACAGGGGCCGGCGAGCCCTTGAGAGCAGGTCGTAAACCGGCTGCAGGGCTTCCTCGGACGGTGCTGCGGCGGGTTTCGGGTCGGCCGGCCGGGTGTTGTGCCGGACAGCCTGTTTGTCATTGAGATCCACGGGGAGCCCGATATGCACGGGGCCGGGTACTTCGCTCAACGCTGTGGTCAAAGCCTGGTCGATGACGGTGGATAGCGTATCGGGATCGGCCCGGGTGGTCCACTTGGTGATTGGACGAAACAGGGCCTGGTGGTCCACGTTCATCTGGGTGACCCGGTGTTGCATGGCGTCGTTTTGCTCGGTGGTGGCGGCGATCAAGGCCGATCGGTCGAGATGGGCGCAGCCCACGCCCGTGGCCAGATTGGTGGCGCCGGGACCGAAAGTGCCGTGGCACAGGGCCGGCGTGCCGGTCAAACGATAGCAGACGTCGGCCATGAAGCCGGCCGCGGCCTCGTTGGCCACCAGGACAAACGGCATGTCACGGCGGCGCATGGCCTCCATGTAGGGTATCCACGGGCCGCCGGGGATGCCGAAGGCATAACGCACGCCGTGGTCACGCAGGCGTTCGACGAAGGCTTCAGGAGCGGTGGGCATAAAGCGGTTTCCTTCCTCAGTCGTCATCCCGGCGGAAGCCGGGATCTTTTCCAACTCCGACGGACAATGCCTCAACGACAACGAACCGCACTTTTCTGTCGTCATTCCCGGGCTTGACCCGGGAATCCAGGCGACCGCCACCGATGCCGCAACCAAGCTATCTGGGCCCGCTTTCGCGGGAGTGCCGGCATGGACCAAACGATGCCGTTTATGGATGGACACGCAATCGGAGCCGAAGATCAGACTTTAGCACAATCGTTTCCCCAACCGCAACGTCCGGAGGGCGTTTGACGCTTCCGGTAGCCGGTGGTATTTCAGCCGATACGAATAGAATAGAGGTCGTATCCGTCCATGTCCGATCACGCCAACCCTCATGCCGCTTCCCGGCGCCTTAAAACCCTGAATGCCCTTCATCGGGGACTGATGCGCCGTGATCTGCCGGTGGATCTCCTGTCCAGGATTCTGGACGCGGCAACCACGCTGCTGCCGGCACCGGTCTGCGCCCTGTGGCGCAGCGAGGCCCGTGGCATACCTGAAACCCTTCGATTGGAAGCGTTTCGGGGGATGGCTGGCCGCCGGGCATTTCCCCGCACGATGCCGCTTGCCGGAAGCTTCAGCGAACGCGCTATGCTCGATCGTCGCAGCGAGGCCGTTTACGACCTGGGCCGCACCACCGGGCGTCCCGAAGAGGCCATGGCCTCTCAGCGCGGGCTGACGTCGCTCCTCTGTGTGCCGATCATCCTCGAGGCCGCCGATCAAGTGGGTGCGCTGCATTGTTACACGCCTGCGCCGCACGCCTTTTCGCCGCTTGAAATCGAGACCGGCGAGGCACTCGCCTTGCTGATCGCCGGCTCTTGGCTGCGGGCTGGGTCGCGGAAGCAGGTCCAGGCGCTGAAAGAGGAGCTGGAGACCCGCAAACAGGTCGATCGGGCCAAAGAGATTCTCATGGACCGGCGGAATTTGACCGCCGGCGATGCCTATCGCTGGATTCAAAAGCGCAGCATGGACACCCGCCGCAGCATGCGCGAAGTGGCCGAAGCCGTCATTCTGGCCGAAGTCTCCGGCCGCTATTCCAGCATTCCCCACGCCCTCGATTTTTCGAAAAAGTCGCCACCCAAGTAGGCCCCCGTCTCATTTTACCCCAACGTTGCATAAAATAGATGGAGAAAACCTCACTAAAGCCGATGTGTGTTGACACTAAGCCAAATTCGGC